>DASRZQ010000148.1:0-6405 GCA_035686205.1 Geobacteraceae bacterium
GCCCGGGCCATCCTCAAGGATGCGCCGATTTTGATACTGGATGAGGCAACCAGTGCCCTTGATACCGAAAGTGAGCAGATGGTCCAAGGGGCCCTGAACAACCTGATGGCGAACCGCACCACGTTTGTCATTGCCCATCGTCTTTCAACTATTTTGCACGCGGACAAGATCGTCGTGATTGACAAGGGACAAATTATTGAGTCCGGGAATCACCGGCAATTGCTCGAACAGGGCGGCTTGTACAGAAAACTTTACGAAATGCAGTTCGCTTCAATCTAATATCAAGCATTGGCCTGCATGAGGGAAGCAGCCTGCATGCGCACCTCATGCTCATTCGCAAAAAAATTGAATCGGGGTCATTGTGTGCGGGTCATTGACGGGAAAAGTCGGACATGTTTATCTATTTCATATATGATTTACTCCTTTTACTGGCTGCTCCCATAATAACCGTTTACTATTTAGTTAAATCCCTGAAAAGGGGACGACCCACCGCTTTGAAAAGCCGCTTCGGTATTCTTTCCGCCGACGAGCTCGGAAAAATCGCCGGCAGCGAGACAATCTGGGTTCATGCCGTTTCCGTTGGGGAAACAAATGCCGTTAAATCTCTGCTCAAAGCCTTAAAACAAACTTATCCTCAAAAAAAAGTCATTCTTTCAAATGTGACGGAAACCGGCAGAAGCGTATCCCTGAAGATTGCCGAGGCCGATCTCTGCATATATTTCCCGTTCGATTTCAGTTTTGCCGTGAGAAAGGTAATGGATGCGGTGAAGCCTGCAGCGGTAATCATTGTGGAAACGGAGATTTGGCCCAATTTCCTGAGAGAAGCCCGCAGGTGTTCGATTCCGGTTATTCTGGTCAACGGCCGCATCTCGGACCGATCATACAAAAAATATATGCGACTTGAGTGGGTCTTTCGCAGGGTGCTCGCAAATATCTCATCTTTCTGCATGCAAACTGACGAGGATGCGCGGCGCATTGTTGCCATGGGAGCCATGCCGTCAAGCGTTCACGTGACGAAGAACCTGAAATATGACATGCCGGTTGTCCGCTTGTCGCGGGAAAAACTTGATTTGCTGAGGAAAACGTACCGTATACCTGCGTCGGCTTCCGTTTTTACCGGGGGCAGCACGCACCAGGGAGAAGAAGAGCTCGTAATAAATACTTATAAAAATCTGTTGCGAAATAACGGGAATATATTTCTTGTCATCGCGCCCCGCCATCCGGAAAGGGCAGAAAGAGTAGCGGAAATTCTGCGAAAAGAGGACATCCCTTTTAAAATGCGCTCTGCCCTGGAAAGTCAGGATTCTGCTCTCCGATGCGGTCAGGCCCTTCTGTTGGATACCGTTGGCGAACTGATGAGCCTGTATGCCTTGTCAGACCTGGTTTTTGTGGGCGGCAGCATGGTCCCGGTCGGCGGGCATAACCTTTTGGAACCCGCATCTATGGGCGTGCCGGTTCTTTTTGGTCCATTCATGAATAATTTCAGGGAAATTGCGTCGCTTATCGTCAGGTCGGATGCCGGTGTCCAGGTCGAAAATGAAGCGCAAATGGTGTCCTCCGCATGTTCATTGATGGGAGATAACGAAAAGCGCAGGGACATGGGCATAAATGGGGCGAGAATTCTGGAGAAAAACAGCGGTTCAACAGAACGGCACATGGAAATAATTTCCGGTTATCTTACAGGACAAGATGCTCGCTGAACATTATTGCAGAGACATATTGAGCGGTAAGCGCCAGGGAGCCGATGCCCGGATCCTGATATCGCTTATGGGAATACCCGCAATATCCTATGAAGCGATTCTGCGCCTGCGGATTCTTGCATATAGTCTTGGATTGTTATACACTAAACGATTGCCGAAACCGGTAATATCCGTGGGTAACATAACAGCGGGAGGTACCGGCAAAACCCCGATTGTTGAATTGATTGCCCGGTACTGTCTCGACAGGGGGAAACGGGTAGCCGTCCTGTCGCGCGGCTATCGCGGATCGGCGCAAGGGAGACCCGGCATTGTGTCGGATGGTCTGAACCTGCTCATGTCTCCCGACGAAGCCGGCGACGAACCTTACATGCTTGCCGAGAAGAATCCCGGTCTCATGGTAATTACAGGCGCAGACCGCTATGCCGCGGGAATTCTTGCCATGGAAAGACTGAAACCCGATATTTTCATCATGGATGACGGTTTTCAGCATCTGCGCCTGTATAGGGACCTTAATATCCTGCTCATGGATCATGAAAGGCCGCTTGGGAACGGACGGGTCCTGCCGGCAGGGCTGATGAGGGAGCCGCGATCAGAGATAAAACGGGCTGATTTAATAATTTACACCCGCTGTGAGTCTAAGGATGTTTTTGACCACTTCCCGGGAATCCCTTATTGCACTGCTTTTCACGATATTGCCGATATGGTCCGGGCGCCCGGCGGAGAGACGGTTCCGATATCGAGCCTGTCGAGAAAGCGAGGCACGGCATTTGCCGGAATCGCGGAACCTGATTCGTTTTTCGCGATGCTCGACAAGGCGGGCCTGGACATCCTGGAAAAGATTCGTTTCCAAGATCACTGCAATTATGGAGAAAAAGAAATTTCCAAAATAATATCCGTTTCGAAATCCGCCAGTGCTGATTATCTCATTACAACGGAAAAGGACTCGGTTAAATTATCGGCATACAGGCAAAGGCTGGGAAAGATTTACTCATCAGTCCTGGAAGTGAAAATCCATGACATGAATCCACTTGCTGTCAGGCTTGAAAAGATAATATGTTGCGGGGAAAGCAAATGACCATTTCCAAAGAACTTCTTGATATTCTCGTATGCCCGAAATGCAAAGGCGACATAATACTTCTAGATGACGAAACAGGGTTTGTCTGCCCGGCCTGCAGTCTCAAATATCCTGTCAGAGACGGCATCCCGGTAATGCTTGTGGATGAGGCGGAAGAAACCGATGGAGAATGAGGAGTGAGGAGCGGTGATCAGAAGCGGATCCTTGTGCTTCGTTACCGGTTCATCGGCGATACGGTGCTCACGGTTCCTTTTATGAGGAACCTGCGCATGGCCGAGCCGGAGGCGTATATCGCATGGGCTGTTGCGCCCGGTTCTTCCGATGTGATTCAAGGCATTCCATATGTCGATGATCTGATTTTCTGGGACCCGGTCACAATTCATGCCGACAGCCGGGGAGAGCACCGGACATTAGCTCAAAAGTGGGGATTTATAAAGAGTCTTCGGGGAAAACGTTTTGACAAGGTATATGTCCTGAAACGCTCGTTTTCCAGCGCGATTATTGCCCGTCTGACAGGCGCTCCCGAGCGGATCGGTTTCGATACCGAAGGAAGGGGTTTTCTCCTGACGAAAAGAGTTCCATACAGGCACGATCAGCATGAAGTGCTGAATTTCCTGGATGTTTTGCGTGCGGATAATATGCCGGTTGTCGATGATTACCTGGAAGCGTGGCTTACGGAGGAAGAAAAGTCATTTGCCGACAATTTTTTGCAAAATTGTGGCATAACAAACGGAGAAAAGATCATCGCCCTGCATCCATTCACCGCCAATCCGCCAAGGGCATGGCACCTGGACAACTTCTCCGAGCTGGCGAACAAACTGCAGCAGAAATATGCAGCACGGATACTCATTTTTGGCGGGAAAAGGGATGCCGAAAATGTCGAGCTCCTGCAGAAGAGCATAAATCCTCAACCTGTCATAGCTATCGGCAATACAACCCTTCGGGAAACCATGGCCCTTTTGTCCAGGTGCACTCTTCTTGTTTGCAATGACAGCGGGATAATGCATCTGGCGGCGGCTTTGCGGGTGCCGCTAGTTGCCCTCTTCGGGCCTCAATCGCCGGTAAAATTCGGACCTTGGGGCGATAAATGCCGGGTTATCTACAAACACCTTTCTTGCAGTCCATGCAGACAAAAATTCTTTGAGGAGTGCAACCCATCTAAACGTAATGTGCCGGAGTGTATGGAAGCCATAAGTGCCAGTGAGGTTTTGCAGGAGATTAGGTCCGTTGTCGATGAATTGCCGTGCAGATCTTAAAATGCAATAGTTTCTTCAATTAACACTCAACGTAATTCTTTTATTATTTGAATCAAAAAATTATTTCTAGAGGGTAATGTGATTAATAAAAAAGTTGACATAGTTCTTCCTAATCGAATTGGAGATATTATTTTGACTTTGCCGGCAATGCTTTGCCTGAAACAGCTGGATGCGAAGTTTGCCTCTGATGATATTGCATACAGAATGCTTACTCATGTTCCCATGATTCGGATTCTTGATGCCTTGAACTTATTCAATGTGTCACAGATCAATATCTACTTGAAAATCAAATCTTGGATTAATCCGGCAGAAAAAGTTTTCTTTTTGTCTACAACCAATAAAAATCTGGGATTTCACGCAAAGACTACATATGGGTTGCAGACAATCAATAAGAAGTTGTTACGTTATTCCGTAAACATGCCATATCTGCTGTACCCGGAACCTTCATCAGGTATGCCTCAAGAACTGGTGATTTTCCTGAGAGATGAATTACATTTTACAAAATTTGCAATTAAGCATTTCGGCCTGTGCCTGGAATTGGGATATACGGTAGAACAAATTCGTAAAACATTCCAGTTTGACAGTTCCAGCCTGTCATTTGATGATAATTTGTTTGACTGTACTCCTCCCATTGCGGAGGATTATCTTGTTTTTTGCATGGAAGCCGCTTCCGGCAGAAAAAAACACAATTCCGACAGGCGCTGGAAAGAAGAACACTTTATCGATCTTGCCGAAAAGGCGCATAAGGAATATGGCCTCATTATCGCTTTCATGGGACTCAATGACCAGCCCGAATTGCCGGATAAACCCTATTTCAAGGATTTCAGGGGGAAGCTGGATCTGACCCAGGGAGCACAGTTGCTTCATTATTCGCGGGGTTACGTCGGCAACGATACCGGGCCGCTTCATCTGGCTAATCTTCTGAAAAAACGTTCAATCGGCATGTATTTCCGGGAAGTCGCCGTGACTGACTATTACCCGGTTTTCCCAAGCTTAAACAAGGTGTTTTACAAGCCGGAACATCCTGAAGAAATTTACTCGGCCCTGGATGAATTGATAAGAAATTCAGGATCAAGGGAAATCAGATGAAAAATAAAGCGGTAAAATCAAAAATTTCCGCTATCGTCAGGACCAGGAACGAAGAGAAAAACCTCGAGGAATGTCTGGAGAGCATTTCATGGGCGGATGAGATTGTCGTGGTTGATTCGCGCAGCACCGACAGAACCATCGAAATCGCAAAAAAGTTTACGGACAGAATCTTCATAAGGGACTGGCCAGGACACATAGCCCAGAGCCAGTTCGCCACGGACCAGGCGTCCAGCACGTGGGTCCTGAGCATGGATGCCGACGAACGGGTTACTCCGGAACTTCGTGATGAAATAATCGCGCTCGATCTGGCAAATACTCCGCATGACGCCTTTGAAATGCCGCGACGGCATTTTTTCATGAAACGATGGATAAAACATTCCGGCTGGTATCCAGACCGCAAAATACGCCTTTTCCGCAAGGACCGGTGCCATTGGGGCGGTTACAATCCCCATGACGTGGTCAAGTTGCCAGGTTCCCTGGGAAGGCTGAAAAACGATCTGGTTCATTACATTTATTGCGACATCAGCCATTTTGCAAATACAAAGAACGCTTATTCCACCGCCACGGCCGGAGATCACTTCAACAGCGGCAGGAAAGCACATTTTGTAGACTTTACGCTTCGTCCGATTTACGCATTTGTTTATCGTTATTTCATAAGACTCGGATTCCTGGACGGACTTGCCGGCTTTGTAATATGCGTTGAAGAAGCTCATGGCGTGTTTCTGAAATACATAAAACTTTTTGAAATGGAAAAAAAACTGGTGCGAATTTCTGAATAATTCCATCACAAGCGGCAATTAAACGTTTTTTCGGCAAGAAAAACAAAATTTGAATGAGTGTGCGGCAATTGAAAATTGAACTAGTCAAAAAACTTGCTGAATCCAGGCCTGTCAAGGTAAGGCGCCCTGTCAATTTTGATCCGTCGGATGAGAACTGGTTTCTCCCGTGGGAGAATTATCGTACCAATGACCGGGAAATTTTCAAGTTACATGACGTGAACGTAACAGATAAAGGCGTTGTATTTAGTCTCCTGAAGAAGTTTAACAAAGCTTTCGTTACATCTCAGCTGGTAAAAAAATACGATAAACTGTATCTTCTAAAAGTTAATCTGTTTTACAAAAAAGTATTTGCCGGCGCCGAAGAGACATGCGTTCTTGTTTTTGATCCATGGTCGGCAAGGAACTATTATCATTGGGTCATCGACGCTTTGCCAAGGCTTTTCATTATCAGGGAACAACTACGTGATAACATCGTGCTCTTGCCGCGAAACGCCCGGCGGTACATG
>DASRZQ010000149.1:0-11688 GCA_035686205.1 Geobacteraceae bacterium
GTGTGCGCGTCGCTTGTCGGCGTGTCACCCGCGGCTCCCGTTCGCGCGACGCGTCGCGCGAACGTTATTGATCAGACCCGGCCAACATCCAATCTAATTTCCATGCCGCATTCATCCATATGAACAGAATTTACGTAACTAATTAATTTTGAAACAAGAACAAGATTGGCCATCATTCCAAAAGGGATATTGGACAGCCTTCCGGCCAACACACTTCATACATTTTTCTGCGGTCCAAAATACGTCTGAAATCCCTGGATTCCAGTGTGCACGGAAATGACGGATGCGGCATTTGTCCGGAGGCAATCCGAATACGAAAAAACCGCATCAATCAGCACTCAGCTGACAAATGCGGTTTTCATGGTCCTCAAAAACACCAGCGGTCCAAGGCTTCCCTCCGGAATTATTTAAATCATCACAATGAACATGGTTTTAATACTTCCATAGTGAGGGAAACGTCAATGTTTTTAATGTGAAACAGGATTAATTAAACAATGGTTTCAGCTGCCGTAAACCGATCTCTTTTGAACGACCCCGACATGCGGTCAAGCTGAATGTGCGTCTACAGGTTGCGATTAAATCAGCAATTGGGGAAGGTGAGCTGACAAGCGTTACATAATCTCATGCACCAGGTTTTGCGGATGGGTGTTGAGAGCTTCGCGGTCCTTCTTCTCGTAAAACCAGCACGCGCTTATCCTGTATGCCAACCAGCCCAGCAGCAAGCCGGCAACACCATCCGACAGATAATGCCAGCCGAGATACACCGTTGTGATTACGAAGAGGGCGAGAATTCCACGTAAAATGTAGCGAAGGCCGGCAAAACGTTTTTCAAGGGCAACAACGGATAAATAGACGAGCGCGATATGAAGGCTCGGCATTGCCACTATGCCGTTGCCTCCGCCAATAGACGTGCCGAACGGGTTGGTCTTGAAGGAGAGATAATTTTTCCAGAGGCCGTTCATCACTTCGGCTGAATTAGTGTTACTGATATAAGAGAATAGTCCCGGACGCCAGAAAGCGGGGCCGAGTGAGGGGAAAAAAACTGATATCGGGATTGATAGCCCGAATGCGAGGCACAACGCCATGGTATATCGCCAGAATACGGCCCTGTCGCGAAAAGACAAGGCAAGCGAAACGCATGCGAGCGTCCACATTTGAAAATAGATCATATCGAAGAAATTGGAAACCGTGGAATACTTGGGAATTGTAATGAACCCGCCGAGCGACAGGACATGCAGCAGGGAACTGTCCCATCGATACAGGAGGGGGTCATAATCATTGTGGTTAAGAAGCGGAATTGCCGCTTTAAGATTTGTATAGCTGATAAGGGTCGCATATACCAGACAATAGACAATTGCGCCTTTTTGCAGATACCCGGCTGTGAAATGCTCATTGATGAAGTCTTTCAGGAATACCCGAAGGGGACGGCAGGGAACCTGGCGCCGGATATTTTTAATTTCCTGTATGGCATCGCAGAAAAGGATGCAGAAAGGACCGATGAACAGGTGAACAACGACGAAGAACATAAAAAAGAAATTAGCCTGGCCCGCCGGCATCCACGAAAAATTCCAGGAATGGCTCCAGAAAATGAATCTGGCTATGGCGAGCGACATGACGATATACCCTAGCAGCCAGTAGAATCCCGGTTGAAAAGAGAAGAGTCCATGGCGCGCAACTGAAGCGTGAATAAATCCTTTCGCGCCAGCTAAGCTGATTTTCAACGACGCGCTTTTATTCTTTTGTGCCCCACCTTGTCCGGACACGAAATACCTCCTCCTAATTCATTCTCGATGCATTATCAAAACGGGCATCAAAAAGCATTTCATATGGATCACCTTTTGCTGCGCCATTCCTCGAATTATAGAGTTGAAGAATCATAATTTAACCCGATTAGTACTTATCTTCCGCTGGCCAAAAAATCTCCCTCCCCCTTGACGGGGGAGGGTCGGGGTGGCGGTGAAAGCGCCACAGTTCCGCTGATTGCAGCTTCACCCACCCCCTCGCCCCCTCCCGTCAAGGGAGGGGGAAGAGCAGCAGCGGAAGTTTGGACATAATCAGGTAATTTAATGATAATTCGCCACCCGCAGTTTGCAATAGCGTGCCCAAAAATTTTCTCGAATATTGTCTCAGTACGCAAAACGAAAAAGCCGCATCCCTCCATCTTTAGCTGAAAAAGCGGCATTTTATCGTTCTGCATGGTTCTGTCTTTGTAAAGCGCTTCGCGGAATTGTTTCAAATCATATCGGTGAACATGAATTTAGAAATTCTACAACGCAGAATACGCTTGCTTATTTAATGTGAAACCGGTTTAACATATGTATTGTCTTCACTTCCCGGAACAGGACCGATATTTCCGTATATTAGTGATATCCGCCGTAATCCCCGTGATCTTCATGATGTTCGTGATGCTCGTCATGATGTTCGTCAGAGTAACCTTGTTCCTCGTGCCTTCGTCCCCCTTCTTCCACGATACAGCTTGAAAGAGTCAATGCAGCCGTAAAAAGAAATATAAACCGAACGATCGATAATTTGTCCATGTCTGGTTCCTCGTTTCTCCCGAGCAGGGCTTTCTGTCTGGAACCATTATATCCCATATTGAATCAAGTCAGTGAGGATTCACACGGACAATCACAGGGAATCATTCCCGGTTCCCGGTTGAAGAGCGCGAGAACCTGGCGAGATTGCGGATTGACGCATTGCATCTATAATTAACGCATGGTAAGGTCGAAAAATTAATTACAGGATTTAATTATGTTCCCGATCCGCGACACTATTCCCAGCCAGCATCCGCCCATAGCGACCGTGCTGCTGATAATCGTCAACTGTGTGGTTTTCATCTTCGAGCTCAGGATGCCTCCGCCGGTGCGGGACCACTTCTTCCAGCTGTTCGGAATCGTGCCGGCCCGTCTTTCACACCCCAATTGGGCGCTCTGGTTCGGTTTTCCCGTCGACAACTACTGGCCGCTGCTGACGAGCATGTTCCTGCACGCGGGCTGGCTGCACATCATAGGCAATATGTGGGCGCTCTGGATATTCGGGGATAATGTGGAAGACAGGATGGGTCCGGTCCGTTTCGTGGTTTTCTACCTGTTGTGCGGACTGGTTGCCGGGGTGGTGCACTGGTTCACCAACCCCCATTCCACGATTCCGACGGTCGGCGCTTCGGGGGCCATTGCGGGCGTCATGGGCGCATACCTTATCCTCTTCCCGCGTTCCCGGGTGATAGTGCTGGTTCCAGTGCTGATCTTTCCGTTCTTCTTCGAGCTGCCGGCGGTGCTCTATCTGGTGTTCTGGGCGTTCATGCAGGTATTCAGCGGCACTCTATCACTGGCGGATGCGCGCTCAGTGGGTGGTGTGGCCTGGTGGGCGCATGCGGGCGGGTTCAGCGCGGGGATAGTGCTGCACTCATTTTTCATCCGGCGAAACAGGGCCGGCCGCGCCATCTCGCGTTTCGGGCGCATGATCGTGAACTCATGCTGGTGCCCGCACCGGCCCTGGAGGTGACATTCCGAATGCCCTGAACGCGGGAAGTATATATCTCAGCCCGATCCCGCCGTCTTTCCGTAGAAGTAAATCCTGGCTGCTTCATCCTTTTCGTGAAGCGGCAGCCTCACGGTGCGCGGATTAAGGTTCGGATTGCCGTGGCGTATGACGATTCGCGAGCTCTGGCAGAGGGGATAGGCGGACAGGACCGGCTCTATGGTTTCGTAGGTCGTTTCGGCGCAGGGGCTGTAGATATAGAGCGAAGTTTCATTGCGACCGACCCATGAACCCCGTATTTCCGCTCCCGTTGAAGCCAGTCCTCCGGCAATCAGCCCTGCGAGCTCGTTGAGATTGCACGTTTCGTACACGTCATCGGGCAGGTTGACTCCGTCCAGATATATTGCGAGCCCTTCCTTTTTGCCAAAAGGAATAACCGTCTCTTTGCCGTCCGATGATAACCTCATCTCCGAGCCGGCCGGAGCGCCTGCCTGTTCGAGGACGCGCTTCACCGTATTAATGCCTTCGTCGAGGTTGTCGATTTCCACTTCCAACTCGGCGAATTCGACTTCCAGTTCCCTGTTGAAAGTGACGTCCGTGCTGATTATGTCTCCGAGATGGTAAGCCCTCAATACGGACGTCAGGGGGACCTCATACCGGTTGATCCTGACATGCTGCGGGACCGGCTCCCATATCCTGACATTTATCACTTGGCTCATTTCGATATCTCCCATATTTTGCCCAAGAACAATTTAACAAGCCCAAAGCACGAATATTCCGGAAATTGACCGTGCATACATTTCAACCTCAAAATTTGAAGCTGAGGTTTTCAAACCGGCTTCACATTAAGATAAAACCGGTCAGTTTATTATATACATATTTTACAATCTTTTGGCGTTCCATCAACCAATAAATCAGGCATTGACAACCGGCGGATAAAATTTTTTCGATTTTTTTTAAAATTTGATTTTCATTCCCTTTTTTGAGGATCACTCTGACAAGGCAAGATAAATAATCAATAAAATTGTTAAGTTAGAATGATTTGTGCGCGCGGCGGCCAACTCGGGGACAACGTAAAAGTACAAGTCTGGGGCGTTTACGAGTTCCGATCAGCAAAAAAAATAGAAAAAACGTGCATTTTTGCGTTGCAAACCGCATAAAATCAGTTATATAGTTAGTTAGCTGTTTGCGATAGCCGGGAACCCGCTATTTCGCTGCTTTTATGAGAACGGAACCGGTGGAGGCCACGGTGTACAAAAAAGGAGAGAAATCAATGACAAAAGCAGAACTGGTGGACAAGATTGCGAAAGATGCAGGCGTTACCAAGGCACAGGCCGAAAAGGCGGCCAATTCCTTCCTGGAAGGCGTTACGGGCGCACTGAAGTCCGGCGACAAGGTTACATTCGTCGGTTTCGGGTCGTTCGGTGTGACCGAGAGGAAAGCCAGGACCGGCCGCAATCCGCAAACGGGCGCGGAAATCAAGATCCCGGCAAGAAAGGCAGTAACCTTCTCCGCCGGCAAGGCGCTCAAGGAAGCCGTACAGGCGCCTGCCAAGAAGGGCAAGAAAAAATAACCTTTGTTGCCGTTTTGATTTGAAAGGCTCCCCGTCGTGCATGGGGAGCCTTCTTTATTTTTAGAGAAAAAGATTATATATTTTCCGGGAGATATTTACAGGCTGAAGAATGCCCAAATTCGGAGGTAATGAGAAATGTTCACCTTTGTCCTGTTCATCGCCTGGATGCTGCTCTGGTCCGCTCCACTTATCAGGCTGATCGTGAAGAAGCGGAATGCCGCATTCGGCGCCGGCCGGGCGCCGTCGCGAACAAGCATCAGGCTTGCGGTCACGCTCTCCGTTATCGGACTGATTATTTACGTCGGGGCCGGAACCGCGGTCAATTTCTACACCGAAGCGCTCTGGTTCTCCGATGTCGGCTATCTTCCGGTATTCATCAAGA
The DNA here is from genome assembly GCA_035686205.1 of Geobacteraceae bacterium. Classification (GTDB taxonomy): domain Bacteria; phylum Desulfobacterota; class Desulfuromonadia; order Geobacterales; family Geobacteraceae; genus CAIWTU01. Next base: position 5,436 of record DASRZQ010000149.1, read on the forward strand.
GCCTGGAATGGGGCTGGACGGCCTGGCTGTGCGCGTTCCTGACTGCTCTCGCGGCGTTTTACGCAAACATTGCCTTCCTGAAACGGAGGATCAATCTAAAGGATAAAGCGGATTTTCAGAACATCTTCATTGCGGCAACGGTCTTTGCCGTAATCGCGGCGTTCCTGCTCGCGGCCCCGCTGAAAGCGGGCTGGCTGACACTTTGCGCCGCTCTCAACTACACTCCCTTTGCCTCGCAGGATCCCGTGTTCCACCGTGACATAAGCTTCTATGTCTTTTTGCTGCCGGCGATTGAGCTGGTGAACGGCTTTCTGTTGAAAGTGCTTGCGGTGATGGCGGCGATAACGGCGGCGGTTTACGGCCTGCAGATCGGCGGGTTTCTGAAAAAAATCGGGTCGCGCACAAGGGAAGAGTGGCGCGGGCTCATAAATAACGGACTCTCACACCTGGCATTCATAGGAGGATTATATCTCTTCTTCATGATTCCGGACGTCCTCTCAGCTATGTGGGGGCTTCTGTACACGTCAAAGGGGACGGTTTTCGGCGCCAATTACGTCGACGTTCACTACCGGATCCCGGCGTACAGGGCGGTCGCCGGATCTCTGGTGTTTTTCGCCATGGCCCTGTTTGCGGCGTCAAGGATCCATTCCCTGAGAATGACCATATATGCATGCATAATCGGCGTGGCCGGCTGCACGGTCTTCTGGGTCGGCGGAGTGGTGGCCGTGCCGAAGATCGTCCAGGCTTACAAAATGCGGTCAAACGAAATAGAACGCGAACGTCCGTACATATCGCTGGATATCGCGAATACCCGCACCGGCTACGGAGTGGACGACAGCCGGATGACGAGGAGTCAGTACGCCGCCAGCGACTCCCTCGACCCGGCCGCGGTCGCGAGGAACCGGACGGTCCTCGACAGCGTCAGGCTCTGGGACTGGGAAGTGCTCCAGACCACCAATACGCAAAACCAGGTGCTGAGGACGTATTACAGCTTTCCGGACGTGGATGTCGACAGGTACGTCCTCGGCGGAAAGCTTCAGCAGATCATGCTCTCATGGCGGGAACTCAACCAGAACAAGCTGCCCGACCAGGCCAAGACCTGGCAGAACACCCGTTTTGTCTACACTCACGGGTTCGGCGCCTGCGCCAACAACGTCAGCAGCTTTACGGCCGAGGGCCTGCCCGACTACCTGCTGAAGAACATCCCGCCCGAATCGAAATACCCCGAACTGGAACTCCGACAGCCCAGAATCTATTTCGGCACGGAAACGCATGAACATGTCTATGTCAACACCCGTCTGCCCGAGTTCGATTACCCGGTGGGCGACAACAACGCGACCACGATGTATGACGGTCCGGCCGGCATCAAGCTCGACAGCATTTTCAGGAAGCTGGCGTTTGCGGTGAGATTCGACGGGATCCCCCTGCTGATGAGCGATGAGGTGACCGACAGGACCAGGATCCTTTTCAGGCGCGACATCCGCTCCAGGGTAAGGGCGATCGCCCCGTTTCTCCGCTTCGACGGCGATCCGCTGCGGGTAATAAGCGACGGTTCCTCCTGGTTTATCTGGGATGCCTATACCACAACTGACAGGTTCCCGTATTCAGAGATGACGGAAAGCGCCGGCGGTGCCTTCAACTATATCAGGAATTCGGTGAAGGTCACGATGAATGCCTATACCGGAAAGGTTACCTTTTATGTCTTCGACGGAAGCGACCCGATTATCAGGACCCTGTCCGGGATTTTCCCCGGCATGTTCAGGCCCGCCTCGGAGATGGCGAAAGGCCTGCGCGCCCACATACGTTACCCGGAAGACCTGCTGCAGGTCCAGGGCAGGATACTGACCCGCTACCACATGAGCAACCCCACCAGTTTCTACAACAAGGAGGATTCGTGGGACATCGCCAGGCAGGTTACCGATGTAAACGCCAGGGAAGGTACGGAAATGGACCCTTACTATATCCTGACGCGCATCCCGGGCGAGGCGAAGGATGAGTTCGTCCTTCAGCTTCTCTTTTCGCCCCATTCTACCGACATCAAGCATCCGCGCGGCAATATGGTCGGTCAGCTGATCGGCAGGTGTGACGGGGACAACTACGGTAAGCTGATTCTGGTGGAGTTCCCGAAGAACAAGCTGGTAAACGGACCTCTGCAGATAGGCAGCAGGATTTCCCAGCACCGGGAGATCAGCAAGGACATTACCCTGTGGAACCAGCAGGGAAGCAACGTCATCATGCGGCGCATGGTGGTGCTGCCGCTTGATGACGGCACGATTTTGTACATCCAGCCGATCTACCTCCAGTCAACGGCAGGCAGCATGCCCGAACTCAAGCAGGTCGTGGTCGCGACCGCCACGGCCATCGGCTATGCCCCGACATTCAGGGAGGCGCTGGCCCAGATCCTGACAGGTGGAGTTCCGGGCGGCCAACAGACATTTCCGACTGTCGAAGCCGGCCGGTCCGGTCCGGGCGAGTCTTCGCAGGCCGCATTGCAGGAAAAACTGAATGCCGCCAACGATCATCTCAGGAAATACATAGATCTGACCGCCCAGGGGCGTCTGGGCGATGCCGGAAGGGAACTGGAGCAGGTGAGGGCTATTCTGGGCGGCGAGGCAAAGCGGTAAGCGCATATAAAAAACACCCTAGTAACAAGGAGGGTAAGTTACTAGGGCACATGAGAGCGGGAACAAATCCTGCTCTCGCAACTCTTTCTATTATTATTATACTAGAAAAATTCCCATTTTCGCAACTTTAAATGAATTGCTAAGCTGCCGTAATTATGGTGCATTTCTTTATCAATAGAGTTGCAGTTCGACCGATATTGTGCCTCTCGCCGCAAGGAAAAAACGATGAGCATTTTTCATTCTGTTTGCATGCCCGGATCATAAGCGCGGCAATGTTTACGTTAAGAAGCCGGTATAAAACCGGGCAGGCGGCGATTAAGCGTCTTTATCGATTTTTGGGAAGGTTTTTACCATAAATGGCAATTTAACTGCAGAGGTGGTAGGGTACCGCGGAGAAATCCGTGATTTCGGTGTTTTTTGTGGCGGCCATTCAGGTGAAACTCCGCGGCAAACTGTTTTTTCAGGTGCAATAAATTTGCACCCGTGCCGCCTTGGGAAGACGACAAAATTAAAGCCCCCGGCAAAGCCGGAGGCTTGTGGCTGATATTACCTGCGCTTACGGTTCGCAGTCGCGCGGTAGCCGGCGAAACCGTTTTATGCGACCTTGTAGCGATTGACGATCGTTTTCAAAGTCTCGGAAAGTTCCGACAATGCCCCGGACTCCTGGAGGCCGCTCTTCGCCTGGTCGGAAGCGGAGGATACTGCTTCCGAGATTTGCTGGAGGCTCATGGTCATGTCGCGGGTTGTCGCGGACTGCTGTTCCGCGGCCGTGGCGATTTGCGCAACCTTTTCCTCAAGCTGTGAAACGAGGGACAATATTTCCGTTACGGCCTGACCGGATTTTTCGGATTCGGCTGCTCCCTGTTTGATTTTTCCTGCTTCCTCTTCCATGGACTGGACGACGTTTCTGGTCTGCGTCTGGATTCCCTTGATCATCACCGAGATCTCTTTTGTCGCATTCGCGGTGCGTTCCGCCAGTCTGCGGACTTCATCGGCCACAACCGCAAAGCCTCTTCCCTGTTCTCCGGCCCGCGCCGCTTCGATGGCCGCGTTCAGGGCCAGAAGGTTTGTCTGGTCGGCGATTTCCTCGATAGTATCGACAATTTCCTCTATTTTGTCTGAGCTTTTTCCGAGACCCTGGACGATTTCCGAAGTGCGTATCGCTCCGCGGGCCAGGCTGTCCATCAGTGAAACCGTCTGCACGATGACTCTCTCACAGTCCTTGGCCGAGGCGCTCGTCTGTTTTGCGCTCTCGGATGCGTGGAAACAATTCCTGGCGATCTCTTCTGCCGTCGCATACATCTCTTCGGCGGCGGACGCGGATGATGTGGACTGCATTGTCGCGCTGCTGATCGCGTTTTCGATGTTATCGGAACTATCCTTCAAAGTTGCGGTGCTGGATCCCAACTGGTCAATCGCCGAAGACAGTTTGCCGATAACATTCAGAGTCTGTTCAGCCATGCTGTTGACGCTGACCGCAAGCCGACCGAGGCCTCCCCCGTAAGGCACGGAGGCCCGGGACGTCAAGTCTCCGGCTTCCACGGCCGACACGACCTTCGATACGATTGCAAGAGGGTCGGCGACCGACTTGAAGACCAGGTAGCCGAAAATTACTCCTAACACCAGCCCGGCAGCGAGGGCAGCACCGGCACTGAAAAGCAGCTGGTTGAATACATTTGACGCGTATTCCCGCAAGCCCGCCACGGAGCCCGCCGAGGCGATGCGCCCGGAAATTCCGTGTACCGCCAGGACACCCGCAACGCCCGAAACTGCCGTAAAAATCAGATTGCATACGACCAGACTTACGATTTTGTGCCGCAGCTTCTTTTTCATGTACCATTTATATAAGATGGTAAAGGGATTTCCATTGTCGCGTGGTCTGATCCCAAAATCAGAATACCCGTTTGAATTTTCTGCTGCCGTTTGGCCGAAATTTGTCTTGTTTTGCATAAATTCTCCTATAATGGTTAACGATAATTGGATTTATGCCAATTTGATGGCCGGGCATAATATTCCGCTTGATTTAAACGGAACGGCATAATTCCTTCCTACAGGTAATCTTTTCGACAAAATTGCATTGAACTTTAGAGTAATATTTCACGGAACGGAGCATAAAAGTTTCCTTTATGATATTTGAGCAGTGTATTTACATTTCGTTAGAAGCATGCCGACATATTGAGGGGGGTTTTTTATACCTTTACTTCGCTGGAACATAAATTCAGAAAAAACTTTAAGTAGGGCAATTAATGTGATATTAAAAATATTTTATCGGGGTTAGTGTTTCCGAGCTCTTGTGTTGTGCTATAGGTAACATAATATTTATGATAGTTTTGTAACAAAACCACTATGCATTAAAATATGTAGCGGGAGCTTGCTTTCAAATGCATATAATAACAGCGGCACTTGCCCGGCAGTATATAGCATAATGTATTTTAATTGATAATATACATGTTTGAACTTGCATTACAAATCGAATTAATTGTATTAATCCTGTCCAGCCAATGTTTCATTGGGCCAGAACCGGGTTCTGGGTGTCCAAATATATACATTATTTTGCGTTTTTAGTGTTGCTTATTGCAGGAACACTGTCCTGCGCATAGTCAACCAATGATCCTAATGCTAATTTTATAAGCTTCAAATTCACATAATCCTCTGGGTGATCCGATACGGCATTATTTACAGAAATGGAGCGGATTTTTGCAAATGACCCGAAAGGGCTCTTGGCAAGAAGTAAATGTTGCAGTCTGGTCATATTACGAATGGACCGGTTTGCATCTCTGAAAAAGCCGGGAACAAAGTTACGGCGAAAATTGTCAGATGAAAGGAAACAGACAGACTTATCTGCGGAAAATTTTAAAATGTGAGAATTCCTGGTCAGGAATAAGCTGACGGAGCGATAGGGAGGGTTAAAGTGCGAAACACGATTTTGTTGGTGCTGGGTGTGTTGGTTGTCATGGCGGGCGTTCGCAGCGGTGTCTGCATGGCTGAGGACGGCAAATACAGCGCAGTATGCAATCGTCCGGTTCCTGATACCTGGCTGCAGGAACAACGGCGGCTGGCCGAGCAGGAAGCAAAAGCGAAGGGATTTTCAGCCTGGCCGGATCCGATCGACTGTCGACCAAGATCTTGCGAAGCGGACCTTACGGAAAAGATCAGGGTGGTTTGTTGGGGCTGTTCAATGGCTATATATGAATGTTCGTCATCCACTGGCAACGGTGGCAGTTTGCTCACATGCCGGGACGTGGTTTGGCCGGGGAACCCCCACAGCGGAATGGTGCTGACGGAAGAGGAATTTCTCGACACCGGAACAAGGTGTACAAAAGTCTGCGGTGCCTGCGGTACCGGCTGGAGGTAAAAGCATTCGCAGAACCCTATTTTCACGGAGACGAGAGTGCGTAATCCGGCTTCAGGAGTGAAAAATGAGAAAAGCATCCCGGTTTGCAATTATTTATTTGGTCACAATCATTGTCTTGCCCAATCTGTCCTTTGCCGATGTGGCCGGCTGCGGTTGCTACTGCGGAGCCGTCCTGCCCCCGCCGTGCAGCGATGAAGCATGCAAAAGGGCTTGCGGCTGGAGTGAACCCTCTCCGTCACCCGTTTACGATCCGGTAGCCGAAAGGCACAAAGAG
>DASRZQ010000150.1:0-4169 GCA_035686205.1 Geobacteraceae bacterium
TGTGTTCTTCCGGGCTATACTATTATCAATATCCGGAGATGACAGACAGTCCGCCGATCATCAATACTTCAGAGCACCTTGTAAAAGGACGGTGATGACGGAAAAGAACATTCATGTCTGCCGGAGGGTGTGGTCCCATGCCATCGCGCTTCGCATAAACCCCGGCATGCCCCTGATTTACAACGGACAGGAGCGGGGAAGAGACGCCTGGCGCCTTTTCCGAATTCTACATATACAGAAGAATCAAGTATCGTCCCCGGAATTCCCCTTTATTTATTCACTGAACAGAAAGGAGAAAGGCCATGTCTTATAGAATTGCACGAGGTTTCCTGGTTATCGACAACAAGTCTCCCGACGGGGACACCATAGCGTTCGCCATGGACGAGGAGCATCGGGGAGAATGGGTCTGGCCCTATGAGGAGACGGGGCGGTTCCCCAAATTCAACAGGCAGTTCCAGGCCAATATCCGCTTCGAGGCCATCGACGCCCTTGAGCTGCATTATGAGATCCCGGACGTCTATCCGGTCGTCAAAACGCACCAGCCACTTGACCTGGCACGGGAGGCGAGGGACCGCATGCTTCGCATCTGCGGTTTCGACCTAACCCGCGTCACCGAAAACGCCGACCTGACGCTGAACGACCCTGACAAACAAAAAAAGCCGGCGACAATAGCCTACCGGGAAATCGATCCCTATGGCCGTCTGGTTGCCTTCGTATTTGTGGAGGATATGGGCTTCAAGGTTGATGGCAGCCATCCGACGGTTTTTCTGGAACCGGAACAGATGGAGCGCTCCGTAAACGTCCAGCTTCTCCGTGAGGGGCTCGCTTATCCGACATTTTACGGCAGCCTCTATCCGGAACTTCGCGGTCCGCTGGTGGAAATTGTCAGGCAGGCCCGTGAAAACAGACTCGGCCTGTGGAAGAGGGATATCATGGAGTTTACTTCGTCGCGCAAGCCCGGGCTGCCCGAGGTGGAAGATATCGTGATAATGCCGAAAATCTTCCGGCGCCTGTCAATGCATATCGCCTGCAACGGGGCATTGAGCAATTTCAAGGAGTATCTGGGGGAGGTAAATGATCTGACCGTGGATACCCGACAGGTCCGTTTGACAGGTTTTGAATCGTTCATAGCCGTCGATTCTGACGGACCGGGGCAATACACAATGAAGCTGCTTCGGTATCCGGAATAACTGGTTTTTCAGACGTCTTAAACTGTCGGAATTGACAGGCAATAACCACGAGAAGTTGTGCGGACAGGATAAAGGTTTCAAGTCTTTTTCGGGTCGGGCGTGGTGAAGTCATTAAAAAATCAATTGATTACATTTCATGACCCTGATACGCCTTTCCGTTGAATTTTCCTCTGACACCGAGTGATATATTGGGGTCGTAAATTTGTTTATTTACCGACAATACCGGGTAGTCAGCGGCAAGGCGTTTGCAGAATTTTGTGAATTCCCGGATGGCATAATTATGATCCCTGCATCCATCCGGCGGCCGCGCGGACCATGAATAGCCCGGCGCGATAAATCCCTTGTTTCCTTTATCGTAATAAATCCCGCCGTTCATTATGCACAATTTCAGGAATGTTGCCGATGCGCAGAACGCTCGTCCATGACTGTAGCTTTGCTGAAAGCCGGCTTCATTTTCGAATATGAAAGCCTGATCATGCGGGTTCTGATGAATCCCATGAAAGAAGTCGGCATCGGCTTTAGTATCGTCATGCATGAATAAGACATTTGAAATTCCATCCCAGCAGTTATCAAGAAAGTATGAATATGCGCCCCATTCAAGTCCAATATTCTCTCTAACTACACAAGTCAAACCCAACGTGTCCCCTGGTCTGTTTGCGATAATGACAATGTCAAAGGTTGTTCTCAATGAGGCTAAGACAGTGTAGAAATCTTTATAGTAATACCAGCCGCAGACGCATATTTGCATATTTCTGTTCATTTCATAATGTATTTTGCGTCCACTCTGGGTAATGTCTTTTTCTGTATCTGTGGCGATTGATAGATATCATTGCCATAAATCGTGCCATAAATAGTCACAGTGTCATTGATAAAGCTGTCAGTTTTCCCATGAAAACTTACATAAATCGGCAATTTGCCGCTGGGTAGCTTATTTGTATCATCTTTAACCGAGATGATGAGTCGCGTAACCGCATCGCTGCCGCCCGATTCCTCGAAAACGATAATCTGTCCCGTCACTTTTACCAACTGCCCCTTTTTCATGTCTGCGTTTTTTGTAAGTTCACCGGCCGCGATTTGCTTGCAGGATGCCTTATATTCAGCCTCCGATAACCTGTCGGCATTCCTGTTCGCCGGCATGCGTTTGGTGCTTTGGCTTAAAGCTTTTGAGACAGGCGTAAACGAAAGCTCCAGGCAGGAATTCCTCGCGTTCCTCGAAGTGACGCGATATTCAACATCGCCGCCGGAGGTAACGCTCATGCGGCCCTTCACCCTGACGGTCTTGCCGTCTTTTGCCTCCAGAACCAGCGAAGGTTTCCCGCTGTTCAGCAATTCAACCTTGTAATAACCTTCCTTAACCGTAAGGGAGGCTTCAACCTGGAGAACCGCCCGCGCCGGATAGTCGGTCCGCATTTTTATGATTTCCGGACCGCCGTTCGAGGATTCGACCGTTATCCTGGCGGCGCTGACCTTGCCGTCTTTAACGGACTGGGAAGTTTCGACGCTGTTTTCCGTTAACGGTTTTGTGGCACTCCAGCACGTCGTCGCCAAAGCAAGCATGGAATAAACAATCACTTCAAAAACCCCAAAATACCTGAATTTCATCAACCTCTCCTTTCAAAGACTTGATTAGCCCGGTTACGGGGGGTAACGGCCATGGGAGCAGTGGCCTCACCGCTGACGCCGATGGTTATCTGTTCATGTGATGTAAACTCCGAATTCCCAGTACCGTCTTCCTGGATTCGTCGGCCCTTGCCAGCCGGTCGAGAGAAGCTCTTTTGCTAAAAAATAGTTGTAAAGGCCATGGCCAACAAACAGCACTGAGCCATGCTCAGCGGCTACTTCCTTTAGTTTGTCGGCGCCTGCTTTCACTCTGAGTCTGGAAGAACGGTATGACTCTCTCTGGGAAGAGAAGCCGGCAAACCACAACATCTGAAACAATGTTGTCCAGATAATCGGAGAGAGGCGGAAAGAATTCCATCTCATGCAAGGGAGACTGAATTCGCGGAAAATAGCATCTGAGATACAAACATGCCCTGCCTTTAATGTCTCAGCTGACTCAATCGACCGTTTCAAATCGCTGCAAACCACCGCGTTGCATTGGGCGGCCTTTTCAGTGGCAACTGCCGGCGGGGCTTCATTCCGATCTATGCCGGCCAAGTTGTAGGACTCGATCCACTCATGCATCTCAGATGCTTTCAGCTTTCCTGAAGCAGGCATATGAGGTTTTCCATGCCTTAATATGACTATTTCCATTTTTTCTTTCTTTTCAGATAACGGGGCTGGGTTAAATAAGTGTACTTCCGAATTTTTTTTGGAAACGGGGAAGTGTCCCTATTTTCCCCCTTGGTTGATTGAGTGGTTGCTCTGCGACATGCGAGTTTTGCAAAAAAGCTCTGTTGAGTCAATAAATTAATGCGGTAAAATTATTTTATACAAATACAACCTCGTCCGTACTTCACTCGATTTTGAAGAGGAAGAAACGGGTGCCTGGGGAATATTTCCAACAGTTGATTGAAAACCGCCCATGTCAGCAGAGCGCTGACGGAGCGGTTTTTTATTTTGCGACTTTGAACCAAGTTGCGTTCAAGTCATAGCAACCCGTCATGATGTCTCCAAGGAGCCCTGGGTCCTGAGCCTGCCTGACGCTCATGATCGCTACTATCTGTTCCCCATGCTCGACGGCTGGACGACTGTTTTCCAGGTTCCCGGCAAACGGACGACGGGCACGGGGCCGCAGACGTATGCAATTACCGGCCCCGGTTGGAAGGGCACGCTACCGGCTGGCGTGAAAGAATACAAATCGCCCACGGCCATTGTCTGGTTGCTCGGCCGCATATACTCGGCATCGTCCCAGGCCAGCCATTTGACAGCAGCAAGCTCGGCCCGATGGCCAAGGAAGCGTTCTCCCTCGTGCCCAAGATCGCTAATGAAAAAATCATGCTCTGGCTGAAGGAAGGGATTTTTGCCGGAGACATGAAA
>DASRZQ010000151.1:0-27102 GCA_035686205.1 Geobacteraceae bacterium
CCCACGCTTTCGAGCAGCGAGGAATGAAACCAGCCGCGATGCTGGTCGCTTCCTTCCAGATACATGTCCGCGGGAGAACCGAGATACGGGCGGTTCTCAAGTACCGCTGCGTGGGATACCCCCGAGTCGAACCACACATCGAGGATATCCATCTCTTTTTCCAGGTTCGGGCTTCCGCAGGAAGGACATTTGGCGCCCTCCGGAAGCAGCTCTTTCGCATCCTTTTCGTACCAGATGTCGGAGCCATGTAGTGTGAACAACTGCGCCACGTGTTCCATGACTTTTGCGTCGGCAAAAGCTTCTCCGCAGGCGGTGCAGTGAAAAGCGGTTATGGGGACGCCCCAGGAGCGCTGCCGGGAGATGCACCAGTCCGGCCTGTTTTCCATCATTCCGTATATGCGATCCCTGCCCCACTTCGGTATCCAGGACACCCGGTTGATTTCTTCCATGGCCTTGGAGCGAAGATTGTTCGCCTCCATGCTGATAAACCATTGCTCGGTCGCGCGAAAGATTATCGGCTTCTTGCAGCGCCAGCAGTGAGGGTACGAATGGGTAATCTCCCCCAATCCGAGCAATGCGCCGACTTCGACCAGTTTTTCTATAACGTTTTTATTTGCGTCGAAGACATATTGACCGGCGAAGAATTCCACGTTTTCAAGGAACCTTCCACGGTTGTCGACGGGATTGTAGATGTCCAGCCCGAATTTAAGGCCCATCTCATAGTCTTCCTGGCCGTGTCCCGGGGCGGTGTGGACGCAGCCCGTTCCCGCGTCCAGAGTCACGTGCTCTCCGAGAAGGATAATCGAATCGCGGTCGTAAAAGGGATGCTTCAGTTTTTTCTTCTCCAGAACAGTTGCCTTGAAAGTCGCGATGACGCTACCCTGCACGCCGGTGCCTTTCTGGAACGATTCCCTGAGGCCCTCCGCCACTATCAGCACTTCTTCACCGGTGTCCAACGCCACATAGTCAAATTCGGGGTGAAGTGTGACGGCAAGATTGGCCGGCAGCGTCCACGGAGTGGTAGTCCATATAACCACGGAAACCTTTTTGCCGGCAAGGGCAGGCAGCTCGGCTGCAATCTCGTCTTTAAACGGAAATTTCACGTAAATTGAAGGGGATTTGTGGTCCGCATATTCGACCTCGGCCTCCGCCAGGGCGGTTACGCAGGAAGAGCACCAGTGGACGGGTTTTTTCCCCTTGTATAGCCCTCCGTTTTCAGCAAAGCGCGCAAGCTCGCCGGCGGTTATACCCTCGTAGACGTAGTTCATGGTCAGGTACGGATTTTCCCATTCACCCAGCACGCCGAGTCTTTGAAATTCACTGCTCTGCACGTCTACGAATTTGGCGGCGTACTGACGGCACTGTTTCCGCATTTCGGGCTTGGATATCTCGTGCTTCTTCGAGCCGAGGTTTTTTTCAACCTGGAGCTCGATCGGCAGGCCGTGACAGTCCCAGCCGGGCACGTAAGGTGCGTCGAAACCGGACATTCTCTTGCTTTTCAGGATTATATCCTTGAGAATCTTGTTCAATGCGTGGCCGATGTGTATGTGGCCGTTTGCATACGGGGGTCCGTCATGGAGGATATATTTTGGCTTGTCCCTGCCGATTTCAACCAGTTTTCCATAAAGCCCGACCTTTTCCCACGAGTCGAGAATCTCGAGCTCTTTCTGGGCAAGATTGGCTTTCATCGGGAATTGCGTGTCAGGCAGGTTGAGAGTATCTTTGTATTCCATAAAATTTTATCCTTCCAATGGTATGTTCGTAATATTATCTTTATCAAACTGAACGGCTGTTCGGGTAAAACCCCTTATTTATGTTCAAGCATTTTCGCCTTGATTTTCCCGACGAAACCTGACAGAGCCACAAAATCCTCAGCCCTGTCGCCTTCGACAAGCTTCACGTGGGTGGAGTCCACCGGGGCTTCCCCTGATGTGGGGTCTACGGGCAGCCACCTGCCCGAATAGCTTTCGGCCCAGCAATGATAGAGAAAACCCTTGTCCTGAATGTATACAAGCCCCAGCGCTATTCTGGTCGGAATGCCTGCCGCGCGGGCCAGTGACGCATACAGGCGCGCATGGGCCAGGTCGTCGCCCTCGCCTTTACGGATTGCGTCCGGAGCAGATCCGCTTGCCGCGGCATTATCCTTTATATGGGCCGCGACCCAGGTAACGAGTTTTTTAATAATTTTTTCCGGATCCTTCTCATTTCCGACAATTTCGGTTTTTTTAGCCAGAAGGGCCGGATTGCCCGAAGGAATATGGTCTGTCGCCTCCAGATAATTCATCCGTTCTTTGTTATTGATAATGGTGTTCGTTGAAGCCGGGACAGAATTGTCGACAGTGAGGATCATTTTACCACCGCCATTTTTTTCCGCTTTTTGAAACTGGCCTTGCGGAATCAGGGTATCAGCAGGGATATCGGTCAATTCCAGGACCATTCTTTTTACCTTTGACGGTCCGGATAATGTCTCGCCGAGCCTGACACGACTGTAGTCGATTATGAAATCTTTCTTTGCCACGGCGCTCATGGCTATATACTTCCGAACGGTCTTTTCTCCCTCGAACTGCGTAACAATCCAGCCGTCCCTGACCGATTCCCTGATGGTGTTGCCCTCGTAATCGATCCATATATCGTTGTCGACGGGATAGAGGTCATTGCGCAGATGGATCGTTTTCGTACCGCCGACCGTCTCCGGGCCGATGACGGTTATCTTAACCTTTTTTATTTTTATCGCTTCCGGGTCCAGCATGGAAACGCCATAAACCCTGCCGGGTTCAGCTCCTTTAAGCAACGGAATGAGATTCATTGCCATGGGGGGATAGACCACGCCTTTGGCTTTCAGAAATCTTTCTTTTCTGGAACCTGCGGAATCCTCTACTGTTTTTACGCCGGCTGGTGAGGTTTCTCCCTTCAGGACCATCTCTTTGCCGTCGATAATCTGGTCTACGGCGAATGACCGCAAAGTCAAATCCGGATTTACATTGTAAGTTTCTCTGATCGTTGCCTTGCGGGAAAATGCGAAACTGCTCATTTTCACGCCGCTGTCGCTGTGTAATTCATAACCGGAGCGCTCTTTCCGGATTTTCACGCAAGAAAAACCGGCGCGTTCGTCGTTAAAGAATAAGCCGAACCAGCGCTCTCCGACGGGAAGTTTTTCCAGTTGTGGCAAGGATGCGGCAAATGCCTGAAGAGAAGGAAGCATTGTCAGCAGGACGGTGACGAGCAATAAAGGGATTCGGTGTAAAAGTGCATGAAATTTCGTCATGGTTAACTTTCGGGTCTTCGCGGTTTTCTATGAGGAAACCGGGTTAAATTATCGATTGGCAAAATTTTATATCATAATCCTTGTGACCAAGCAACCTAGGAAACGACAAGTGATTTCGCGCCCAAGCGGGGGGGCCATCAAAAGCGGGCTCGAGCCACTCAGTAAAAAGCAGATGTAAAAATATAACAGATTTTCAGATGTTATGGGAATTTAATCCTTTTTATCCTTGAAATACCCCTGATGCGCTGATAATATATAGTATACAGAATAAAAGTTTTTGCGAGGGTTTCAAAAACCCTCATTATGCCCTAGCTGACTTACCCTCCTAGTCACTAGGGTGTTTTTTTCTCAACCGGATCGACAGTCCCGCCTTCCCGAATTGTGCAATTTTGTGTCTGCGTGTTCCTTGGATGGCACATAATCTTTACCAAAGTAGGGACGGCACAACGGTTTGCCCTGCCGAAAAAACCCGATTTCGGTCATTTTTTGCAGATAGTTAGCGGGTTTTATCGTTGGCATAAATATAGCATATTGTCTGGTCATTGATCCGTGTAAAACTTGGCAAACGCATACAGGAGGGTAAAATGGGGAGAATGAGAGAAAATCCCAGATACAACGTAATCTCCATGAGAATAAGTGACGAAGAAAGGGAAATTCTTCAGGAAATTATTGATTCGACTCATAAAAGCGTCTCTGATATCATGCGGGAAGCGATGATCCTCTTCAAGAAAGAATGGACCAAACCGCGTATTGAGAATAAAGCTGCCTGATGTAAGGCAGGAATGATAAAAAGGCCGCATGGAAAATGTGGCCTTTTTGTGTTTTTAAACAGAACATTTTTTATCTTACTGTTTCAAGATGGAAATCTTCCGTAAACCGGCCGCATTATTTGACTTTCCATGTGGTCCCCTGCGCGGAATCCAGCAGGACAATGTTTCTGGAAAGCAGAAAATCCCTTATTTCATCACTCCTTTTGTAGTCCTTCGCTTTTCGGGCTTGCGCGCGCTCTTCAATTAAACTGTTGATTTCATCCTCTGAAATTCCGAGTCCTTCGGACTTCTTTTTCTTCACATTTTGCAGGTATTCATGCGGGTTTGCGGTAAAAGACCCGAGGACCGTGCCAATTTCGAGCAGTTTAGCCTTAGCCTGTGCCAGGACGGGGACAATTGCCTCGCTGAAGCCCTTGCTGTCCACTATTACCTTGTTGACGCACCTCAAAAGCTCGAAAATGCCGCCCAGGGCCATGGCAGTATTGAAATCATCGTCCATTGCCTCTCCGAAACGGTCGAGAAGGGTTTCCGTTTTTTCCAGGAGCTCCAGTTCTGCTTCATTCAGCGACTGCTTGTCGACCGACATCCCTGAAACGCTTTTTCCGGCAAGGACCTCGTCCATGCGGGCGAGTGTGCCGTATATTCTCTCAATTCCCGCTTCCGCCTCTTTCATATTCTGGTCGGAAAAATCGAGCGGAGAACGGTAATGGGCCGTGAGCAGGAACAGGCGCAATGTTTCCCTGTCGAACTTTTCGAGGATTTCCCTGATGGTGAAAAAATTGCCCAGGGATTTGCTCATCTTCTCCGAGTTGATGTTTACGAACCCGTTGTGCAGCCAGTATTTAACGAACGGCCGGCCGGTCGCGGCCTCTGACTGGGCTATCTCGTTCTCGTGATGCGGAAAGATCAGGTCCTTTCCTCCGCCGTGAATATCAAGGGTTTCCCCCAGGTATTTCATGCTCATTGCCGAACATTCTATATGCCAGCCCGGCCGCCCTTTCCCCCAGGGAGATTCCCAGTATGGTTCGCCCGGCTTTGCCTCTTTCCAGAGGGCGAAATCCATGGGATGGCGTTTCCTTTCATCCACTTCTATCCTTGCTCCCGCCTGCATGTCGTCGAGATTTCTTTTCGACAATTTCAAATATGAATCGAATTTTTCAACGCAATAATAAACATCTCCTCCGGCCTGATAGGCATAACCCTTGTCAACAAGCGCTCCGACGAGCTTTATTATTTCATCGATGTTTTCCGTTGCTTTCGGCTGGGAGGTGGGAAGCTGCAATCCCAGCGACTCCATGTCGCGGTCGAATTCCCTGATGAAACGCTCGGATATCTCGTAAAAAGGGACACCTTCCTTGTTTGCCCGGTTGATTATCTTGTCGTCGATATCGGTATAATTTCTGATATAAGTGACTTCGTTGCCCAGCCATTTCAGGTATCGGAAAATGACGTCGAAAACGACATTTGCCCTCGCATGACCGATATGGCAGTAGTCATAAACTGTTACTCCGCAAACATACATCCTTACCTTACCAGGGGTAACGGGAACAAATTCTTCTTTTTTTCCGGATAGAGTATTGAAAACCCGCAATGGCATGTTTCACCTTTGTTGGCTGCCAGCCGTCAGCTGCCAGCCGCTGTAAAATAGTTTCTTCCGGCTGTCAGCCGCTAGCCGCTTGTTTTAGCCCAGGAATCCCGCAGGGTTACCGTTCTGTTAAAAACAGGTGAACCTGCCCTGGAGTCTTTGGAATCGACACAGAAATATCCCTGGCGTTCGAACTGGAAACGGCTCTCCGGCACCGCCCCGGCAAGTCCGGGCTCCAATCGGCACGAACTCAGGATCTCCACCGACGCCGGGTTGAGGGAGTCTTTCCAATCGGCACCGTTTTTTTCGCTGCCAGGATTCGGCACGCTGAAAAGGCGGTCATAAAGACGCACTTCCGCTTCGATGGAATGGGACGCCGAAACCCAGTGAATGGTTCCCTTGATCTTGCGGCCGTCGGGCGTCGATCCGCCGCGTGACTCCGGATCGTACGTGCAGCGCACTTCCACAACCTCGCCCGTTTTCTCGTCCCTGACAAGGCCGATGCACTTCACCACGTATGCATAGCGCAGCCTCACCTCCCGGCCGGGGGAAAGCCTGAAATAACCTTTCGGCGGGTCTTCCATGAAATCGTCCCTTTCGATATAAACGACCCGCGAAAAGGGGACCTTGCGTGAGCCCATCTCCGGCTTGGAGGGATGATTTGCCGCATCGAACTCTTCTTCGGAATTTTCCGGATAATTGTCGATTACAACACGTAACGGTCGCAGCACGCACATTACCCTGGGAGCGCTCTCATTCAGGTCCTCGCGGACACTTTCCTCCAGAATGCCCATGTCTATCCAGCTGTCGTTTTTACCCACGCCGATGCGCTCGCAGAAATTCCTGATCGATTCGGGCGTGTAGCCGCGTCTTCTCATTCCGACAAGGGTCGGCATCCGGGGGTCGTCCCAGCCGCTGACATACCCGTCGCGAACAAGTTCCAGAAGCTTGCGCTTACTCATTACGGTGTAGGTGAGGTTGAGACGCGCAAATTCGATCTGCTGCGGATGATAGATACCGAGCTGGTCTATGAACCAGTCATAGAGAGGCCGGTGGTCCTCGAACTCCAGTGTACAGATGGAATGGGTTATCCCTTCGATGGAGTCCGACTCGCCGTGAGTATAGTCATACATGGGATATATGCACCAGTCGTCGCCCGTATGGGGATGGGTCGCGTGCAGGATCCGGTACATTACGGGGTCGCGCATGTTCATATTCGGCGACGCCATGTCGATTTTCGCCCGGAGCACCCGTGAGCCGTCGGGGAACTCTCCGGCCCGCATCCTTTTGAAAAGGTCCAGATTCTCGTCAACGGCCCGATTGCGGTATGGGCTTTCCTTGCCCGGTTCGGTCAGCGTTCCCCGGTATTCCCTTATCTGATCGGCAGTCAGGTCGTCCACATATGCCTGGCCCTTTTCGATCAGTTCCTCCGCCCACCGGTAGAGCTGTGCAAAGTAGTCCGAGGCGTAATAAAGATGTTCTCCCCAGTCGAACCCGAGCCAACGTACGGTATCCTTTATGGTTTCGACGTATTCGGTCTCTTCCTTGATGGGATTGGTGTCGTCGAAACGCAGGTGGCAGCGCCCCTTGTAATCCCTCGCCAGGCCGAAATTGATGCAAATGGACTTGGCGTGCCCGATGTGCAGATAACCGTTCGGTTCAGGCGGAAATCGGGTAACAATGTTCTTGTGCTTGCCCGACTGCAAATCCTCGTCGATAATGTTGCGTATAAAATTGGTCGGGGCGGCGACTTCTGCCGGGATATTGTCGTTCTTTTTCCCTTTTTCCTGGTTCGGTGTAGTCATGTTCTGTTTCCTTTTCCGAGTAAAGGTAAAATCAGGGCACAAATCCTGCCGCTGACCGCAAGGTTTATTTTTTTCCCAAAAGCGCTACCGCGTAGGATGCGATTCCCTCTCCCCTGCCGGTGAAACCCAGCTCTTCGGTTGTCGTGGCCTTGACGTTTATCCTGTCAAGTCCGGTATCGAGCGCCCGCGAAATGTTGGCGCGCATCTCCTGGATGAAGGGTGCGAGTTTGGGCCGCTGGGCGACTATGGTGGCATCAATGTTGACGATTCCGTAGCCTTTTCCGTCGGCCAGCGTCATGACCTGGCGAAGCAGCTTGATACTAGAAATCCCTTTGAATGCGGGGTCCGTGTCGGGAAAGTGTTTACCAATATCTCCTTCGCCAATTGCTCCCAGAATCGCATCCGAAACGGCATGGAGGAGAACATCGGCGTCTGAATGCCCCAGAAGCCCTTTGCTGTACGGGATATCGACCCCACCGAGGATCAGTTTTCTTCCGGTGACGAGCCTGTGAACGTCATAACCGTGACCTATGCGCATACTCTTCCTTTCCAAAACTGGTTACCTTGTTGCGACCGAGGTTACAGATTTAACCGGCCTGGAGCGGATCGTGCCGGCTAAAGGCAAAGGGCGGCTAGCCTTCGGCCATTTACCTTTTGCCCGTTTCATTGAGAAATGCCTCGGCCAGAAGCATATCTTCGGGAGTGGTAATCTTGATATTTCTGTAATCTCCGATCACGATGCGTACCTTCTTTCCCATCCTTTCGACAAGGGAGGAGTCGTCCGTACCCAGAAATCCGTCAGTGTCGGCCTTTTCATGGGCATCCAGGATAATCCGGTACCTGAAAGTCTGGGGTGTCTGCGCAAGCCATATATTTTCCCTTCCGGGCGTATCCACGACAAAATCTTCGGAGGTAATCTTGACCGTGTCCTTTACGGGAACCGCCACCAGTGCCCCGTCGTAAAGTCGAGCAATCTCTATGGAGCGCCGGATTGTCTCCACGGGGACAAAAGGGCGCACTCCGTCGTGTATAATGACAATGTCGTCCGGCTCAAGTCCGGCCACGGCTTTCAGGCCGTTGTAAACCGACTGCTGCCGTTCCCTGCCGCCTGCAACGAGCCGCCGCACCTTGGAAAAACCATGGTTTTCGATCACGTTTTCCCTGCAGTACGGGATTTCATCCTCCGGGACGATGACATAGACATCGTCGACAAAAGCCGCTTTTTCAAAAACCGTCAGCGTGTGTGCCAAAATCGGCTGGCCGCCGAGTTTCAGGTATTGTTTGTTTATTCCCGCAGCCATGCGTTTTCCCATCCCCGCAGCGGGGATAAGCGCCGCAACTCTCATCAGACAGGTTCCTTCCGGAGATTATCACTTGATAAATTAATATATTAACAGAATTTTCCAGGACGGCGGCAAGGGCCGCATTTATGGTAATTATTTATAATAATAAGCATGTCCGGTGATGGTCAATGAAAATCTGACCGTCCTGCGAAAAGATTTACTGTTTTGCTTGCGATGCAATATCGAGCAGGGCGGAGACTATCACCGGAATATCAGGATCGAGAACCGTCCGCAGGTCGAGGAAAAAGGTATCCTGTCGGACCCGACCCAGAATCGGCACGGAATAGTTCCTGAGATACTGTTCAAGCCTGGCGGGAGAAATGCCGATAAGGGAAATCGAAAGCAATTTCGTGGGAAGCTCCAGCAGGGGCAGTGAACCGCCTCCGGCCTGTGACAAACCGTCGACCAGAGAAAAATTCGCCATGCCGGGCAGTGCCCTGCGCATCACTCTGACAGCCTTTCTCCCCCTGGCGGCAAGGGTTTCCGTGCTTTGCAGGAGCATCCGGATGGTGGGAACATGTTGCCGGACCTGACGTTCATCAAGATACAGTCGCAGGGTCTCCTCGAGGGCGGCCAGGGTCAGTTTGTCGATCCTCAGCGCTCGCAGCAGGGGATGCTTCTTGAGAATATCCAGCAAAGACCTCTTGCCGACGATTATTCCGGCCTGCGGACCTCCCAGAAGCTTGTCGCCGCTGAAGGTAACCAGGTCGACGCCGGCTTTTACGAAATCCTGGACCATCGGCTCGCCTGGAATTCCTGAAGCGGCGAGATCGAACAGATTGCCGCTCCCCATATCAGCCATGACGGGAATGCCGGATTCCCTCCCGATCTGGACGAGTTCGGCGGCGGTCAGTTCGGATGTGAAGCCGACGATGGCGAAGTTGCTCGGATGAACTTTCAGGAGCATCCCGGTATCGGGGCCGATGGCGCCGCGATAGTCGGAGGGATGGGTCCTGTTGGTGGCGCCGACTTCCTTCAGAATGGCCCCGCTCTGACGCATGACATCCGGAATCCTGAAAGAGCCTCCGATTTCAACAAGTTCTCCCCTGGATACCACGACCTCCTTGCCACGGGCCAGGGCGGACAGCGCCAGGAGAACGGCCGCCGCGTTGTTGTTGACCACCAGCGCCGCTTCAGCGCCAGTCAGCTTGCAAATGATCGGTTCCACGTGGGAGTACCGGCTGCCCCTTTCTCCGCTGCCGACATCGAATTCGAGGTTAGTATAGCTGAAAGCCGCATCAAGGAGTTTTCCCCTGACGGTTTCCGGAAGCAGCGACCTGCCGAGATTGGTATGGATGACCACTCCCGTCCCATTAATCACTCGCTTGAGGCTGGAAGCGGCCGATAGCCGGAGCTTGCCGATGATGCGTTCGGCGATGGCCCTTTCCTCAAGGGATTCGCCTGACAATTCGCCCTCTCTGATCTCGTCGCGCAAAGAGTCAAGAACCGACCGGACAGCCTCGATGATGACCGGTCTCGGATATAAGGGAATCACGGCCTTGACTGCCGGCCATTCCAGGATTCTGTCGACTTTGGGAATGTTTTTGAACAAGGCGTTTCCCTTCTGGGGAGTTGACGTAATGTCCGGATAAATAAACGTATTTTGGCCTCATTGTAAACAGTGCTCATGAATTGTCAAGCATTCACCGCCGGGTTGCGCCAAAAAGATTTTCGCCTGATGCGGGACACTGCAATTGGCTTGCATTTTACCGGTTCAGGGGTTAATCTTTTCCCTGAATCCGTGAGCCGTGTACGTTGTCCGTGTCCGTTTTTTTTACGGAATACGAATACCGGACACGAATACCGGCTACCGGCAAAGGAGCGGCACGATGGACCCGGTCAGACATCTGAAAATCTCCGTAATAGTTCTTCTCGGGCTTATTTCCGTCGGAACGGCCGGTTATAGCATGATCGAGGGCTGGAGGGTACTGGACTCTCTCTTCATGACGATAACGACGCTGTCCACCGTGGGCTACGGAGAAATCCATCCGCTCAGCGACTCGGGAAGAATCTTCACCATGGTACTGATTGTTTTCGGTGTCGGTGTCCTCGGCTATATTGTCGGGAGTCTTGCCCAGATAATGTTCGAGGGGCAGTTCCAGCGAATATTCGGGAGGAAAAAAGTGGAAAAAAAGATTGAAGCACTTCGCGATCATTATATAGTGTGCGGGTTCGGCAGAATCGGCACCCTCATATGCAAGGAATTCGCCGCGAAACCGCTTCCCTTCGTTGTCATAGAACGGAGCGCGGATCTCATGCCGAAGCTGGAAGAAGACCAGTACCTGTTCATCCACGGCGAGGCAACGGATGACGAAACCCTGCTGAAGGCGGGGATCAAAAGGGCGAAGGGGCTGATATCGGTGGTCGCCTCCGACACGGACAATGTTTACATAACGCTCACCGCCAGGGGACTCAATCCCGATCTGTACATCCTGGCCCGTTCGGGTGAGGAAGGTTCGGAGATAAAGCTGAAGCGGGCAGGGGCGAGCAAGGTGGTTTCCCCCTACCTGATCGGAGGTAACAGAATGGCCCAGGCCATTCTCCGCCCCAATGTCGTCGATTTCATAGAGATCGCAACCGGCCGGGAACATCTCGAACTGCAGATGGAGGAAATACTGATCCCTCCGGATTCCGGTTTTGTTGGACAGAATCTGATAAGCTCCGGCTTTCGCAAGGAAACCGGGGCGATGATAGTGGGAATCAAGAAAGCCGACGGAGCAATGGTTTTCAACCCTGAATCGCACACAAGGATTGGCGGTCACGATACGCTGATTGTCCTGGGGGAACCTACTGCCATATTTAAGCTGGAAGAGCTGGTCAAATGCGGTGTCTGCACCGATGAAGTTATAATGAAGCACGGGAAGAAAGAAAATCATGACGAGTAATGACGTATATGCCCATGTTCCCTATGCGCTCATAAGGCATCACCTGGATTTTATTGTCGAAAGACGCATAAATCCCGAAATAGCGTTCAACAGCGATTCCCTCGAAACGGCCGTTCGATCCGAACTTGTCTCGATTGCTGAAACCCTTGCTTCGAACAACCTGAAAGCAACCATCCACTCCCCTTTCATGGATCTGAATCCCGGTGCGGTGGACCCGCTGGTTTGGGAGGCCACCTTTTGCCGGTTCAATCAGGTATTCGATGTGGCGGAAATCATACGGCCGACGATCATCGTCTTCCATCCGGGCTATGACCGGTGGCGTTTCGGCGACAAGCGACGGCAATGGCTCGACAACAGCATCAAAATCTGGGAGAAGATGCTTGTCCGGAGCGAAAAGACAGGTTCCGTCATAGCGGTCGAGAACATCTTCGAGGAAGAACCTTCGACATTGCGCGAACTTTTTGAACAGATTGACTCGCCGATGTTCCGCCACTGTTTCGATACCGGACATTTCAACCTTTTTTCACGCGTAAGCATGGAGGAATGGTTTGCCGAAGTCGGCGGGTATATAGCCGAAACGCATATACATGACAATAACGGGACTAAAGACGATCATCTGCCCATTGGCGAGGGAAACATCGATTTTGGCAGGCTTTTCGGCCTGTTGAACCGGTATGCGCCCGGTTCTGCGTATACGATAGAAGCCCATTCCAGGGAAAATCTGGAGCGGGCAATGAAGAATCTGTCCGCATTTCTTTGAAAAAGCACGGAAAGGGTGATTTAGAAAAATTTTGCTTTAGCCCTTGGCATTCCGCCAGTTCCTCAAAGATACGGCGAAAAAAGCTTTGCCGTCCCGTCCCGCAGTTTCTCAGGCAGGCTCCGGCCGTCCACTTCTTCCAGGGTAATCTCGCGGGAGGCGGCCAGCGCTTCAGAAAAATGCCGCTCCAGTATTCCGGTAAAATGTCTGTCGAAAACCTCCAGATCCAGCTCGAAATTGAGGCGAAGGCTTCTCGGGTCTAGATTGGCTGATCCGATAAGGCTCCATACCCCATCCACCAGGAACAATTTGGTATGGACAAAGGGAGGCGGCTGGTAGTAAATCCTGATGCCGCATTCAAGGAGTTCCCAAAGGTATGCCCTTGAGGCCCAGTGGACATAGGGCAGGTTATTGCGGCCGGGGAGGACGATGGTGACCGGAATGCCTCGCATGGCCGTGGTTGCAAGCGCTGCGATCATGGTCCTGTCGGGTATGAGGTAAGGGGTCATTATCCGTACCCTGTGTCTTGCGCATGAAAGGGAGCCCAGGATTGCCCAGAGGAGTTTCCTGAAGTCCTTGTCGGGACCGTCGCCGATGGTCCGTACCTGGGCCGTTCCCGTCGGAAGCAGGGGAGGAAAATAACTGCTGTCATCCAGCAGTTCCCCTGTAACGAAAAACCAGTCCTCCAGAAAAATCTTCTGCAGTTCCGCCACCGCCGGACCGTTAATACGGAAATGAATGTCTTTTACCGGTGCCGGCCTGCCGGTCCGTTCAACCATATGCCTGTCGCCTATGTTCATCCCGCCGGTAAATGCCTCGCAACCGTCGATAACCAGGATCTTCCGGTGATTCCTGAGGTTCAGCCTTCCGCCCTGCCTGAAAGGAAGGAAGCGACCCACCTTTACGCGCGAATTCCGTAAAAGCCTGCTGGCCGTGGGAAACGAATATTTCTCGCCCAGGCCGTCGATAATAACCCGGACATCAATTCCTTTTTCCGCGGCGATCTTCAACGCATCGATAAATAGTCGACCCGTAGTGTCCCCGTCGAAAATATAGGTGCTGAGATGTATCGAGCACCGTGCCTTCGAAACCGCATCAAGCATTGCCGGATATGCCTGCTCGCCGTTTTCCAGGGGGACAAGGCTGTTGCCGGTCGTGATCGGAGAAAGGACAATCCTGTCCATCAGCGCGCGCAGTTCGCGCAGGTGTTCCGCACCTTCAGGCAGATGCGCGGCCGTTTCCACCTCCTGCATCGCCTGGAAGGCGTCGCGGCCCACCAGGCGGCGTCCGCTTTCGAGCCATTGCCTCGCACGGCGGCTGATGCGGTTAATTCCCATGCTCCAGTAAAGAAGCGGACCGATTATGGGCAGGATCAGGCTTATGGCAACCCATCCCAGCGCGGAACGAGGGTCGCGCTTCCAGAGCAGGGCATGGGACGCCGAGATGACAGAGATAGAAAAAACAAGAATAATAAAGAGGATTTTTATAAGATGATCCAAGGTTTCACCCGGCCGGGGAGAAAATATTTCGCGTCATGATAACTGAAGATATCCCGCGACTCTTTGCGCAGTCAAGAAAATTGAATTCTACTGATTTAAGGTTAATCTTGCCTGCCATTAAGTCAAGGATGGTTGTCGACTTACCCTTGCAGTTTTTTCCGACAGTTATTATACTTTAGTAGACAAAAGACAGTTTGATGAGGAGCAACAAATGAATACGCTGAAAACGACTTTTTTGCTGGCCCTGCTGACGGTCCTTCTCGTACTGGCCGGCGGAGCAATCGGAGGGCGGGGCGGGATGACCTTTGCGCTCATAATGGCAGGGGTGATGAATTTCGTCTCATACTGGTTCTCCGACAAGATCGTCCTGGCCATGTATGGCGCGCAGGAAGTGACTGAAGCGGAACAACCGGAATTTTACGGCCTGGTGAGGCAGCTGGCCGGCAGGGCCGGGCTGCCGATGCCGAGGGTGTATATCATACCTTCGGACACGCCCAATGCCTTTGCCACGGGACGTAATCCCGAACATGCCGCGGTAGCCGCGACCACCGGGATCCTGCGGATCCTCTCCAGGGAGGAACTGATGGGGGTCATGGCACACGAGCTTTCCCACGTTAAGCACCGCGACATCCTGATTTCTTCGATAGCGGCAACCGTTGCGGGCGCCATCACCTACCTGGCCCACATGGCCCAGTGGGCGGCCATGTTCGGGGGAGGGCGCGACCGGGACGAAGAGGGCGGAGGATTGCTTGGACTGCTGGTGATGGCTATCGTTGCCCCTCTGGCGGCGCTGCTGATCCAGATGGCCATCTCCCGGTCACGGGAATATGATGCCGACAAGGGCGGCGCGGAGGTTTCAGGAAATCCCCTTTTCCTTGCCGGTGCCCTGCGAAAGCTGGAAATGGCGAACCGGCAGTTACCGATGGAAGGAGCGACTCCCTCGACGGCGCACATGTTCATTGTCAACCCTCTGACCGGCGGCGGGCTGATGTCGCTGTTTTCAACCCATCCGCCAATTGAGGAGCGGATAAAAAGGCTGGAATCAATGGTTTATGGTTACAGGGGATGAGACCCGAGGGCAACAGGCCAAATGTATAAGGCTGAAGTCGAATGCGGCGCGGTTGAAACTAACCGCGCTGTTTTTTTTATCCCGGCCTCAACCTTAAAATTCAACCTCCCCATTTATCCTCTCCTGAATCAGGAGGGAGAGTTGCAAGGCGGGGAGTGATCATCAAACGGAGCACATTTTGAAAACTTCCAATCCGCGGCGGGCCGCTTACGAAATCCTGTGCCATGTGGAAAAAGACAAATGCCATGCCGATATCCTGATAGACGGGGAATTGTCAAAAGGCGCGCTGCTCGGGCCGGACCGCGGTCTGCTGAGGGAACTGGTGCTCGGTGTCCTGCGCCGCCGTGGAACCCTTGATTATATCATCAATTTCTTTTCCAGGCAGAAGAGCGAAAAACTGGAAAGGTCCGTCCTGGTGCTTTTACGCCTCGGGCTTTACCAGTCCTTTTTCCTGGACAGGATACCGGTTTCCGCCGCGGTGAACGAAACTGTCAAACTTGCCGGCATCTTCGTCCCACGGGCATGCGGTTTCATAAATGCCGTTTTGCGCCGTGCGGACCGTGAGCGGGACGCCATTTCCTGGCCGGACCGGAGCACGCATCCGGCGGACTTTCTGGCGGCTTTCTACTCGCATCCAAAATGGCTGGCTGAAGACTGGATCCGTCAGTTCGGTTTCGAGGAAGCGGAACTGCTGGCCAAATCCATGGATGAAATCCCTCCCCTTACGTTCAGAACAAACACCTTGCGGACAACGAGGGAAGCGCTTCTTCAGCGACTTGAGAGAGAGAGCGTGAAGGCCGAAAAGTGCGGATTTTCTCCTGAAGGAATCCGTGTGCTCTCACCTGTCAACCCCGCGGTTTTGCCTTCTTTTGCGGAGGGATTATTTACGGTGCAGGACGAATCCTCGCAGCTGGCTTCCATCTTACTGGCTCCCGATCCGGGCAATGCGGTGCTTGACGCCTGCGCCGCACCGGGCGGCAAAGCGACCCATCTGGCGCAGCTGATGCTCAACCGGGGATCGGTACTGGCTTGCGATTTGCATGTCGATAAGCTTCGACTGATCGATGAAACTGCCCGGAGACTCGGCATTTCCATAATTGGGACGCAAAAGATGGATGCCGCGAACCCCGCTGGTGCGCTAAGCAGTCATTCTTTTGACCGGATACTGGTCGATGCGCCATGTTCCGGCCTCGGGGTGCTGAGGCGCAACCCGGAGGGGAAATGGTCGAAGACCCGCGCCGATGTCCGCAGGCTTGCCGGACTGCAGAAATTGATACTGGCAAACCTTGCGAATCACCTCTCGAATGACGGCATAATGGTCTATTCCACCTGTTCAACTTCTGCGGAAGAGAATGAAGGGGTTATTGACGATTTTCTCACAGCTCGAAGCGATTTTATGGTAGAAGATTTACGTGAAATATTTCCGGAATATTCGCCCCTTTTTACAGATCGCGGGTACTTCCGGAGCTGGCCGCATCGGGTCGGAATGGACGGATTTTTCGCGGCGCGGCTGAGGAGGAAAGATCGGTAGCCGTGTCCGTGTACGTTAACCGGCGGCGGCAAGGAATTTTACGGACACGGGCAACGGAATGTGAGCGGAGGTTTCATGAAAAAGATAGCGCCATCCATTCTCTCGGCGGATTTTTCCCGCCTGGGCGATGAAATACGGGCCGTCGAGGCAGGCGGGGCGGACTACATCCATGTTGACGTAATGGACGGACATTTCGTGCCGAATATCACCATCGGCCCGCTGGTGGTCGAGGCGGCGCGAAAGGTAACGGCGCTGCCGCTTGACGTGCACCTGATGATCGCCGATCCGGACAGGTACATTCCGGATTTTGCCGCGGCCGGGGCGGATATCATTGTTTTCCACGCCGAGGCAACCTTTCACGTCCACCGGACCATCCAGCTGATAAAATCTCTCGGAAAAAAGGCCGGAATTTCCCTGAACCCGGCGACCTCTCTCCATTGCCTGGATTATGTTCTCGAAGACCTCGATCTTGTTCTCCTGATGACGGTCAACCCCGGATTCGGCGGGCAGTCGTTCATCGAGGCATGCCTGCCGAAGATCCATGCCCTGCGGGGCATGCTGGACAAAAGGGGACTCGATGCCGAGCTTGAGGTCGACGGAGGAGTTAAGGTCTCGAATATTGAACGCATATCCCGCGCAGGGGCGGATGTTTTCGTGGCGGGAAGCGCGGTGTTCGGCAGCCCCGATTATGCCGCCACAATTGCGGAATTGAAGACGCGGGCAAGGGAACCGGTGCTTTAGAAAAACGGAAGACGCAAGACGTAAGAAGTGAGATGTGAGGGTCCGAAACGCCAACTTCAAAAGACTATGGATTTTAAGGAAAAGATTAAAACGGCCCTTGCGGCTCATGCAAGGGTACCAATGGCGCCGGGCCCGGTGCCGTCAGCAGTTCTGGTTCCCGTTTTTCTCAAGAACGGCGAATATCATCTCCTGTTCACCAAGAGGACGGAGAACCTGAACCATCACCGGGGCGAGATATCCTTCCCAGGAGGCGTCCGCCAGCCCGAAGACGAAGACTCCCTGCGGACGGCGCTCCGCGAAACCCGTGAGGAAGTCGGGATCGAGCCCGACGGCGTGGAGATTTTGGGAGTTCTGGATGATTTCTATTCCATCCACGGCTACCTGATAACTCCTTATGTGGGAATGATTCCGGCCGCCTGTGACTACAGGGTAAATAGTTCCGAGATTGAAAGAATCATTGAAGTCCCGCTGCGGCACTTACTGAACCCTGATATCTTCCGGATCGAAGACTGGACCTGGAAGGGGAGGACACATCCGGTATTTTTTTATTCATACCGGGGCGATGAAATATGGGGGGTGACGGCGGCAATTCTGAAACAGTTTCTCGATCTGGTTTTCGGCCCGGAAAAAGAAGTCTCGTGACTGTCAAGGGTGTTATTGTTTTTGTATGGGAGAAAATATGCATTGCAGCGTACTCGTTGTTGAAGACTCCGAAACCGTCCGGCGCGAGATTGTCCATATTCTGAAGGGGAAATCGATATTCGACACCTTTTTTGAAGCTGACGACGGGCTTCAGGGGTTTAAGGTTCTGCTCGGCCACAAAATCGACCTCATCCTCTGCGATGTGGATATGCCCATGATGGACGGATTCAAGTTCATCAGCCTTGTCCAGTCCCGCGAGGACCTGAGGGATGTGCCGATCATCCTCCTAACCGGAAAGGAAGACCGGGATTCGAAAATAAGGGGTCTGGAACAAGGGGCATCCGACTACATAACAAAACCGTTCGACGCCGGCGAACTGGTCGCCAGGGTCAAGGTGCATCTGAAAATCAAGACCCTGCAGGATCAACTGAAGCAGGCCAACGAGCTTCTCCTTGCCATATCCCATACCGACCACCTGACCGGACTGTACAACCGGCGTTATCTCGAGGAAACCCTGGAGCGGGAATTCCGGCGGACGCAGCGGAAAGGAAACAACCTGGCCGTAATGATCTTGGATATCGACCATTTCAAGATGGTAAACGATACTTACGGACACCAGCAGGGGGATTACGTGCTCTGCAAGATTGCCGCGCTCTTTCAGCGGGTGCTGCGCGAGTACGACACGGCTGCACGGTTCGGAGGAGAGGAATTCATCGCGGTGATTCCGGAAACATCGCTGTCCGAAGCGAGAAACATCGCCGAACGCATCCGGGCTTCAATAGAAGAAACGCTTTTCAGTGTTGGAGACGAGAAAATAAGAATTACTGCCAGTTTTGGTGTTTCAGCTTTTCCCGCGGAGGAAATCCGGTCGGCCGACGATTTGATAAGGGTAGCCGACAAAGCCCTTTATTCTGCCAAGATCAAAGGCAGAAACCGGGTCGAACTCATGCCGCCCGACCCTTCGTATTCACTCAGTAATTTATTTGCCGAGTGACAGGGTTTTCACCACCTTCCCTGCCATGTGAAACCCGCACCCGTATCTGAGCGGACACCGGCCGCAAATTGGCTTTTTGCGGCAAAAATCCTTGCAGTGCCGGACTATCAGGGCATGATACTCGTTGTATAAGCCGACATCGGCCGGGAGGTTTTCCATAAACAAACCGCGCACTTCTTCGTACGGCTCGTTTTCCCGAAGCAGGCCGAGGCGTGAAAAAAGGCGCTTCGTATAGGCGTCCACCACGAAAGACGGCTTGTTGCCCGCATAGAGCAGAATCGAGTCGCACGTCTCCGGCCCGATGCCGCGCACCTTCAGCAGTTCCCCCCTCAGCTCCCGCCAGTCAACCGCAAACAAGCGGTCAAGATCACCATCGCAGCATTTGAAGAGATAGTCGATAAATTCCTTTAGTCTCACGCTTTTCACGTTGAAAAAACCGGCCGGGCGTATCACCTCGGCCAGACGCGCTGAATCGACATCATGAAGCGCCTGCGGGGCAAGAAGCCCTTCCGTCTTGAGGTTGGCGATGGCCTTCTCCACGTTTGCCCAGTTCGTGTTCTGGGTAAGGATCGCTCCCACGCACACCTCGAACGGTGTCTCGGCGGGCCACCAGAAGAGCGGGCCGAAGTGGTTCAGCAGTGCGTCGAAAATTTCGAGAAGCCGGTTTTTCATGCACCTTCCCCGAGTATGGCTCCGTAAACTCCCCGAACAGCCTTTGTGATTTGTTCGTAATCATTCATAAGCGCTTCACCCGGATTACGGTTTTTTTCATTGTATCCGAGCCTGCGGGCCAGCTTGTTCAGGTACGCCCGCGGTCCACCGAGCTCGTTCATGGAATAATCGTGGATCAGGCGAAGCCTGTTTTCAAGATGGACAAGAAAAACATATCCGTCGTTAAGGACGCGGAAATCATTTTCTCCGATGAGCGACAGGTCATGCAATGTCCTAAGTACTATGAGAGTGTTGACGTTGCGTATTTCCGGGAAATCCACGCCATGTTTCAGCTGAAGGTACTGCACCAGGAATTCCACGTCAACCATGCCGCCCCGTCCGGTCTTGATGTTGTAAGTACCAGTCGTTTCCCGTGCAAGCTCATGCTCCATCCTCATTCGCAGCCGGTGAATCTCGCCGCGCACCTCTTCGTCCGCGCCTCTGCCGTAAGCGGTGTTCCGGATAATCTCCTCGATACACACTCTTAGGGCTTTCCCGCCGGAAATAACCCGCGCCTTGACCAGGGCCTGGCGCTCCCATGTCTGCGCTTCATGCCGGTGATATTCCCTGAATGACTCCAGGGATGTCACCAGCGGTCCGGCGTTGCCGGAAGGACGCAAGCGCGTATCGATCTTGTAAACGTATCCCTCCCGTGTCGGTATTGAAAGAATGGAAATGATCTTCTGTCCGAGCTTCGCGAAATATTCGTGGTTGGTGATTTCTTTTTCCCCGTTTGTGGTCCCCTGGCGATCGTACACGTAGATTATGTCCAGATCGGAATGATAGTTCAGCTCGCATCCGCCGAGCTTTCCCATGCCGATAATGGCAAAATCCGCTTCATGAACAGTCCCTTTTACATCAGTCCACATCGGGCTGCCAAACCTGGACAGCTCATTTTTGGCCAAGTTGCAGGCAGCCGCCAGACAGACCTCGGCGAGCCTGGTAAGCCTGGAGGCAGTTACTGTCTGGTCGTGCCCGGTGCTGATGTCGTTCATGCCGATGCGGAGAAACTGCTCGTTGCGGAACCTGCGCAGTATGTCCAGACGATCTTCGAAGTATTCGGCCGTCTGCAAAAGAACATTGAGATTGTCCTCGGATACTTCCTGTTCATCAAACTGCAGCAGGGTGGAGATGTCGGTCATGTTGTCCAGAAGTTCCGGGTGCATGATGAAAATTTTCGACAGAAATTCGGACATGCCGAACAGCGATACAAGAAGCTTCAGCAGCTTCCGGTTTTCCGCCAGCAGTGCATAGTAGCTTGACCGGGGTCCCACGGCGCGAAGAAACCGTTCCAGGTTCGACAACGCCATGTCCGGGTCGGGTGCGGAAAAAATTTCCTTGAGAAAAAGAGGCGCCATTTTTTCCAGCAGACGTCGCCCGCGTTCCGTGAGGTGTGCAAGGGGTGGCCCGTCCCTTAGCAGGAGGATGTTTTCGTATGCGGCATCGACATTTTCGAAACTACGCTCTTCGAGCATGTCCTTAACCAGATCCGCATCCGCCCTGGGATCGAGAAAGGTATATATTTCGGGGCTGATCTCCTCCTTCATCTTCCTTTCCCGAGACAGGAACAGATCCCCGTAAATGGCCGTTACCTTTTGCCTGTGACATTCCAGGGTTTCAGTAAACAGCTGCAATCCGTCCGCCTGGATGAAACCACAGCGCCTGGCGAGACACAGAAGGTCCTCCTCCTTTGCCGGAAGGCTGTGGGTCTGTTGTTCATTGACTACCTGAATGCGATGCTCCACGGTCCGCAGGAAGCGATACGCCTCGCTGAGGGCAAGGTAATCCTCGCCGGTAATTATGCCGTTATCTCTCAGGGCCGTAAGGGCCAGGAGAGAATTCCTTTCCCTTATCCCGGGATTTTTCCCGGCGAAAACGAGCTGTAGCGCCTGGATGAAGAATTCAATTTCGCGGATACCACCACGCCCGAGCTTGATATTGTATTCGCTTTCCTTCTCCCTGAGGAGGGACGAGTCGATCTTTCTTTTCATGATCATCATGTCTTCGATCATGTTGTAGTCAAGGTATTTCCTGTAAATAAAAGGGGAAAGGGCATCGAGGAATTTTTGCCCCAGCTCACGGGAGCCTGCCACCGGCCGCGCCTTCAACATTGCCGATCTTTCCCAGGGCTGCCCCCAGGATTCATAATAGATTTCAGCGGAAGGCAGCGAGATGGCAAGGTCGCCGCTCTTCCCTTCCGGGCGTAGCCCCAGGTCCACGCGGAAGACGAAACCATCCTCGTTAACCTTGGAAATAGCCCTGGAGATCATTTCTGCGAGTTTCGCGAAGAAGGCATGAAGCGGGATTTTCCCCTTTATCTCACACTCAGCCGTCTCTATGCCGGCAGTCTCGCCCTCATATGTCGAGTAGATGTAAATTATATCGATGTCCGAGGAGAAATTGAGTTCCCTGCCCCCGAGTTTGCCCATGCCCATCACGACAAACTCGGCTTCGATCAGGCCGGAACCGTTTCGGGCGAGGGGCAGGCCGTGTTCTTTTGTGAGCTGCCTGCGGGCAGCCTCGTATGCTATCTGGAGGGTGGCGGAGGCAAGGGCGCTCAACTCGCCGGTTACTTCTTCGAGCGAAGCCAGACCATTGAGGTCGCGGGCGGCTATGCGAAGCATTTCGGCGTACCTGAATCGCCGAAGGATCGGGAAAATGGCGGTATAGCCGGTGTTCTCGCCGATTGTATCACGAAGCGCCAAAAGCATTTCTTCTTCCGTCCTGGCGGTTTCGATCCGGTTTTCAATGAAAAGACCTCTGAAATGGGCCGGGTTGCGGCGAAGTATGGTGGTGAGAAATGCGGAAGAACCGCAAATAGTCAATAAACGGGAGAGCCCGCGTCCGTTCCCGCAGACCGAAAGAAGATCATCGGCGGGCACGGCGGAACTGATCCGTTCAAGGGCGTTAACGGCCGTGTCCGGTGACGGAGTGTTCAGCGCCGTCCGGGCGATTGTGCCCAGAATGTCAGGCGGGAGCAGCGTGGCAAGGAGGCGGAGGTTTTCGGCGGATCTTTCAGAATTTGAAAAGCCGTGTGACGCGAGGATTAACGAAAGCACCCGGTCATTTTCTTCGCCGGAATACTCCCTGGAGAAAAAGCTTTCTATTTTTTCGGCAAGAATTCCATTTGCCGTCATGTGCCCACCAGGGCTGGCAGTTGTCTGCCGAAGTCGCCGGTTGCAATTCCCTTTTCGGTAATGATTGCGGTGATATAGCGGGCCGGAGTGACATCGAAAGCCGGATTGCGGACCTTCACGCCTTCCGGTGCTACCGGGAAACCGGAAAGATGGGTGACTTCGCGGGGATGGCGTTCCTCTATGGGAATCTCATCGCCGGTCTGGATGGAAAGATCGAAGGTGGAAACGGGGGCCGCCACGAAAAACGGTATATTGTTTTCCCTGGCAAGCACCGCAATGCTGTAGGTGCCGATCTTGTTGGCGGTATCACCGTTGGCCGCTATGCGGTCGGCGCCGACGATGCAGCAGTCGATCTCGCCTTTCCGCATGAAATATCCGGCCATGTTGTCCGCTATCAGAGTTACCGGCACACCGTCCTTCATCAGTTCCCATGCGGTCAGCCGGGCGCCCTGGAGCCAGGGACGGGTTTCATCGGCGAAGACGCGGACATTTTTTTTCGCTTCATGGGCGGCCCTGATAACGCCCAGGGCGGTTCCGTAGCCGGCCGTCGCCAGGCCGCCGGCATTGCAGTGAGTG
Source organism: Geobacteraceae bacterium (assembly GCA_035686205.1). Classification (GTDB taxonomy): domain Bacteria; phylum Desulfobacterota; class Desulfuromonadia; order Geobacterales; family Geobacteraceae; genus CAIWTU01. Next base: position 23,311 of record DASRZQ010000151.1, read on the forward strand.
AGAATGGCCCAGTTATCTTTTATCAGGCGGGCGCCGTTCCTGCCTAAGTTCTTGCAGATTTCCAGGTCTTCCTGTTCTATGCGTATGGCTTCCAGTCTGAGTATTTCCTTTATTGCGTGCAGATCTCTTTCGCGGTTCGCCTCGGCCACCTTTTTCATGCGCTCAATGGCCCAGAACAGGTTAACCGCTGTGGGCCGGGTCCTTGCCATGACTTCACAGACGTTGGAGAGTTGCTGGAAAAACGACTCATGGGTGTCTGCGATGATTCCGGTGGCGCCCAGGGCAATCCCCATGGCAGCGGCAACGCCGATGGCGGGCGCCCCGCGGATGACCATGCCGCGTATCGCCTCGGCGACGCTTTTGTAGTCGTTGTACTCGTTGTAGACTTCTTCACCGGGAAGCCTGGTCTGATCGATCATGACCACTTTGTTGTCACGCCATTCGATTGTTCGGAAGGACATCGCATTTACTCCGTTTGATTCCGGATTGTTACATTTACCGTCACTGCCGCGATCCGTCTGCGGAGATGTGCCGGGAAGGTAACTCCACGAAACTAATGATCAAAATTGGAACCATGGTAGCATAAGGAAGGTTACTTTTCAATTTAAGTGTCGTTGATTGGCCGCTGGCCGGACAAAAATGGGACAAAAAAAGGGACAGTTGCTTTTCCTTCCACCCATAAAAGCAATCCGTCCCCGCGAGTTTCCCGGAATTATGTTCAAGCCCAGTCAAGAACTGACAGGTTTGTTTGATCCTGAACGCATGACAGTTTTTCGGGTTTTCTCTTTATTTTCCACCATACCAGCCTTCATAAAGAGCACTGGCTGCTTCTACCGAGTGCCACTGTCCCGCGTCGTCCTGCCATTCAACAAGACCAGTGGTCTTATTTACCCTGGCGTCCTGTACATCTTTCTTCCAGATTTTTCCGTTTTTTTCCGTGACCACCAGCTGGCCGCCTGCGCAGCCAGCCAGTAATAGAGCCAGTAAAAATACAACGATTTTCATGGGTTGTCCCCTTCCTTCCCGTCACAATCATTACTACGGGATTCATAAATTTAACCAATTTAAATTAGTTATTGTTAAATTATGACCCGTCGCTCCGTTTGTCAACATATAATTTCGGGCAATGTGAAAGAGAGACCGAAGGAGTTTCACAATGGTGGAAAAAAACGTCAAATCGGATTACCATTACTGGTGAGCGAATCTATTATAGAGGACGGGAGCAATGCGATGAACCTGTCAATGGAAAAAGGGCCGATAAGGCCTCCCAGCGAGTCCGCAAGCCTGCTGATACGGACGGCCAGGAACTGTCCCTGGAACCGGTGTGCCTTTTGCCGGACTTATTCCGGAAAAAAATTTCAATTCAGGAGCGTAGATGAGATAAAGGATGACATAAGGACGGCGAGGGGCATCGCGGACAGGATTGAAGCCCTTTGCGGCCGGGAAGGGACAGCGGGCCGAATTACGCAGCCTGTAGTCGATCAGGTTCGCGCCGAAGGGAAGTTTGCGGAAGATGGCATTTTGTCGGTTGCCGGATGGCTTTATCATGGAGGAGAAACAGTATTTCTCCAGGATGCCGATCCCCTCGTCATTAAAACCGACAATCTAGCCGAGGTGCTGGTTTTCCTCAGGGAGAACTTCCCCGCGATAAAGCGCATTACCTCATATTGCCGCTCCAGGACCGCCGCCGGAAAGACTCCCGATGAAATGAAAAGGCTCCGCGACGCGGGGATCACCCGTCTCCACGTAGGGGTGGAGAGTGGCTGCAACAAAGTCCTTGAGTTCGTAAGGAAAGGTGTGACTGCCGCCGATCACGTGGCGGGGGGGCTCAGGATAAAAGAAGCCGGAATCTCGCTCTGCGTCTATATCATGCCGGGGCTCGGCGGAATCCGCTGGTCAGGGGAGCATGCGGATGAAACGGCAGCCGTGATCAACCGCATCAATCCGGACTTCATAAGGCTTCGGAGCCTGCACGTCGCCAGGGGGTCCGACCTTTTCGCAATGATGGAAAACGGCCTGTTCGAACCTCTCGGCGAGGAGGATAAGGTAAGAGAAATTGGGCGAATGATCGGAGCCCTCAAAGGCATTGATTCGCGGGTTGTCAGCGACCACATACTCAATCTGCTGGAGGAGCTTGAGGGGAAACTGCCGGAAGACAAACCGAAGCTGATGGCGATCATCGACCGCTTTTTTGCCCTCTCCGCCGAAGAAAGACTCGTTTTCAGGGTCGGCAGAAGAAAAGGCATTTACAGGAAACTCGATGATCTTGCGGACAGGGGAACTTTCCTCTGGCTTAAAACCATAGTCGACGACTATGCTGCAACCGACCCCGAACAGTTGGAGCGGGATTTGTACGAAGTCATGGAAGGTTTCATCTGATAAAGGAAAATTCCGCTTCTTTACCCCTTGAGCTTCTTCAGCAGCAGCTCGTTCACCATTGCCGGGTTCGCCTTGCCTTTGCTGGCCTTCATCACCTGGCCGACGAAGAAGCCGAACAGCTTGTCTTTTCCGCTCCGGTACGCTTCGACCTGGCCCGCTTCTGCCGCGAGCACTTCATCGATGATCTTCTCGATTGCAGCGGTGTCGGTAACCTGCACCAGTCCCTTTTCTTCGACGATTTTGGCCGGTTCCTTGCCGGTCTTGTACATCTCGTCGAAAACCGTCTTGGCGATCTTGCCGGAGATGGTGCCTTTTTCGACCAGCCTGAGCATATCGGTCAGAAGTTGTGGCGTAACCGGACAGTCGGAGATGCCGCGGTTGTCATCCTTGAGTGCCCGGAGCACTTCCCCCATGACCCAGTTGGAGACGGCCTTGGCCTGCTGGTACAGCGCCACGCATGCGTCGAAATAGTCGGCTATTTCCCTTGAGGCGGAAAGAACTTCGGCGTCATAGTCGGACAGGCCGAGTTCCTCGGCGTAGCGCTTCCTTTTGGCGTCAGGGAGTTCCGGCAGAGTGTCTCGGATTCGCTCCACCCAGTCGCCGCCTATTACAAGGGGAACCAGGTCCGGATCGGGGAAATAGCGGTAGTCGTGGGCCTCTTCCTTGCCCCGCATGGACCGGGTCGTGCCGGTTGCCGTGTCGAACAGCCGGGTCTCCTGGATTACCTTCCCGCCCTCGTCCAGAATTTCCGCCTGCCGTTCGATTTCGTACTCGATGGCCTGCTTGATAAAGCGGAACGAGTTGATGTTTTTCAGTTCGGCCCTGGTGCCGAATTTGTCCGAGCCGACCGGCATCAGTGATATGTTGGCGTCGCAGCGGAAGCTACCCTCTTCCAGGTTGCCGTCGCATATGCCGAGGTAGACTACCAGCTGATGCAGCTTCTTGAGATAGGCAATCGCCTCGTCGGCACTCCTGATGTCGGGCTCCGATACGACTTCCAGCAGCGGAGTGCAGGCCCTGTTCAGGTCCACGTACGATTTTTCCCCGGCGTCCATGGTTTCCAGATGCACCAGCTTCCCCGCGTCCTCTTCCATGTGGATGCGGGTGATGCCGATTTTCTTCGTCGTCCCGTCCATCTCGATCTCCAGGTGGCCGTTCAGGCAGATGGGCAATTCGTACTGGCTTATCTGGTAGCCCTTGGGAAGATCGGGGTAAAAGTAGTTCTTGCGGGCGAAAATGCTTCGCGGCGCGATCGAGCAGTTGGTCGCCAATCCCGCCTTGATGGCGAATTCGACGACTTTTCTGTTAAGCACGGGCAGCGCCCCCGGCAGGCCGAGGCAGACCGGGCAGGTCTGGGAGTTAGGGTCGGCGCCGAATTTCGTGGAACATCCGCAGAAGATTTTCGAGTTGGTC
>DASRZQ010000152.1:0-7362 GCA_035686205.1 Geobacteraceae bacterium
CCAGCGAGCGCCTGATCCAGGAAGGGCTGCGCGGCCTGCTCGCCGGGCGGACATCTCTCGTTGTGGCGCACCGGCTTTCGACCATCCAGGACGCGGACCGGATCGTGGTCATCCACAAGGGGGAGAAGTGCGAGGAAGGAAACCATCACGAGCTGCTGGTACTGGGCGGGCTTTACAGCAAGCTGTATCAACTGCAGTTCAAGGATTGAAATTTCGACAAAGGATTATGCCCATGAAACACCTCATTCTCGGCACCGCCGGACACATAGACCACGGCAAGACGAGCCTGGTCAAGGCCCTGACCGGGATAGACACCGACCGCCTCAAGGAGGAGAAAGAGCGCGGAATTACCATAGAACTCGGATTCGCCCACCTTGAGCTGCCGGGCGGCATACTGCTGGGCATCGTCGATGTGCCGGGACATGAGCGGTTCGTGCGAACCATGGCGGCCGGAGTGGGCGGAATGGACATGGTAATGCTGGTGATCGCCGCCGACGAGGGCGTCATGCCGCAAACCCGCGAGCACCTGGAGATTTGCGGCCTGCTCGGCGTCAAAAGGGGGCTCGTGGCCCTCACCAAGTGCGATATGGTCGACAATGACTGGCGGGAACTGGTCACCGAGGAAATACGCGAGTACCTGGCCGGCAGTTTTCTCGATGGCGCGCCCATTGTCCCGGTTTCCGCTAAGACCCTCGAAGGTCTTGAAGACCTGAAGAAAGCGCTCGTCGATCTCGCGGCCGAAGCCGAGGAAAAACCATCCGAGGGGCCCTTCAGGCTCCCGGTGGACCGTGTTTTCACCGTCCAGGGATTCGGTACCGTTGTCACCGGCACCCTCCTTTCGGGCTCGATCAGGGTCGGCGACGAGGTGGAAATCCTTCCTTCCGGGATCCATTCGCGGGTGCGCACCCTGCAGGCCCACGGGAAAAAGGAAGACGCCGTCTCCGCCGGTCAAAGGCTTGCCATAAACCTCCAGGGTGTAGAACACACCTCCATTTCGAGAGGCGACGTCATCGTTCCAAGGGGCGTATTCCGCACTACCCATGCTGTCGATGCCCGTCTTTACTGCCTCCCTTCGGCTCCCCGGGAACTGAGACACCGTGCCGTTCTCCGCCTCCATTCGGCGACGTACGAAGTCCCCGCCCAGATAATCCTGCTTGAGGGAGATTCCCTGGCCCCCGGAGAATCCCGAATGGCCCAGTTCCGTCTGAAGAAACCAGTCCTCCTTCTTCCCGGCGACCTCTTTATCATGCGTTCCTATTCGCCTCAAACCACCGTCGGTGGCGGCATGGTACTTGATCCAGCCCCTCCCCGAAGGAGGCGACGTTCCGCGGAATCGCTGGAGCTGCTTGAAAAACTGCTGGGAAACGACGATTCCGAAAAAGTCCGGCTGCTGATCCGGGAAAGCCTCCTTTCCGGAATTACCTGCGATGAAATCGCGATCCGCGGCGGCCTGCACGCAAAACGCGTTGAAACGGCCCTGGCCGGGCTCCTGTCGCAGGGGACCGTCGTCCAGGTTGTGCGTGAGCCGCGGGTTTTTCTCTCGAGGGAAGCGTTCGAAAGCCTGAAAATTTCGCTTTTTGAAGCGCTGGAGGGGTTTCTCGTGGAAAACCCCCTGAAGGACGGGATCGGCAAGGAAGAATTGCGGTCACATCTTCCAAAAAGGAGTGATCCCCGCTTTTTCGGGCCTGCCCTGACGGCACTGGAACGGGACGGCAAAGCACAGGTTGAACGCGAGCTGGTAAAAAGGCCTGGGCATAAGGCAGCGGCGCAAACCGACCGGGCGGGTTTACAGGCAAAGATTGATCAGGCGCTTGCGAAGGGGGGTTTTGAACCGCCGACGATCAAGGAGCTGTGCGATTCCCTCCGGTGCGGGGAAAAGGAGATGCTGGATCACCTGAACCTCCTTGCCCGTGAAGGCCGGGCTGCAAAAGTCAAGGTGGATCTATTTTATTCGCCGCCGCACCTGCGGGAGATCAGGGAAAAACTTGTGGCGCGCCTGAAGGAAAAAGGGGAGATCACTCCACCGGAATTCCGCGAGTTGACAGGACTTTCCAGGAAGTACATGATCCCTTTGCTTGAGTATTTCGACCAGGAGAAAGTAACCATAAGGGTAGGGGACAAAAGGGTACTGCGGAAGGGGTAAATCCGAACGCTCAAAATAAGCGGGTTTTTCCGAATTAACGATCTTCTTCCCTTATTGAGTCCAGATATTTTTTCAGGATTGCTTTCCCGTCATCGTCTATGTCGACGAATTCAATGCCCGAGCGGAACACGTCGCCGCTGGGCTCCACATGCCTGACCAATCCCTTGATTTCCACCAGGCTGTCACCAAGGGCGATGGTTATGATCAGCAGGTGTTTCGGTTTGAACTGGACATGGGTCTCCAGCATGAGGCCGTTTTCCGAGATGTTGATTGTCCGGCCCATCTGGTGGGCAACCATTTCTCCCGTTTCGCCAAGCACGATATTGTCAAGCAGATTAAGGGATTCTGTCCTCCCATACCTGCGGCGCTCACGACCACTCATGAATCCCCCCCATACGGTAAAAATGGAACAATTTAATTACTAAAAGGATAAATACAAGAAATTGGAACTAAAAACAATGAGTTTTCTGCTTGAGCCGCAAGAAAAAAATCCCCGGGTTCATCATTACATTATTAACATACTGAAATAAAAAACTTTTTTGGTACAAACAATTTTCGTTCTAATGAAAATCAGATCCCATGATCAAAAATTTGCTGTTTTCGCCCGGGCGGAGCATCACCAAATGTAGTCATGTGCGATTCCGCGCTTGTCGTGACCGAACAGCACGTGGAAAACTCGTATTTTTTTAAGTTTCACGGGAGACAGGCTGCCGAGAGGGATATAGACTATATTTTTGCCCATGCGGGCGGCAAGCTGTTTGAAAAAGCTGCGCGGAGGACGTGCCGAGACAAAAACCACATGTTTCTCAGTTGAATAGTCCAGGGCGGCCAGAAGAAGCACCTCGGACTTGCCTCTGACGAAACGGTAATCCCCGTCCTGCCAGACGTCGTACATCCGCCGCGGCGGATAGGAAAGCATGAATCCGCCGTATTCGCAGCGCGAGATGCCCGGACCGACGATATTGTCGGTTGGAAGGGTTCCGTAGAACGCCATGTCGGATTCCTGCTCGTGCTCCCCCAGCCAGGTCATCAGGTATGGAAATTTTTTCATTTCGCGGTCTTCATCGAAAATGACCACCACGCTTCCCACTCCGCCCTTGATCCGCTGGTTTTCCCGCACGTAGATCTTGCCTTCATGGATGTTCCGCAGCGTTTCCCGCATGTCGATCCCGTCGAGAAGCGATGTGGTAAACTCCTCCACGCGGCAGTGCTCCTCCGAAAGCTGTTTCGCCCCTTTTTTCCGGAGAAACCTGCCGTAATCCTCTATAACCAGATCTTCAGGCGGATACGAACAGATGGAAGGGTTGTCGAAACCTTCCAGCCATTCACCCGGCCGGGATTCCCGTTTTCTCTTGAGGAACTGAAGATGGGACAGCCCTTTTCCCTTCTGCCGGGATTTCGGCCGGAACCTTATCTTGCGGCTTCCGCCCCATACGTCTTCAGGGGAAACCCGGATCGTGGGGATATCGGCCGTCTCCCTCTGCCAGGGGTAGAAGGTTGCGAGACGGTGGAACGCGTAAGCGAAATTGTCGTCGACGCAGCCGCGCGCCGACGCCAGCATTTGGTAGAGATCGGGCAACAGCATGCCGGAAGTAAGGGCATAATTCCGCGAGAACCTGAAGAAGGCGCGCTTCTGCCAGATGTGGACGGGTTCGCCGGTTTCCTGACGGTAATGGCCGCTTGTCTCCTGGAAAAGCCTCAGGATCACCCGCTGACGGTCGACGCTCTCGCCTTCCCTTCCCGCGCGGTGTGCGCTGCGAATGACGGAGTCCCTCAAAACCTCCTCTTCCGGGATATCCTGCTTGCCGCCCATCACCAGCTCGAAGGCGCGGAAGCTTTTGCGCAGGGACTTTCCGTCCCGGGCCGGCTCGTCAGGCAGCGGACCGCGCCTCATTTCATAGACGGCCGACTGAAAAGGGAATTCACCGAGGACCTCACGACAGGAATCGGGATGGAGGTTGAACAGGCGGATATGGTCCCGCCTGGTCCGTTCGAGCGGCGCGGCCTGAGGATGGCCGAACTGCCTCCTGATCCTTTCCAGGTGGGCCATGCCGGTGATGAACAGCACCTTCTCGTGACGTTCCGATAGTGCCTGCAGCCGGTACGCCATCGCCTGTTCACGGCGCATGTCCAGAGGATGAGGGGCTTCATCGCCGAAAATCCGGACGTATTCACTGTAATAGGCCTTCAACCCTATCCTGCGGACCGCATACGAATCGGGCATCATTTCGCCATGGTAGAGGTAGTCGTCGATGTCCGCATCGACGCAGTGGCAGGGAATATTCCTCTCCAGCGAAATCCTGGCGGCTTCGACGATGGCATCGGCCGGTTCAATCATAAGGAAGACATTCCGGGCTTCCGTCTCCCTGCTTTTCGAAGAGGAGGCGACGTCGAACATGACGACCGAAATCTGCGGAAGTCTTTTCACACCTTTCAGGAATGCCGCCTGCAGCGTCGAGGGCAGTTCCACGGCTATGCAGTCCGGTTCCAGCGCGTCCGCCGCCTGCCGCGTCAGCGATGCGAATTCCATGCGGTAGTGAAGAATGGGAAGGGCATGGATGTTGCCGAATTTTTCCAGGTGCAGCTTGTGGGACATGGGGTTATTTACACTCCGCCGAGAAATCGGGAATTCTTTCCATGATTAGTAACCTGAATCCGTCAAGGATTCAGAAGTAATATTGTACTTGCTCCCATTCACGGCGCCAACAGGAAATCGAAATCCTCTTTTGACAGCGCCGCGCCCCCCGCTCCCGTCGCGTCATCCAGGAGCGCCTTGTAGAGCTTGAGCTTGCGCTCCTTGAGCGCCATCATCTTTTCCTCGACCGTGTGGCGCATGAGCAGACGGGTAACGGTAACCTTCGCGGTCTGGCCGATGCGGTGGGCGCGGTCGGATGCCTGGTTCTCCACCGCCGGGTTCCACCAGGGATCGAGGTGATAAACGTAGGTGGCGCGGGTGAGATTGAGCCCCTTTCCGCCGGCCTTGAGGCTGATAAGAAAAGCAAGCGGCTCGTCGCTTTTCTGGAAACGGTTGACCAGTTCCTTGCGTTTGGCCGTCGGCGTGGAGCCGTCGAGACGAATATACCTGAGGTTATGTCGCTTCAGGCCCTCTTCGATTACATCCAGGTAACTGGTGAACTGGGAAAAAACAAGGGCCGAATGTCCTTCGTCACCGAGCTCCGCAAGTTGCTCCGCAAGACATTGCAGTTTGGGCGAATCCGCCCTGGAGCCGGAATCGACAAGCGACGGACAGAGACATATCTGCCGCAGCCTGAGGATGGCCGTCAGAGCAATCATTTTTGCCTGGCCCGGTGCCTTGGACCGGAATGCCTCGTTCACCTTACCTTTTACCTCCTCCACGGTTCTCTGGTACAACGCCCGCTGCTTCGTGTTCATTTCAAGGTACAGGTCGGCCTCGACACGAGGCGGCAACTCGTCGGCTATCATCTGTTTGCTCCGGCGGAGGATGAACGGCCGGGTGCGGCGGACAAGGGTATCCATACCGCCGAAGCCGCGGATGTCGATACGCCGCCGGAACTCTTCGTAGGAGCCGAGAAGTCCGGGCACGCAGAGGTCCATGATCGAATAATATTCCCCCAGATGGTTTTCCATGGGTGTGCCCGTGAGAGCGAGCTTGAACCGGGCGTCGATACGCCGGGCCGCGCCAGTGGTGGCTGCATGGATGTTCTTCACCTGCTGGGCCTCGTCGAAGACGGCCACATGGAACTGGATGCCGGCAAGGATATCGGCGTCCCGCTGGAGAATACCGTAACTGGTGAGGACAATATCGGCACCGCTGAAATCCGTGGACCGCCCCTGCCCGGCGTAGGTGACGACCCGGAATTCCGGATAGAAGCGGGCGATCTCGCTTTCCCAATTGAACAGAAGGGAAGGGGGAACGACTACGAGATGGGGCTGCCGCACGGTTTCGCCGGACGGGACTTTCCCTTCGGACAGCCCGGCGAGGAAGGCGATAGTCTGGACGGTCTTGCCCAGTCCCATGTCGTCGGCCAGGCAGGCGCCGAAGCGGTGGTCGTAAAGAAAGGCCAGCCAGTCGGCCCCCTCTTTCTGGTAACGGCGCAGTTCGGCGGCAAGCCCCTTCGGGACCGGCCGCTCCGGGACCTTTTCCAGGCGGATGAGGCTTGCCAGAAGTTTTTCCTCTTCAGGGGGAAGCCGCAAATGGACCCCGTGGGACCTGAGTTCCATCCAGTCGAGGATCTGCAGGCGCGGGACGCGGATGATCTCCGTCTTTTTCCTTCTTTTTCCCTTGCCTTCCGCGCCAAGGAGAAGTTCCAATATGCGCCGTTCGCCGTCTCCGAGGAGATAGCGGGTGTTCCCCCGTCGAAGCATGCCGCCTTCGATCAGTTGCCGGATCTCCTCCAGGGCAAGCAGTTCGCCGTTGCAGCGGATCTCGGGTTTCAGCTCGAACCAGTCGATTCCGTCCGTGGCGGCGGTGACGGCAAACTCCCATTTGCCGGGAAACAAGGGCTCTCCATTAAACCGGAAGGCGAAACCTTCACGGTCAAGGGCCGCGGACAATTCCCCCAGGCGTGAAAGAAAGACCTCCCGACGAACCTCCATCGCGCACGGCCATTCATCATCGACAAAGGAGTCGAGTTCAAAGAGGCGATACAGAATTCTGACCAGCCGAGTCTGCTTATGCCTGTCCTCGAGACCGAACCGCCAGCCCCCGGGAGCGGCGTAAATAAACAGCATCCTGTTTTCACAGCTGCGGACAAAGGCATTTACAAACCGCCTTGCATCTGTCTTTACGGACCTCTTGGAGAAGTCCGGACCACCGAGCCCGCGTCTCAAAACCGTGTCGCGGGCTTTGTCGGTAGTCTCTTCCAGCATGGCAAAGCCGGTGTCGATAATGGCGTTCATGCGTTTTTTCGCCCTTATGGGCTGGGAAAGGGTGGAACGGAACCCCGGCATGAACAGGCGGAAAGTCCCTGCTGAAAGCGGAACCGGCACGTCGTCCAGGTCCCCCTTTGGTGTCAGGGTTGCTACCTCTTCGTCAAGTCCATCTCCGATCTCAAGTAGATAAGAAATGGTATGCGTGCAGGCCGGGTCCGCCGCTTCGCCCGATGCCAAAAAGCGAAGCTTAGCCCCGAGCTTATTTGCAAAGGGCAGGCTCACCTTGATGGCTGCGCAATTGAAAGCATGGGCGCTTGCGGTGAGTGACGCCCCGACGTGCTCGTACGCCTCGCCGCCCAGTTCGC
>DASRZQ010000153.1:0-12551 GCA_035686205.1 Geobacteraceae bacterium
ATGAATCATCCCGGCAAAAAGGCATCGACTTCCGCGTTGCCTTTTTTGCGTGACAATTACCGGCAAATCCATTAATCTTGCGCCGGGAATCAGTGCTGAGAGGAGAAAAATATGAAAAAACTTACTGCCATGACGGCTGTAATTCTTGTGCTGTCCTGCGCGGCTATTGCAGCGGGAGCCGGAAAGGCGGCCCTGCCGCAAGACTATGAAAAGTGGGAAAAGAGCAGCCGGAAGGTCATTAGCGACAAACAGTCGCTGTTTTACGGGATTCACTATATCTATGCCGACAAAAAGGCGTTGAAGGCCTACAAGTCGGGCGGACCCTACCCCGAAGGGAGCAGGTTTGCCGTGGTCAATTACAATATCAGGGACGTGGGCGGCAAGCCGGTAGAGGGGAAAAAGAACATGATTGTCCTGATGAAAAAGGACAAGGGGGCAAAGGAAACGGGCGGCTGGATTTTTGCCGGCTTCACCCCCGAAGGAAAGCCGAGCGGTATCGACCCGGTGAAGAATTGCTATGAATGCCATCTGAAAGAAGCGAAGGACAGGTATCTGGTCATATCCAGGTATTCCGACTTTAAATAGTTCCTTTCGCTCAGGCAGGGTACCTTGATAATGAGTGACGCCCAGGACATATTTTTTCTAGGACGGCAGCCGATACTCGACAGGGAGCAGAATATCTTCGGTTATGAACTGCTGTTCCGCTCCGCGGATATCTCGTTCGCCGATATCACCGATTACCTGCAGGCAGGCGCAAGCGTAATCATGCATGCCCTTTCCGGCTTCGGCTTCAGCGAGGTGCTGGGAACCCACAAGGGATTTTTCAATGTCACTGGCGAACTGCTGATGAGCGACGCCCTGGAACTGCTCCCCAGGGAACAGATTGTCATCGAGATCCTGGAGAGTATCGAGATAACCGGTGAAATAATCAATCGGTGCCGGGAACTCAAGGAAAAGGGGTTCAGCCTGGCGCTGGATGACAACTTCTACGCTCCGGAATACGAACCGCTTTACAACATCGTCGATATCGTCAAAATCGACATTCTGGAAATCGATGGACCGGCCTTGAACGAGATGGTGCGGATACTTAAAAATCGCCCTGTGACTCTCCTGGCGGAGAAGGTGGAAACGACCGAACAGTTCAAGGAATGCCAGGACCTTGGCTTCCAGCTGTTCCAGGGGTACTACTTCGCCCGTCCTTCGGTGCTGAAGAAAAAACGCGTTGATGTTTCTGGAACGGCCCTTCTGAGGCTGCTGCAGCTTGTGCTCCAGGACGCGGAGATAAAGGAAATTGAGGAAACCTTCAAGCAGAACCCGGGGTTGACCTACAACCTGTTGCGGCTGGTCAATTCGGTTGCCCTGGGAATGCGGGAGAGGATAGAAACACTCAGACACGCGCTGATGGTGCTCGGTCTCCAGCAGCTGAGGCGCTGGGTCCAACTGGCCCTTTATTCACGGGGTTCGGGCAAGGGCAACGCTCCCCTCCTTGAAACCGCGGCGGTCCGCGGCAGGCTTATGGAGCTGATAGTAATGAAGCAGTGCCTTCAGCCGGAAGACAAGGAGTACGCCGACAGGGCTTTCATGACCGGTATGCTTTCCCTGATAGACGTATTGTTCGAAACCCCGATGGAAGAAGTCATAAAGCAGCTCAACCTGGCGGATGACGTCCGCCGGGCATTGCACTCAAGGGAAGGCGACATGGGCCGTCTGCTGCTGCTGGCGGAAAGCCTGGAGGTCATGGATTTCCAGAAAGCGGTGGCCATTCTCGGCGAATCTTCCTGCACCGTCAACACTCTTTTCGAAGCGCAACTGGAAGCGATAAACTGGGCAAACAGGCTAGATGAGATTATCTGAAACACGCCCGGTTCTTTCCTTTAGCCAAACCGGCATTGTCCTCACGATAGCACGTGCCCGTTATCAAACCTGCCTGCCCACTGTTTACCAGCTACCTGTTCACCTGGGCTGATCCTCAGGCTTCCCTTCCGTTGAAACACCGTCACCCGCCTTGCCATCCTGTTTGCCGCCATCAGTCATTGCGGATTTTGAACAGGTTGCGGCGGCACAGCGGACATCGGCTTGAAGGCAACTCCGCCGTGTTTCGGGCAGTACTCCGTCGGCTGGGTGCCCGCGATGAAGAATTCGTTCTGTTTTACCGGGCAGTCCGGAGCCGCCAGAAACCCTGTAGCAGGATCGATAGTGCAGGATACGACGGTATCCGGTTTCGGGAAATCAACGGCCTGCCTGCCGGCCAGAACCGAGCGCATGAAACGTCCCCAGATGGGTGCGCTGACGGCTCCCCCGGTGAAGCTTCTCCCGCCCGGCTGGGGCTTGTCATATCCGACCCAGACGCCGGTCACCAGCTGGGGAGTGTATCCGACAAACCATGCGTCCCGGTAATCCTCGGTTGTGCCGGTTTTCCCGGCGGAAGGAAATTCCCTGCTGAATTTTCTGAGCGATTTCGCTGTGCCGTAGACCATTACGTCTTTAAGCATCTGGGTCGTGACAAACGCGTCGGCCGGGGAAAGGACCGGAGCCGCCGACGGCGGATTTTCCGTCCAGGTGTGACGGTTCCGGTCGTAGATGCGGGTGATCAACCTCGGTTCGATCCGTCTGCCGCCGTTGGCGAAGGGGGTGTAGGCTGATACCAGCTCTTTCAGCGTTACCTCATCGGTGCCGAGGGCCAGGGACAGTCCGCTGCGCGGGTTCAGGGAGAGTCCGAGCGGCTTGGCGAAATCGATGAAATAAGGGACTCCTATGGTGTCCAGCAATTTTACGGCCACAACGTTGTTCGAGTATGCCAGCGCCCGCCTGAGCGTAAGGTCTCCGAATCGTTCTTTTTCATAGTTCTGGGGCTTCCAGACTTCATTGTTACCCCGGTTGTATGCCACCGGAGCGTCATTCCAGATGCTGCCGGGAGTAATTCCTTTTTCCAGTGCGGCCGCATAAATCAGCGGTTTGATGGCCGAACCGGGCTGTCTCCTGGCGGTAAAGGCGCGGTCATAGGAATTCTTGTCGAAATCGACCCCGCCCACGGCCGCAAGGACGTCGCCCGTATTCGCGTCAAGGCACAATAAAGCGCCCTGAAGCCCGGGGGAAATCCGTTTGACTCCCTCGCTCAGGGTCCGTTCAGCCAGCTTCTGGATGTTCAGGTCCATGGCAGTGATCACGTCCAGCCCGCCCTGCTCGATAACCTGTGGTCCGTACTTATCGACCAGTATGCCCCGGATATGGGCCAGGCAATACGGGTCTTTTCCTGGCTGCATGACGGTAGGTGGATGGGCTCTCAGCTTTTTCTGCTGCCTGCGGGTGATCATTTTCAGTTCCACCATGCGCTGGAGAACCACGTCCCTCCTGGCCGTCACCTTCGCCGGTTTCCCCAGCGGGTTGTAGCGGGATGGCGCTTTGGGAACGCCTGCCAGCAGCGCGCATTCGCCGTCGGTCAATTCCTCCGGGTTTTTGTCAAAATAGAGGCGCGCGGCCTGGGCGATGCCCCGGGCCCCGTTGCCGAAATCGATTTCGTTAAAATACATTTCCAGGATCTGCTTCTTGGTGTATTTGCGCTCGTATTCAATCGCCAGCTCTGCTTCCTTGATCTTTCTGTCAAGGGTTTTCGCTCCGGACAAATATCTGTTTTTGACCAGCTGCTGGGTGATTGTTGACCCCCCCTCGGCCATTTTCCCTTTCACCACGTCTCTCATAAGCGCCCGGGCAATCCCGCGGATATCGATCCCGCCGTGTTCGTAAAAGCGGGCGTCTTCGACGGCCACCAGTGCGTTCTGCAGGAACCTGGGGATACGGTCGATGGAAACCCAGTACTTTTCAGCCGGCATTATCCGGCCCACAAAACGTCCCTCCCTGTCAAATACTTTTATGGACGAATACCCGGAAGGGAGTGGCGGGTAGATGGCGAATTTCTCCTCGGCGCCGGCCGACGGAACAATGCCTGAAAGCAGAAAAATCAATGCTGCCGCGAAACAGACAGACTTTTTCAAAAAAGCGGATGCTGAGTATGTCAAGGCTATCAATTTCTCCTTCGCGTGATTATTACAGATAAACAAAGGGCGGCTGATTTCAGCCTGCCATGAAGGGCTTTATAGTACCACACATTATGCACGGTCTGCCACTGTCCTTTTGTAACATATGTTCATCCGCATTTCGGGCCGACCTAAAAAATTACTTCAGATTTTCGATGGACATCCGATAAATGATTAACAGAAAGCAAATAAGCATCCATTGATGAAATCAGGCGGGACTCGAGTCCCCGTAGATATCCTTACTGTCTGTACCGGCGATGTCGTCGTCGGCGGGCAAGCCGGAAATCAAAGCCGGAATTCTTTAAAGGATTTTATCTGACGATACATTTTAGATACAAAAGGAGGTTGTTATGCATTTTCTGGGGATTGGAAAGAAACAGCAGGCATGCGCTGCCGCCGTCGCCCTGCAAAGCACCGTGAGCGGTCTTCCGGGTGAGCTGGAGAAGGTTCGCTTCTCTCCCACTTTCGTATCTGCCTATGTTTCTCCGCATGTTGATATTGACCAGGTTGCCGGGGTTTTGACGTCACGCTTTTCCGGCGTCCCGATGATGATCTGCTCAACTGCCGGCGAACTGCATGCAGACGGAGGGCGTCTGTATTGCCCGACCGGCAACCGTTGGGACCGGGTGGTCGTGCAGTGTTTCGACGCCTCGGTAATAGCGGAGGCCGAAGTGGTAAGTGTTCCGCTGGGGTGCGAGGACTTGCGCCGGGGGAAAAATGAAGTTACCCTGAAGGACCGAATCGCCCGCATCGGCAAGGCCATCACGGACCTTAGGGTGAACATGGAAATCGACTTCCGCAACACCCTGGCATATGTGCTGTTTGACGGCCTGTCCGCCTCAGAATCGTTCTTCATGGAAGCGCTGTACGATTCCGGCCGTTTTCCCTGCCTGTTCGTCGGCGGTTCTGCCGGAGGGACTTTCGACTTTCGCAACACCTGGTTGCACGATGGCAGGAAAAAGCTTGAGAACCATGCCCTGATCGCCTTCGTCAAGACGGCTCCCGGCGTGCGGTTCGGCGTTCTGAAGAGCCAGAATTTCGAGCCTGCCGGAAGCAGCTTCAATGTGGTTTCCGCTTCGGTGGAGCAGCGCTATGTAAGCCAGGTCATCGACAGTCACGGACATGTCAGCACCCTTGTGGAAGCGCTCTGCGAAACCCTTAAATGCACACCAGCCAACCTGGAAGCCAAGCTGGCCGACTACTCGTTTGCCATTACGGTGGGAAAGGAGCTGTTCGTGCGCTCGGTTTCGCAACTTGATATAAATGCCGGCAGGGTGCATTTTTACTGCGACATCTCTCCGGGAGAGGAACTTCTGCTGGTGCGCAGGACGGGCCTGGCCGCCAATACGGAAAGGGATTTCAGGCAGTTCATGCAGGGAAAACCGGGGAGCCCCGTGGCCGGCATTCTCAACGACTGCATTCTGCGCCGCCTCTGCAATGAGCGCGAATTGTCCGAAATGGGCAGAGTCATGTCGGGCGGCGCAATGACAGGGTTCTCAACGTTCGGCGAGATTCTCGGGCTTAATCTGAATCAGACTCTTACCGCCGTCTTCTTTTTCCGGGTGCCGCGCGGGGCGCAATTCCGCGATGAATATGTGGACAACTTTGTTGCCCATTATGGAGAGTTCAAGGCCTTTTTCCTGAGGCGTCAGATATCCAAACTAAGCGGTTTGTCCAAGGTTGTGGCGAAGCAGATCGACGATTTCAAAGCTCAACAGTACGAAAGCCGCCTGGACGAATCCGGCCTGGAACCTTCCATGGCGAGGCTCTTCAGCGGCCTGAACGACCTCGGGCAGGCGTTGTTTGAGGCCGACGCCCAGCGGGAAACCATGGCATGCCAGCTTGAATCCTGTGCCTCCGATCTGTACGGATCGGTCGGCGATCTGGCCTCGCACATAGAACAGCAGACGCAGGCTATTCACGAGTTGGGGACAAATTTCTCCGGTCTCACCAAACAGGCCAACAGCTCCGCCGCAAGCGCCCGCGAGCTGGCAGACGCCAGTCTCCAGATCCAGAGTGTTGTGGAAATTATCGAACAGATCTCGGACCAGACCAATCTGCTTGCTCTTAACGCCGCCATCGAGGCGGCGCGCGCAGGCGACAGCGGTCGGGGGTTCGCGGTTGTCGCCGATGAAGTCCGTAACCTGGCCGAGAAATCCCGGACCAGCGCCCTGGAGATAGGCACCAACATCTCGCGCCTGGCTTCCGAAATCAGTTCGGTGGCCAACGAGATCGAATCCCAGTCCAGCGACGTGGCCTGCCTCTCAACCCTGCTGGGCGTCATCGAGGAGTCCAGCGGACGGACCGCGGAGACCGCGGATCACACCAAGGGGGTTGCAGATACCCTGAAGAGCATGACCAGGACAAGCCACAATTTCGCGTGACATCAGGGGACAGGCTGGTTTTTCATGACTAATCCGGAAAAACCAGCCTGCCCGCGTTTTCTGCCCCTGTTTTTCAGCCTCCAGTCAACAAAAAATCCCTCAAATATAACAATTATGTACTATCAGGACGGATGAACGGCCCTGTTTGATGATCGTCTGGCACATATGTTCATGCAGTCGGTGAATTCGCATCCGTGCCGGTTTTCCCTCTCGGCTTGGAAGTGATTTTTTCGAAAATCATTGCGTTGCAACGATTCGGAAGTACAATAAACGATATTTTCAGCTCCGGGGGAGAGAGCAATGGAGAGATATTCGGTATTTCTGACGCCTTCGGGCGCCGATTTCGCTTATACCGCCAATCTGATCCGGGAAATGTGCGGCAAATATGACGAGTTCCCCTTCGAACCACATGTTACAGTTTATTCGGGGACGTTTTCCGACCTGGACAGGCTGAAGAAGTTGCTGTCGAGTGCGGTGGCCGGCATCGGGCCGATTACTCTCCGTGTCCGCGGAGTCGGATGCAAAGAGGATTATTTCAAAAGCCTGTTCATCGAATTTCATGAGAACACTGCGCTGAGAGGAATCCATGAGCGAATCCGGGCAATGGTTGAAACGGAATCCGGGTATGAACTTGTTCCGCACCTGAGCCTTCTCTACAGCGAGATGCCGCTGACTGAAAAGCAGGCGCTGGCGAAAAGGGTCATTCCGGACAGGGAAGTGATCCTCTTCAGTTCGGTGAAGATCGTGACGCCCCGCAACCCGAAGGAAGGGTGGCGGGATACCGGCCAATGGCAGACCCTGTTCCGTATATTGCTGGAGGAGTCCCGGCGGTGACCCTGTCCGGCGGTTGCGGGAAAATTCCCGAATAATCGCGGGGGTTCTTTTCCCGGGATTTGATTCCCAAAAGGAGATAATTGGAGCAATTAGTTATATAATGTAAAACATGATGTTGTGCTTCCGGGTCAAGCGGCACGAGCGTTGCCCCGCTCCGCCCCGGCTAAAGGACAGGGGAAAATGGCGCTGATCGATTCCTTCGGCAGGAAGATAAGTTATCTCCGTCTCTCCGTAACGGACCGCTGCAACCTGAGGTGCGTCTACTGCATGCCGCCCGAAGGCGTCCGGAAATTGAGACACGAGGACATCCTCAGTTATGAGGAACTGCTGCTCCTGGCGGAAACGGCCGTAAGCATCGGGATCGAAAAAATACGGGTCACGGGAGGCGAACCCCTCGTCAGGAAAGGAATACTGGGCTTCCTCGGGAACCTTTCGTCGATTCCAGGCCTCAGGCAGCTTGTGCTGACGACGAACGGCATGCTTCTGCCGGAAATGGCCGGGGGCCTCAGGAGCGCCGGAGTCCAGCGGCTGAACATAAGTCTTGATTCCCTTGAAGTGGAAACCTTCGCCCGAATCACGAGGGGCGGCGATCTGAATAAAGTGCTTCAGGGAATCCGGATCGCGGAAGAAACGGGATTTCCGATAAAACTGAATATGGTCGTCATGCGCGGGATAAACGATGCCGAGGTCGTGGACTTTGCCCGGCTAACCCTGGACAAACCCCATACCGTGCGTTTCATCGAATACATGCCGACGATAAAAGCCCCGGACTGGCGGGCTTTTGTCGTTCCGGGGGAGGAAATAATCCGTCGCATCGCCGGCGTGTACAGGCTTGAGAAGCTTGAAAGGGATGATCGCCTTTCCGGCCCATCCACGGATTATCGTATTGACGGCGCGGCGGGAGCCATCGGCATCATAACGCCGGTCTCCAGTCATTTCTGCGGCGATTGCAACCGTATCAGGGTAACATCGTCGGGAATGGCACGGGGTTGCCTTTTCGACGATACCGAGTACGACCTGAAGATGATCCTGAGGAACGGAAACCGGGCCGCGATCGTAGATGCGCTGCGTGAAATAGTCGGCCGGAAGCCGGGGAGAGGCCGCATTTCCGACGGGGTTTCCGCCCGCAAGCCTTTCGACATGTCGAAGGTCGGTGGATAACCACCCGTGATCCGTGTCCGTTGTCCGAAAAGCCATTTCCCCGGCCACGGCTCACGGTCACGGTCGACGGAAAAAACCCGGCATTCTGCTCACTTCGGCGTGAAAAAGTCACTGAATCAGGACATATACATTGATTTTCGGTAGACCTGTTAGAGGTAAATTACAATCCTCTTTTTAATCCTCAAAGTTGTCCCCATTTCTTCCCCCTATTAAATAACCGTTCGGGCGATTGTCGTTAAATTCCAACTGGCATATCATAACTGCCGGCTAATTGTCAGGCCATACCAACCGGTTTGGCAAATCATTCCCGCGATCATGACGGAAGGTGGGTATCAATGAACATCAGCCGGTTATTATGCCTTTTCATGATGTTTTGGATGCTGTTGCTCCTTTGCGCGGACAATGTCCTTTCCATGGCGAAGGCTGCTTCCCGCGGCATAAGTTCCGGCCTCGTGAGGATTACGGAAGTGGATGTGGGCGCCACGGTGGTCAGCAACGAGGGCAAGGTGCATATAACGACCCCGGACGCCAACGACCAGGTGACCAGCGATTCTTCGGCCGTGAAGAACTCCGTCATCAGTCCCGTCACCGCCACATACAACAGGAACAACACCTGGCAAAGAAGCATTGCCGTGACAATGATCCTGAACGGCAACACTCTTAACGGCATAAGGAGCGGTTCGACCGGTTTGGCGTATGGAAGTGACTACCGGGTCTGGGGCAACATGGTGTTCATATCCGGCAGCTATCTTGCCCGACAACCCATGGGAACAACAAAGCTCACTTTCGACTTCAGCGCCGGCGCGGACCCCGTGTTGGCAATTACGATAATGCAGACGGCGCCTTCATACGGCCGGACAGGACACTGGACCTCGTCTGTCGGCAGGGAAAACCGGATCGGCGCGGAGGGATGGTTGAACGTGCCATGACCCCTGAATCAGACAATCTCGCTTTTCGAGTGTAATTCAAAAAAAGGAGGAAAAGTCCAAATGGGATGCGAAAACGTCGGTAAGCTCAGATTATTACTCCTGGCCTTGCTGTCGGCCGTCCTTTTGTTCTGCCATGCAGGCGTCGCCTCGGCGGCAAGCAACAACAACGACTACCTGCATGCGGTGGGAAACAAGATCTACGACTCGTCGGGCAACGAAGTGAGGCTCACGGGCATCGCCTGGTTCGGTTTCGAAACCACCAACCAGGTTTACCACGGCCTGTGGAGCGTCAAGATGGAGAGCGTCCTCGACACCGTGGCCAACAGCGGCTTCAACCTGTTGCGGATCCCGCTCTGCGTCCAGTTGGTCAACCAGTGGCGCAACGGCACCGGCGGCACCCCCGACAGCGTCAACTACAGCGCCAATCCAGGCCTGCAGGGGATGACCAGCCTGCAGATACTCGACGCGTCCATCGCCTACTGCAGGAAGGTCGGGATAAAGGTGATGCTCGACATGCACCGGGTGGTGAACACTCAGATGCTGGAGGGATGGTACACCACGGGCTATCCGCCCGAGGATTTCGAGGCGTGCTGGAGGTGGCTGACCGAACACTACAGGAACGACGACACGGTCATAGCCATGGACATCTTCAACGAGCCTCACGGGGCACCCGGCAACGCCAACATGATCAAGTGGGACAGCTCCGCTGACCGGAACAACTGGAGGTATGAAGCGGAGAAGGTGGGCAACGCAATCCTGGACATAAACCCCAACCTGCTGATCGTCGTCGAAGGAGTCGAGGCGACGCCGAAGGACGGATACACCTATGCCGACACGAACAGTGCCGACTACGACTTCGACTGGTGGGGCGGAAACCTCCGGGGAGTGAAAAACACACCGGTCAATCTCGGCAGCCGCCAGAGCCAACTGGTGTATTCACCCCACGACTACGGCCCCAGCGTATATGCCCAGCCGTGGTTCCATTCCGGGTTCACGGAGGCGTCGCTGACCTCCGATTGCTGGGACTCCAACTGGCTGTATATCGCCAAACAGAACATCGCGCCGATTTTAATCGGGGAATGGGGTGGTAAGATGGACGGCGGGGACAACCAGAAATGGATGGGGTTTCTGGCCGATACCATCGTATTGAATAAGCTGAATCACACTTTCTGGTGCGTCAATCCCAATTCCGGGGATACGGGCGGCATCCTCCTTGATGACTGGACGACTGTCGATACAGCCAAATACAACCTGATCAAGCCGACGCTCTGGCAGAACGGCAGCGGGAAATTCATAGGGCTCGACCACGATGTCAACCTCGGGACGAACGGCACCCACGTGGGAGGGGGCGGCACGACGCCGACCGACCACGATTCGACCATCAGCCCGGCCAAGGCGGTCTTCGACAAGAACACCTCCAGGCAGGCAAACGTAGTCGTAACCATGACCCTGAACGGCAACACCCTGAGCGCCATCAGAAAAGGCTCCACGGCTCTGGTATCCGGAACCGACTACAAAGTGCCGGGCGCCACCGTTACCATACTCAAGAGCTATCTGGCTAAGCAGGCGGTCGGGACGGTGAGTCTGTCTTTCGACTTCAGCGCGGGAGTCGACCCCGTGCTTATCGTCACGGTCTCCGACAGCAGCGGCACGCATACGCCGTGCGCCAACCCCGTGTCGGCGGCGCTGCCGCTGGTAATAGACGGGGCGGGCGAATACTGCAGGGTGACTACCGGCACCATCAGCAACATCAAATCCTGGAACATGAAGCTGGTGGAGATAAACGGCGTCGCCTACACCAATAACTGGTCGGACAAGATGCCGGCCAGGATCAACGGTAACTACTACATCCACTACGTGGGCAGCTACCCGTGGTCGCATCTTGAAGTAAACGGCGGCGGGACCACTAACTACACCCTCAATATCTCCGTCAGCGGCAACGGCTTCACCAACCCGTCGGCGGGGACCCACACCTACGCCTCCGGAACATCGGTCAGCGTAACCGCTACGCCCGCAAGCGGGGCCACGTTCTCCGGCTGGAGCGGCGCGGCCACCGGCACGGCCAACCCTGTAACGGTTACGATGGACGGGAACAAGACTCTCACCGCCAACTTCTCCGCCGGAGACGACGGCCTTCCGGACCATTGTTCAGGGCAATGCAACGCCGCGACTCCCGTATATCCGACCATACTGAGCGACGGGGGACTGGGCAACGTCACGATGTACAGCACGGCGGCCAGTGACGGCGGCGCATGCAATTACGGCTCGACGAAGGTAATGTACTACGCCGCCATCAACGTAAATGTCGTTCCGGGCGACAACAAGGGACAGTGGCAGGGAGGCCGCATCTGCGGCCAGTGCGCGGAAGTGACCGCGCTCACCTCCCAGGGGCCGAAGACCGTGGTGGCCCGGATCATGGACAAGTGTCCGGACGGCAACTGCGGTATCGACCTGGGCGGATCGGCGCCCGGAACGGTCATGCTCGACGGGGCGGGCCGGTACACCGGCAAGTGGCGTTTCGTGCCGTGCGACGGCCATCCGGAGGTGTCGGACGGCTCCCCGACCCTGGACGTTCTCCTGGGAAGCAACAGCTGGTGGTCGCGCGTCCATGTGCGCAACCCGCCAACGGCCGTCAGCTCCATTGACTGGCAGGACGCCGCCGGATCGGCAAAGGGCACGTTCCTGTATGCCACGGACCCGGAGAACGCCTACGAGGTTCCGGTAAACGAGGTGCTCCAGTTCGGCGCCGCATCGTTCCTGATAACTGTCCATTACGTGGACGGCAGGACCGCGACGGTACAGCTCAGCCCGGCGCAACTGGCTTCGCAGGGCGGGTCGTATGCGTTGGACTGACGACGTATCACTAATTTTGTATGGATCGCACTCCCTGGGCTTGAATTCAGAGTTTTTGCTAAAAAGCAAAGAGTTTTTCAAAAATGACCGTAAGTTTCCCGAGGTGGCGTTTTTCCTCGTCGGCCAGGGTGCTGAAGACTTTCATGGAATTTTCGCCCGTTACCCTTGCGCGCATGGCCAGGAAGCGATCGAAAGAGCTTGCTTCCAGGGAAATTGACAGTTCGAGTATTTCCCTGGAAGCCTTGCCTTTCGACCAGGAGAGTGCATCGTCGAGCCTCATGCCCCCTTCCATGATCTTTTCCCCGGGGCGCCTTTCCGGGGATTTGGGAAGTACGGTTTCCGCGCCGGTTCCGGTC
>DASRZQ010000154.1:0-7757 GCA_035686205.1 Geobacteraceae bacterium
CGGAACACAGGCACACGGAGTATCGGGAATCCGGTACGCGGTCTTCATCCAGAAACCCTCGAACGTTTTGTCCTGCACGGTGATATCGGAAAGAGACTTCACCCAGTAAGTGGCGAACCATCCCGGAACTACAAGGCGGGCAGGAAATCCGTTCAGCATGGCCAGGGGTTTGCCGTTCATGGCATAGGCCACGATAATGTCCTCTTCCAGCGCTTTGTCGAGCTGCAGGCTCTTGACGAGGTCCGGAACCGTCGGAAGCGGCGGCCCGTCCAGCCCGTTGAAAACAGCCTCGACGGAACCGGCCTTGATTCCGGCCTTGCCGAGGATGTCTTTCAGCCGGGCGCCGGTCCAGGTGACGTTCCCCAGCGCCCCGTTCAGCCACTGGCCGCCCGGGACCCGAGGTTCGAAGAAACTGCGGGCGTTGCCGGAACACTGGATGACCGCGGTGTAAGTGACCTTTTCAAAGTCATTTTGCAGCTGATCCATGGTCAGTTCGAGTTGCCTTTCCGTATTTCCGCCGACTTTGAGCCTCCACTTGCCGAGGTCCACTTCCGTCGGGATATTGCTCAGGTGCCAGCGGACAAATAACGCGTCGTTCGGGGTGATGAGCTCCCGGAAAAAAGCCGGCGGCATTTCGAGCTGCGGCGGCCGCGAGGTAAGAAGGAGCATGTCGGTCTTTTCCGGATAACGGGCCATTTTCCTGTCACCGGCGAACGCCTCCCATGGAATGCCGCCCAGCGCCGCCAGCGCCGTGAACGTGCCGGCCGTCCTGAGGAAATCCCTTCTGTTCACTCTTTTTCTGTCCATGCGCATCCCTCCGGGCTGTTAGTACCGTGATTAATTCTTTCCTGAACAGAGCGTTTTTCCCACCATCCCTGCCCATGAAATGGAGTGCCAGGAAAACTGCTTAAACGCCTGATCGATGAACTGGTGCCGCATTATATATTTAAATTGTAAACGAAAAAGGGAAATTTTCCATAATTGCTCGGTTTTCAGTGTGACATTTTATCATTCGCAATCCGATTAATTTACGGCATTCGTCTTGACAATATGATACCGGACATATATATAAATTCCTGAATAATATTCGTCGAAGGGCCTGAAAAAGGAGGTGAGCGGTTGAAGTCCATCCTTGCGATAGCGGCATTGCTTTTCCTTTTTCCTTCCGCGCTTCAAGCGGAAGAAGGAACCGTCTCGCTGAAAGAGGCAATAAGCCTGGCCCTTCTCAACAACAATCTCGTAAGGGCAGCCGGCTACGAACGGGAGGCGGCGGACCTCGGGGTCTCGTCCAGCCGGAGCCGCTGGCTGCCGCGGGTCTTCCTCGACGAAAACTTCGCCTCCACCAATTCCCCCACCCGCGTCTTCATGATGAAGCTCGACCAAGGACGCTTCACCCAGAACGATTTCCTCATCGACAACCTTAACCATCCCGCATCTGCCAGCGATTTCCGTACGGCCTTCACCCTGGAGCAGCCGCTTTTCGACATGGGCATCGTTTACGGGACCGGCATGTCGAAAGCTGAAGCCGAAGAGAAAAACCTTGCGCTGGAAGGCCGCAGGGAGGATACCGGGTTCATGGTATTTTCCCTCTATCTCGACGCGCAGAAGACCAGCGAGGCGCTCGATGCGGCCGAAGAGGCGGTGAGAGACGCCCGCGAGCACTTGAGGCTCGCGAAAGTACGGAACGAGGCCGGGACCGGGCTGAAGTCGGACGAATTGAGGGCACTGTCTTTCCTGGCGGAGATGGAGCAGCAGGAGATCACCGCGAAAAACAACGTCATCCTGGCGGGAATGAGGCTTTCCCTGGCCACCGGGGGAAAGGCGGGAGATTCGCTCGGCATCCGGGAGCCTGTTTCGGACATGCCGCTGTCATTGGGCGAGAACGACCTTCTTTCCCTCGCTGTCAAACGTCGCAAGGACCTGAAAGTCATGGAAAAGGAGAAGGAAAAGGCGGATATAGGGGTAAAAATGGCCGGAAGCGCCTTTCTGCCGACACTTTACGGCAGCGCGGCATACCAGATGAACGACCGGAATACCCCGTTCGGCCGCGACAACGACTCCTGGATGGTCGGAGCGAATCTGCGCTGGGAACTGTTCGACGGAACGCGCCGGCTGAACGACCGGGCAAGGGCGAAGGCCCTGCGGGATTCGGCCCGGGAATACCTGGAGCAGCAAACGAGGGAAATAACCCTGCAGGTCCGGGAGAGCCTCCTGAGAAGGGACGAGGCCGCCAAGAGGCTGGAAGTCGCCCGCGCGTCGCGCCTGAATGCCGAGGAAGGGCTGCGCCTGATCGAAAAACGGTTTGCCGGCTCGCTCGCCACCATGGTCGAGGTGCTCGACGCGCAGACCGCGCTGAACAGGACCCGGGTAAACGTCGTGGAAACCGAATCCGATTATGCGCTGGCTACGGCCAGGGTCCTGCATGCGGCCGGAATCTTCCTGGAGGAGGTAATGAAATGAAATATGCGAAGGGGGGAGTTGCCTGCATTCTCGTGGCCGGCCTGCTGGCGGGCGCTTCGGGATGCGGCGGGGAAAAAGGCGTTCCGCGGGAAGAGCATCCGGTCGTAAAGGGCACAACCGTAGAAAAGGTCGAATCGACTGTCATCCCTGCCCGGTTCGCTGCAACCGGCACGGTGAGGGCCAGGAATTCGGCCGTCCTCTCGGCCCGCATCCAGGGGACCGTCAGCAGGATTCTGGTGAAGGAAGGGGATCGCGTGCAGCGGGGGGAATTACTGGCATCCCTGGAGGCCACGGAAAGCACTGCCGGCGCGGCAGGAGCGGCCTACGCCGTGGACGAGGCGAAGAGGGCCGTGGACGAGGCACTGACCCGCAAGAAGCTGGCTGACATTACCTTTAACAGGTACGCAAAGCTCTACAGCGAACAGGCCGCCACCAGGCAGGAATATGACACGCAGAAGGCCGAGCGGGATATGGCCGAACAGGGGCTTTCGCGGGCGAGGGCAAAGCTGGCCCAGGCGCGGGAGGCGGCCAGGTCGGCGGGAGCAATTGCCGGCTACACGAGGATCGTCTCTCCGTTGAGCGGAGTCGTATCCGGCAAGTCGGTCGATGTCGGGGCGACGGTGTTTCCCGGCACGCCGCTGCTGACAGTCGAAGAACAGGGTCATTACCGGCTCGAAGCCAATGCTCCCGAATCGCTGATGGATAATATCAGAGTCGGGCAGGAAATACCGGTATTCCTGGACGGAATCGACGGGAAATACACCGGCAGGGTCGCGGAGATAGTGCCGAAGGTGGACCCGGTCAGCCGCACCTTCACCGTCAAGCTCGACATTCCCCCGAAAGGGGTCCGCTCCGGGCAGTTCGGGCGGGCCTATTTGCCTATCGGTGAAAAGAAAGGGATCACGATACCAGCATCGGCGGTCGTCGTGCGGGGCCAGCTTACCTCGGTCTGGGCGGTAGATTCGAAAGGCATTGCCAGGATGCGGCTCGTCAAACCTGGCGAGACCAACGGCAACCGTGTCGAAATACTCGCCGGGCTCTCCGACGGGGACAGGATCGTTACCGGGGGAACGGAAAAAGTGACGGACGGCGCGAGGATTGAATAGGACAAACTTGAAATCCCCCTCAATCCCCCTTTCATAAAGGGGGAAATTTTAATAAAAGATCCCCCCTTTATGAAAGCGGGAAGCTTCTACAATGGACCCCCCCTTTATGAAAGGGGGGCCAGGGGGGATTTAACTTCCAGCCGTTGGAGTTTTTCATGAACAAACTCGGCTTCGCCGGCAAAATAGCCCAAGCCTTCATCGATTCAAAACTGACCCCTCTCCTGGTCGGCGCTGCGCTGCTCCTCGGCCTGTACGCGGTCATGGTCACCCCCCGCGAGGAAGAACCGCAGATCGTGGTGCCGATGATGGACATCTACCTCCCCCTGCCCGGCTCGACCCCGAAAGAGGTGGAGGAGCGGGTGGTGAAGCCCATCGAGGGGAAGATGTGGGAGCTCAAGGGGGTCGAGTATGTCTACTCCATGAGCAGGCCGGACATGGGGATCGTCACGGTCCGTTTCCTGGTCGGCGAGGACATGGAAAAATCCCTGGTCAAGCTCTACAACAAGCTGATGAGCAACCGCAACATCCTTCCTCCCGGCGCCGGAGAACCATTGGTGGTGCCTAAATCCATCGACGACGTCCCAATCCTCACCCTGACCCTCTGGTCGGACAGATACGATTACTACATGCTGCGCCGGGTGGCGCGGGAAGTGTGCGACAACCTGAAAAAGAGCGCCGATGTCGCCGAGACCGGCATCAAGGGGGGGCTGCGCCGGGAGCTGAAGGTGCGCCTCGATTCCGGGAAACTGGCCGCCTACGGGCTGTCGCCGCTGCAGGTCATCGGCGCCCTGCAGAAGGGCAACGTCTCGGTCCGCTCCGGCGATTTCCCAACCGGCAACCTCGATTACCTGGTTAATGCGGGAGACTTCCTTGGAGATGCGGATACGGTGCGAAGGCTCGTGGTCAGCGTCCACGACGGCAGGCCGGTCTACCTGTCCGATGTGGCCGACGTCCGTGACGGCCCGGAGGATGCCAGCCAGTACGTTTTCTTCGGCCTCGGGCCGGCGGCCGGGAAAAAAGGCATAACGGGAAACCGGCTGGAAAACTATCCGGCAGTCACCGTCTCGGTGGCGAAGCGCAAAGGGGCAAACGCAACCTGGGTGGCGGAAGACCTTCTGCGCAGGGTGGAATTCCTGAAGGGCAAGGTCATCCCCTCCGACATCCAGGTGACCGTAACCCGCAACTACGGTGAAACCGCCAGGGAAAAGAACAATGAACTTTTGTTCCACATGTTCCTGGCGGCCATTTCCGTGACCATCCTCATCGCCCTGTTCATGGGCTGGCGGGCCGGGATCGTAGCGGCGGTGGCCATTCCCGTCACCCTGGGGCTGACCCTGTTCGTCTTCTCCATGACCGGCTATACCCTCAACCGCATCACCCTTTTCGCCCTGATCTTTTCCATCGGCATCCTGGTGGACGACGCCATCGTGGTCATCGAGAACATCCACCGCTATTTCACGACGACTTCCCTGAAGCCTTTCGATGCGGCGTTGCGTGCCGTGGACGAGATCGGCAATCCGACCATGCTTGCCACGGCGACGGTCATCGCCTCGGTCCTGCCGATGGCTTTCGTCTCCGGGCTGATGGGGCCGTACATGAGGCCCATCCCCATCGGGTCGGGCATGGCCATGTTCTTCTCCCTGCTGGTGGCATTCATAGTCACGCCCTACTTCGCCATCCGGGTCATGAAGCGGGAAGAACACGGCGCCGTGGGCGAAGCCGGCGAGTCCCGGCTGACGCGTCTTTACCGGTCGGTCATGGGCGCCCTGCTCCACCGGGCAAAGGTCCGCTGGACCTTTCTCGCCGGTGTGGTTCTGCTTCTCCTCGTCTCCTGCTCGCTGGTCTATTTCAAGGTCGTCACGGTGAAAATGCTCCCTTTCGACAACAAGAGCGAGCTCCAGGTGATCGTGGATGCCCCGAACGGGACCGCGCTTGAAGAGACCGCCCGTATCGCGGCGGAGATGGGGGACGCCCTGCGCACCGTTCCCGAGGTCACCGACTTCCAGACTTACGTGGGAGAAAGCGCGCCCTTCAATTTCAACGGGCTGGTGCGCCATTACTACCTCCGGCAGGGGGCGAACCTGGCCGACATCCAGGTGAATTTCGTCCCCAAGGGAGAGCGCTCAGACCAGTCCCACGACATCGCCAAACGGATCCGGCCCCTGCTCAAGGCCATCGCCGACAGGCACGGAGCGCGGATAAAGGTTGCCGAGATTCCGCCCGGCCCGCCGGTCCTCTCCACCCTGGTCGCCGAGGTTTACGGACCGGACCAGGCAACGCGGCTTTCGCTGGCGCGCCGGATAAAGGAAATTTTCAACCGCACCACCGGAGTTGTGGACACCGACTGGTACGTGGAAGACGACCAGCCCAGGTACGACTTCGCGGTCGACAAGGAAAAAGCCGCATTGTCGGGAATATCTACCGACGACGCGGCGAAGACGCTCCGGACCGCGCTGGGTGGGGTCAACGCGGGCATCCTCCACCTGCCGGACGAGAAGGAGCCGGTCCTGATCAACCTGCGCCTGCCCGTCACCCAGAGAAGTTCCCTCGAAGCCCTTTCATCCATTTACGTGCCGGGGCCGAAGGGAAATGTCCCCCTGTCCCAGCTTGTCAAGGTGACAAAGACCAATGAGGACAAGAGCATATACAGGAAAAACCTGAAAAACGTGGTTTATGTGACGGGGGACGTGGCGGGGAAAATTGAAGCGCCGGTCTACGCCATCCTCAAGATGGGCAAAGAGATCGACAGGATACGGACCCCCGACGGGCATGGAATCCGGCAGTATGCGGCCAGGCAGCCCTGGAGCGAGGACCGGCCGGCCATCAAGTGGGACGGGGAATGGCATATCACCTACGAGGTATTCCGCGACCTGGGCCTTGCCTTCGGAGCGGTCATGATCCTGATCTACCTGCTGGTCGTCGCCTGGTTCAGGGATTTCACGACCCCGATAGTGATCATGGCGCCAATCCCGCTCACCCTGATCGGCATCCTGCCGGGCCATGCGCTGTTCGGGGCGTTCTTCACCGCGACCAGCATGATCGGCTTCATCGCCCTCGCCGGCATCATAGTCCGCAATTCCATAATACTCATCGATTTTGCGGAACTCCGCAGGAGGGAGGGAATGCCCCTGAAGGAGGCGATCATCGACGCCGGCGCGGTCCGCTTCCGGCCGATGCTGCTGACCGGCTCGGCGGTCATCGTGGGCAGCTTCGTCATCGTCTTCGACCCCATATTCCAGGGACTGGCCCTGGCCCTCATGTGCGGCGAGGTCGCATCCACCACCCTTTCCCGCATTACTGTCCCGGTGCTGTACTACCTTGTGCAATCCTGGAAGGAACGACGGACAGCGACGGGTGAGACGGGTTAAATCAACGCAACTTTGTGCGGACTCACCCTAATTGAACATGACCGCAAATAACAAAATGTTTTATTAAAATGTATATTCAGGATAAAAGCACAAAATAACAGGATGGACAGGATACACAGGACGCAAAACACAAATTGCTTTTTCAGGTTAAATCCAGGGGCTTTCATCCCGTTCATCCTGATTAGCCATGTTAATTCTTGTCTTTGCAATGGTTCGCATCTTCTTTCGTTCAAGACAGCAAACATTCGACAGCAGGGAAAGAAGGGAGGATTTGCCATGGAACTGAAAACTGCCTATGCCTTCGGCAGGACGGTTGACCTAACGTACGCCGAAGCGGAAAAGAAAGTTCGCGAAGAGCTCCAGAAGGAAGGTTTCGGGGTATTGACCGAAATCGATGTGAAAAAGAAATTCGCCGAAAAGCTGAACCGGGAATTCCGCGACTACATCATCCTTGGCGCCTGCAATCCGGGCCTCGCCTATGAAGCACTGGACAGGGAAATCGACCTGGGTACGCTCCTGCCATGCAATGTGGTGGTATATACGCGGGACGACGGAAAGACCGCGGTCATGATCATGGACCCGGTCGCGGCGCTCGGTATGGTCGGCAACCCTGAGATGAAGGGACTGGCGGAAACGGTCGCCGCGAAGCTGAGGCGCGTGCTGGCGGCGCTGTAACAAATCGAAGTAACCCCTCCCGCCCTCCCCTTAAACCAAGGGGAGGTGAAAAGGCTCCCCCTCTTAGATTAAGATGTGGCCGGGGGGAGTTATGCCGCCTATATAAACAGGTTGTTATCCGAATGCTCCGATGCCTCCAGGTAGGAAG
>DASRZQ010000155.1:0-4089 GCA_035686205.1 Geobacteraceae bacterium
ATTCATGGTATGGCGCATCCAGGCGGGAGTCAGAAGCGCCAGGGTGACGCCATGGGTCATGTCGTACATGCTGGAGAGTTCGTGTCCCATGCCGTGCAGCGGGAATGTCGGCGTCGGCTTGCCGAGCAAAAACTGGAATCCGGCCAAGGCCATGGAACTGGCCCACATGATGTTGGCGCGGGCGTCGTAATCTTTCGGGTCCGCCAGGATCTTCGGGGCTTCCTCCAGCACGGCCTTCATAACGCCCTCGTTCATGCGGTCCTGAACCTTCGCGGCGACATCGGGGGTGAAATATTGTTCCATGAGATGGCAGAGGATGTCCGCGACGCCCGCCATGGAATGATATTCCGGCACGGTGTACGTATACTCGGGGTCCAGGATGGAGAACCGGGGATTGAGCAGGGGATGCATGACAACTTTTTTCTTGTGATCGCCACCGACGGTAATGACCGCTCCCATGTCCATCTCGGAGCCGGTCCCTGCCATGGTCAGTATGGTTGCCAGCGGCGCCGCCGCTCTGATGTCGGACAGTCCCGATTCCCCGACAAAGAGGTCTGTAACCGGGCCGTCATATTTCACCCCGGCGGCAATGGCCTTACAGGCATCCAGGGTCGAGCCGCCTCCAACGGCCAGGATGAAATCACAGCCGTTTTCGCGGTAGAGTCCGATGCCTTCCTCCACGCTTTCGATCCGCGGGTTCGGCTTGATCCCGCTCAACTCAACATGAGCAAGACCGGCCTTGTCGAACTGCTCGATCACCGCATCGTAGATGCCGTTTTTTTTGACGCTGCCACCGCCATAGGCCAGGAGCACTTTTGAGCCGCCATGGGCCCTTATGGTTTCACCGAGAACGTTGATTTGTCCCTTGCCGAAGTAGGCAGTGGTTGGAATGCTGTAAATGAAATTGTTCATGTTTATTCTCCTTTCGGATTTTTTAAGTTGAAGAAAAGAAATTGACGTCCGGCTTTGGCTGGATGTGCGCCCTTCGATCACTTCGGCGCAAGTTCGCCGTACCAGTAAGCGGCGGTGACTCCTCCGTCCATGAGAAAATCGCTTCCGGTTATAAACGTGCCGTCCGGCCCCATCAGGAGAGCGGCAACCGCCCCCACCTCATCCGGGGTGCCGGCGCGCCCGGCCGCAGACAGCTCGATCATGCGTCGGTATCCCTCGCCGCGCGGACCGGCGAGCTCGTCCCTGGCCAGAGGCGTGAAGATGATGCCGGGGCTGATCGTGTTGATCCGCGCGCCGCGCTTGCCCCACCGCACCACCTCGGCCATGACGCGCAGAGAATTACCGCGCTTGGAGACCTGGTAGGCGTAGAGCGGGTCCATCACCTTGTCCGGTTGGAGCATCGGGAGAGCAAGCAGCTCGTCGGCGGGTGTTGTCGCCAATGCCTTGTCTTGTTCGGGCGTCAGTGCCGGGAGGCGGTGCCCCGACTGTGAAGAGATAACGACACCTGCTCCGCCAGACGCAATGACGTTGCCGAACTCCTCAAGTATGAGTGCCGTGCCGTACAGATCGACCTTCAGAATCGTGGCCGGCGCCGCCTGCGTGGGGGACACACCGGCAGCATGGATGACACCGGTTACGGTGCCGATCGCCGTTGCCGTCTGAACGAGGGCATGGACCGACTCGCGCGAGGAGACGTCAACGGTTGCGGTGCTCACCTCGAACCCGGCGTCGCTGAGGACTGTCGCTGCCGCTTCGACATTATCCTGGCGCAGATCAGCCAGCAGAACGTGCTTGCCTGCGCTGACCCGCCGCGCAATCGCCTGACCGATTGATCCGGCACCAATGACGACGATTACATTTTTCATAGCTAGCTCCTTTCTTGAAACCTTGTCCGACAGGGCGTCTATTCCTCCGAGAGGGATAACAGTTCCTTGGAGAGCCGGTCTCCCTGGATGGCAATGCCGGCAAGCCGCTTTTCGATCTCCTGTAGATCGGTCGAAGTCAGCGCCAGGTCGGTAGACTTAATGTTGTCTTCGATGTATTCGAGCTTATCCATGCCTGGAATGGGCACAATAAACGGCTTTTGCGCCAGCAGCCAGGCCAGGGCGATCTGCACTGTGGAGACACCTTTGCCGCGGGCAATGTCGTTCAGCATTTCGACCAGGGGCATATTGGCTTTCATCGCATCCTGGGTGAAGCGGGGAAAAGTGGCCCGAAGGTCTGTTTCGCTGTCGAACTTGGTATCCGGGGTAATGGTCCCGGTCAAAAAGCCGGTGCCGAGCGGACCCCAGGGCACAAAACCTATCCCCAGTTCTTCACACACCGGGAGCACCTTGGCTTCCGATTCTCTAGTCCAGATGGAATACTGATTTTGCACCGCGGAAACCGGCTGCACTGAGTGGGCGCGGCGGATGGTGTCTGCTCCCGCCTCGGAAAGCCCGAAGTGCTTGACTTTCCCTTCCCGGATGAGCTCTTGTACCGTCCCCGCCACATCCTCGATCGGCACATTGGGATCGACCCTGTGCTGGTAAAACAGGTCGATATAATCCGTTTGCAGCCGCTTCAGAGAAGCGTCCGCCA
Source organism: Geobacteraceae bacterium (assembly GCA_035686205.1). GTDB lineage: Bacteria > Desulfobacterota > Desulfuromonadia > Geobacterales > Geobacteraceae > CAIWTU01. The sequence continues at coordinate 2,533 of DASRZQ010000155.1, forward strand.
CTTTTTTGATATGCTCGGGCCGGCTGTTGAGCCCCCCCTCCTCGGAAATCATGCCGAACTTCGTGGCAATTATGACCTCCTTGCGAAAAGGCTCAAGCGCCTTGCCGACCAGCTCCTCATTGGTGAAAGGGCCATACGCCTCCGCGGTGTCGAAAAAGGTAATGCCTTTTTCATATCCGGCGCGGATCACGCTGATTCCTTCGCTGATATCCGCCGCCTTTCCAGTTCCGAAGCTTAAATTCATACAGCCCATGCCGATGGCCGAAACCTCAAGTCCGATATTTCCCAATTTTCGCTTTTGCATATATTTCCTCCAATAAGATTTAAAGAATGGTTTTGCATTTGTTTTAATAATACCTAAGAAACAATCGAAACCGGTAGACCGATCCTGCTAGATTCTTGCCTGTTCGTCCGAAATAGCGGAAAATGGTTGCCAGGGGGAGCAAAGTTGAGTAGTCTGCAATCAGGGAAAAGTATTGTAACGAGAGGTGTTTATGAAAAAGAGCGAGCGCAGTTTAGAGGATGTCGCCTTGGAGGCGTTGGGCGGGAGCATTGCCCGATTGACCGAACAGGGGGAGTTACATGCAACGGCTGTTCCGGGGTTGTCGCTCTTTCGTCGGACCGGGCCGACCGAGCCGATTACCGGCATGTACCAGCCTAGTATCTGTCTGGTTGCGCAGGGAGCGAAACGCGTGATGCTGGGCGACGACACCTACGTCTATGACGCGCAGCATTACCTTATCACCTCGGTGCATTTGCCGACGGTGGTGCAGATCATCGAAGCCAGTCCGGAAAAGCCTTACCTGGGGCTGCGGTTGACTTTCAACCTGGGTGAGATCGCCCAGCTGATGGCGGACAGCAATCTTCCCCCTCCGCGGACGCAGCAGTCAAGCCGCGGAATGGCGACCGGAGAGGTGACGCTGCCGCTCCTCAACGCATTTCAACGCTTGGTCGACCTGCTTGATGAACAGCAGGACATTCCGATCCTTGAGCCAACCATCCAGCGGGAAATCATTTACCGTCTGCTTGTGGGAGATCAGGGAGCGCGTCTGCGCCAGATTGCGTCGGCGGGAAGCCAGAGTCACCAGATAGCGCGGTCAATCGACTGGCTGAAGGGCAACTTCGCACAGCCGCTGCGTATCGACGACCTCGCGACGCATGTCAATATGAGTACATCGACCTTCCACCATCATTTCCGGGCGCTGACGGCCATGAGCCCGCTGCAGTACCAGAAAACGCTGCGGTTGAACGAAGCGCGGCGGCTCATGCTCACGGATCGCCTGGATGCGGCTGCCGCGGCGTTCCAGGTCGGTTACGAGAGCCCTTCGCAGTTCAGCCGCGAGTACAGCCGCCTGTTCGGCGCGCCGCCGTTGCGGGACATTACTAATTTGCGTCAAATGACTGCTGGAGAGAGAGGATAGAAAGTGTAAAAAAATTGAACTGTCGCGTGTTTCCTGCGGCTTGCGCTTCAAACGTCACTTTTTTTATTATTTGAGGATGAAGCCTCGTCATGGAAATGTCCCCACACCGCTTCGGCGGTCCTGCCGTCCATCCCCC
>DASRZQ010000156.1:0-7928 GCA_035686205.1 Geobacteraceae bacterium
GAGGTGATGGGCCGCCCGCTCCCATGCGTGCCTGACGAGAGCCGCGAGGAATTCAGGGGATTCCGGGAGCTGATACGCAGCGGCAAAACCATTGAAGGCTATGAAGTTCGACGGCGGAGGCGTGACGGCACTCCAATCGACTACAGTATCTATGCCTCCCCCCTGCATGACGAGGAAGGCCGGATCACCGGCAACGTCGCCGTTCTGGTGGACATCACCGAGCGCAAGCGGATGGAGGAGGAACTGCGCGTCGTTCGTGACGGTCTGGAAAAACGGGTTGCCGAGAGGACGGATCAGCTGGGAAAAACCGCAGAAGCGCTGCGCACAAGCGAGGAAAGATATGCTCTGGCCGTCCGGGGGTCCAATGACGGCATCTGGGATCTCAATCTTTCAACCGGTGAAATCTACTTCTCGCCTCGCTGGAAAAGCATGCTCGGTTATGAAGACCAAGAAATCCCCAACAATGTCGAGGAATGGAAGAAAAGGATTCACCCGGATGACCGTCGCATGGTCATGGAAACGCGGACGGCTTATCTGGACGGGCGCATCCCCGTATATGAGATTGATTACAGGCTTCGGCACAAGGACGGCAGCTATCGCTGGATCCATACGCGAGGAACGTGTCTGAGGGAGCCGGACGGGAAACCTTCCAGGTTCGCGGGGTCCCATTCCGACATAACCGATCGTAAAAGAATTGAAGAAGTGCTCCGTGAGTCCGAGAAAAAATACCGGCGACTCTTTGAGGAATCGAAAGATTCGATTTTTATCTCGGACCCCGAAAGAAGGATTATCGACATTAACCAGGCCGGTATAGAACTCTTCGGCTACACAAAGGAGGAAATCTTTTCCCTGGACCTGGAAAAACTGTACTGCAACCGGAAAGACAGGATATTGCTGTGGCAAATGCTGTACAGATCCGGATTTGTAAGTGATTACGAAGTAGAAATGAAGAGAAAGGACAGCGAGAAAATCGTCGTTCACCTTTCCATGTCGGTCATAAAGGATGATGAGGGACGGATTTTGGGTTACCAGGGAATCATTCATGATATGACGGAGCGAAAAAAACTGGAGCGGCAACTGCTGCAGTCGCAAAAGATGGAATCCGTCGGCATCCTTGCCGGAGGAGTGGCCCATGATTTCAACAACCTGCTGACCGCGATTTCCGGCTACGGGCAAATTCTCCAGGAAAGTATCCCCGAAGATGACGAACTGTCGCAGGAGAGCATCCGGAACGTTTTGAATGCCGCCGACCGGGCCGCCGAGCTGACCAGGGGTCTCCTTGCCTTCAGCAGAAAACAGCTGATCAGCCCGAAACCCGTGCAAATTGACACGCTCGTCAGCAACACCTGCAGACTTGTCCAGAGGATTATCGGAGAAGATATCGAGTTCAGCACCGGTTTCTCCGGAAAAAACCTGCCGGTCAAGGCCGATTCCGGACAGATCGAGCAGGTGCTTATGAATCTGGCGACCAATGCCCGCGATGCCATGCCGCGTGGAGGCCGTCTGACAATTACCACGAGGCGGACGGTTGTCAAAGAGGGATCGGAAGCGCAGCACGATCTGCCGGCGCCGGGAAAGTATGCGCTGATCTCTGTCGCCGACACGGGCACGGGGATTGACAAAAAAGCCCTGGATAAGATCTTCGAGCCGTTTTATACGACAAAGGAGATCGGCAAGGGAACCGGTTTAGGGCTGGCCATAGTCCACGGTATCGTCAAGCAGCACAACGGTTCCATTCTTGTCGACAGCGAACCCGGCAAAGGTACGAAGTTCAATATTTACCTGCCGCTGATTGACGGCGTTTCGAGCAAGGAAAGATCAAAAATGTCCGTTTCGCGCGGCGCCGACATGGGAATCCTGCTTGTCGCCGAGGATGATGAAATCGTAAGGGTTTTTATTAAGAAAATCCTGGAAAGGGCGGGTTACAGGGTAATCGTTGCCGATAACGGTGAAGACGCGGTGGAACGGTTCAGGGAACACGATGACATTTCCCTTGTCCTGTCGGATGTGGTATTGTCCGGGAAGAACGTCAGGGAATTTCTGACTGAAATCAGAAAGATGAGACCGGATGTCAAGGTGGTGTTCATCAGTGGTTACACTTCGGATGTTATGCATGATAATGGCATGTTTGAGGAAGGGATGGAATTCATTACAAAACCTTTTAAAAAGGAAGATTTGTTGCAAAAGGTGAGAAAAATGATGGAAAGGGACTGACCGGTCCCTAACCACGCTGTCGGTCCAGTTCGAGTCTCGTTTTAACCAGTTCTTCAACGCTTTCCCGAAAGACCGGATTGATGTCGAGCTGCCGGAGGAATTCTTCCCTGGCAATGCGCAGAACCGCACCGTCGCCGACTACGGTGGCCGTCGGGAGGCAGCCCCGGATAGCGGAAATTTCCCCCAGAACGGTTCCCGGAGGTGGTATCACCGTCCGGCCGTTCCGCACAATCAGTTCTCCGTTCCGATACACCCGGAACTCTCCACTGAGGACAAGGTACACGCTGTCACTCTCGCGGCCCTGGCTGATGAGGGGCCGATCCCGTTTTACGTCCTGCAAGGCTACCAGCTCCGGCCTGTCCCTGGCCAACTCAATAAGTACCCTTACGAAGCGCTGATCGAGGGCCTGGGTCTGCCGTGCGGCCGATCCCTGCATGGGCAGCCACGCCTGCACCTTCTCAAGTACTTCCGGAATGGCCGATGTGCCGTCTTCGAGGCGTCGCCGTTCCTCACGCAGCTTGCCCTCGAAGAGCCTTCCCACGAGTTGAAAGGCGTCGGGAAAATCACCTTCGGCCAGGGATGGAGAAAAGTCGGTCGTTGAGTAGGGCAGGAACTCGATAAAAACCTGGTTTAGCCGGATATTTCCATCAATGTCTCGCACCGGTCGTCTTCCGGCGCGAATCAATCCATGATTCTCCAGGAAGTCGGAAGTCTCGATGCGGCCGGACCCGAACTGATACGGGCCGTCGAAGAGGTCCTCGTTGTAGAAACCGTCACACAGTTCCACTTTACCGGTTTCACTGTCATAGAGGAAGGACATGGAGTGTTCTTCAACGAGATTCAACAGCCGGATTTCCTCAATACCACCGCCCCGGACACCGGTTTCCGGAATGTGGGGGACGCCGCCTTCTGGGACAGGAATATGTTCGATTGGACGCCATTTGCCGCCAGCCGGATCACGCGGCTCGATTACCATGAGCGATCCATCAGAAAAGTTCACCAAAAGTTTCGAATTGTCGAGCTCATAGCTGCTCAGATGTTTTTCCGCTCTGTATTCTTCAACGCCATATTTGCGCTCGGCCGCAACCGGATCGTCTTCGGAGAAACGCTCCACTCGGTATTTCTGTCGCATGGAGATTCCATCGACATAGACGGCGACATGCCCGCCACGCAGCTGATAGCGAAGAACGGCAGGGATTTCACGGTCGGTAATCCGGCGCAGGCCTTCCGTATCATTCCCGTTCAGGCATTCCATCGCCTTCCCAAGCTGCTCAAGCACCTGCATCTGCTGGTAGCAGGCATAGAGCGCGCCGTTCAGGAACATGGTCTCGCGGCAATCGCCCGTGCGCAGGAGCAGGGCCGCCGTAAGGTCGGTGATGGAGCGGGAGCCGATGCGCATGGCCGGGTCTATGCCTGAAAGAAGAATCAGGCCGTCGGAGCGGGCATCGAAGTCCCCATGGGAGGGGGAATGAAGGTCCTGCAGCTCGGACAGGCCAAACCAGGCGCCAACCAGGCGCTGTATGACGGCGATCACGGCGCGGGGTTGATCACGCTCCCCGGGGGGCAGGGCGGGAAGCACTTTTTCGTAAATGATTGAGCGCAGATCCTCCTGCACGTTGCGGTTGACGGTCAGGTCGGGCACACGCGCGCCAACCCGGCCGATGCCGCCCGGAACATACTGGGGCACGAGATTATTGATGAGGGCATGAAAATTGATCGTGCGTTTGAGAAAAATGCCTTTAGCATAGGCAGGCTCCACTTCGGCCAGCGCTCTGTAATGCTCGTTAAGAGCCGAACCGCGGGTTTTGCCGCCGGCAACGAACCGGTCATGACCCGCCGCCAGTTCTGCAAGCACTGTCTCCATTCGTTCCAATATTTTTTTCGGTTTATCGGTGTTCTCCCCGCACATCCGGTTAATTTCCATCATCCTGGAAAACTGGTCCCGGATGCGCGACAAGTCATCACGTAGCATCTTCATCTTGAATTCCGCATCGAGGGTGGCGAAAACGCTGGCCAGGATGGGCTCAGTTACCGGCATGCTTTGCCCTTTTGTAAATGCGAGCTGGAGTTCGCCCGCATGCGGCCAGAAATCCAGTGATTCCCGGCCGCCTTCCATCTCCAGGGCGATGCGAAGGAGTACGGGCTGAGCCGCCAGATGAAGCTCCAATGAGCTGATTTGCGCTTCGATCCGGAGCAGGGAAGCTTCCGTTCGTGTATCCAATGCTCCGGTATGTCGGTTTTTCGGCAGAGACGCGCGTTCCTCAAGAAGATCCACGTACCGGTCAAGGGTGCGAATCATCCAGCACAGACCGGGAAAGGCGGTCCCGCACCGCTCGAAGCCGCGACGATAGGCCTGAATTGCCTTGTCGAGAAGCTCCACGCGACGGGAGCGGACCTGTTCGATTGTGATATTTTGGACATCCAGATCGGGAAATTGGCCGATGAATTCGGCTTTGACAGACGCATCAACGAGGGAGATGTCATCTGCGGAAGCCTCCAGAGCCCCGGCGAATTTTTCCGCGCACAGCATCCTTATCGAATAGGCATTGCCGAGGATGCCCCACACGAGGCCGTTTCCGCCGTCTTCGGCAATGATCCTGCCGCATTCCACGATGGCCTCCGTGCATCTGCCGACCTTGTTCAAGGCAAGCAGGTAGAATTCCCTGGCTCGTGGAATGGAACGGAATTCGGCTTTCCCGGTTTCTTCATAGAGGCGGATTTCAAATTCCGGGGCATCGAGGAGGCGGAAGCGATTGGATATCTCAAGGAGTTCACGCGCCGTCCAGCGCTGCAATTTCCCGGCATCGTCGAAGACAAGTTTCCTGAGTTTTTCGAGACTGTCGGCGGAGTCCAGCTTTACCCGGAAGGCGTATTCACGTAGCGCTTCCTGCCTCGCCTGGTCACAGACCTCCTGTAGATCAACGTCACGGAGGGAATCAATGCTTCTCATCGCGCACGGCCATCCAATTGAAGACCCTCCTCACACATGCCGTCTCGGCAAATCATTACTCCGTTACCCCCTGTTCGGAAAGCAACTCTTGAAAACGCTCATTTACTGACTGCAGAAATATGTCCAAAGGGAGCAGAGGACGGCTGATGGTGGCAATGACCTGATTTGAAATGCCCCCCTCAAGAACCAGCTGGCGCCCGGCTTCATGCGCTGCCTCGAATATATCGTTTACCGGCTCACCCTTGTCCGCCATTGAAATCAACGCCCGGCAGTGGGGTCGCAATAATGCCCCTGCGAAATCCCGATTCGCATTCCGGCAAATCGCATTTACATGGACAAGCAGCGGGTCGAAATTATCCATTTCCCAAAAACCGCAGGAAGATACAAGCACGATTTTGCCGCGTTTCGTGCCTTCCCTCAAAGGGTGCCGGCAATGTCCCTCTCGAAGCTCGTAAAATGGAAGCACAATGGGAAGTATCCTGTCCACCAGGTTTTTCAACGGCCCCGGCATGCCGTCCACATAAACAGGGGTTGCAAGCACCCAGAATTCCGCCCCTGCAAGTTTGGGCAGCAGCATTTCCATGTCGTCTTTCTGACAGCACCTGCCGGGTGTCTTGAACCAGCACGCAAGATCTCCTTGACAGGAATTTATGCGGAGTTCATGAGTGTAATAAATCTCAATATCCGCACCCGCATCCTTAATCCCTTCCAGGAAAGGCATTAGAATGGCAGCAGTATTGCCCTTTTCCATCTTTGGACTGGCATTGATGGCTATTACTTTCATTTCGTGAAGCTCCTTTCAAGGAAAATAAACCAAATTCCCGGCCGCTGAAACCTTGTTTACTACACAGCATAAATTGCACTTGCCGATCTTTCCGCGCGCTTCATCAAACCCGATCAATCTTTCAGGGCAACTTCTTTACCAGATCCGCAAATTGCTCCTTGTTAAACGCCTTCATTGTCGTAGACCTGACATTTCCGAGGGCGCCGAGCGCCAGCAGGTAAGTCATCATCGCTTCGTCGCTTGGGGCTTCGCCGATTACGACGTAGTCATACTTTCCCATGGTTGCATAAAAGGCTATAAACTTGCCGCCACCGGCTTCCATTGCTTTTATTGCCTGCTCCACACGTGCCGGGGCTTCCTTGATGTTCTTGACCCCCTGTTCCGTCAATTTCAAAAGCGTAATATAGGTTGGCATTTTTTTGTCTCCTTTCTGTTTCGAGATGAAAATTCATTGCGAGGCTGCATGCAATACCGGACGATTCAGCAAATAGATCGGCAAGAAAATACCGCGAACGAAAAAAGCCGGATACATCATGGGGGCTATCCTGCGGCAGGTCGGCCGTACATATTTGTGAAGGCCGCCGCTTACCGCAACAGTTTTTCAGAAGGTGCGGCCGCATCGGGGAAAAATTATTTTTGTGTAATTAATACAAGCACTTAAGTAATGCTTTCTTTGATTATTAATACCACTGAATCGTCCCTAGTCAACCCGGATTCGAATTCTGAAATTATCCGTTTTTTTCCCGTGGCGATATGTTTGTTATACTTATTAAAAATCGCGTGGATTTTTTTGTGTTCATTACAATATTTCTTTGCCTGGCGTCGAAGTGAATGGGATCGGAGTTTTATTGTGCCTGGGGAGGTGGAAATGAAGTGTCCCGAATGCGGTTTTGACAATGCCGATGGGATAAACTTCTGTGGCCAGTGCGGTGAAAGGCTTCGTGTAACTTGTAATTCCTGCGGAGCCGAAGGCCAGCCGACACGGTTACCGTGTACCGTTTGCGGTCATATGACGGGGGAACTCCCGGTTTCTTCCAAACAGGAGAGAATGCCCGCCGGTACGCCACACCTTGACGACATGTCCATCATCAGGCGTTTCATGACCCAGCAGCTTTCGGACAAGATCCTGGCCGCCCGCGGCAGGATCGAAGGAGAGCGCAGGCAGATAACGGCTCTCTTCGCCGACATCAAGGGCTACACCCCCCTTTCCGAAGCACTCGGTGAAGAAGCGACATTCAAGGTAATGGAACAGATCTATGAATGCATGATTACCGCCGTGATCAAAGAAGAAGGAAGCGTACAGGAATTGACGGGCGACGGAATATTCGCCCTGTTCGGCGCGCCGGTTGCCCTGGAGGACGCCCCGCTGCGCGCCTGCCGCGCGGCACTGGCAATACAGCAAAAGATGAAGTCCCTGGGGGATGACCTTGATGCCGGGCATGGAATTCGCCCATCGGCAAGGATCGGCATAAACACTGGTCCGGTCGTTGTCGGAACGGTGGGTACCGATCTGCGCATGGAGTTCAAGGCGGTCGGCGATACGGTGAACCTTGCGTCCCGGCTGGAGTCCGTTGCCGAACCCGGCGGCATCCTGGTCAGCGAGACGACCAACGGTCTGGTTGCTTCCTTTGTCGATAGCTGTTTTGCCGGCGAGCGGCGGATCAAGGGAAAAGCGGAACCTCAGAAGGTATATCGCCTGGAAGGTATAAAAGAGCATGCCCTGCGGTTCGACGCATCTCTTCAGCGGGGGCTTACCCCCCTTGCGGGCAGATCGGAAGAGCTGGAGCTCCTCGAACGCTACTGTGACAAGGCCGGGCAGGGCAATACCCTCCTGGTCCTGGTGATCGGAGAGGCGGGAGTCGGCAAATCAAGACTTGTCTACGAGCTGAAAAGCCGGATCGAAAGCAGGAGAATCCTCTATCTCCAGAGCAACTGCACGTCATACGGCAGATCCATATCACTCATGCCTTTCATTCACCT
>DASRZQ010000157.1:0-10102 GCA_035686205.1 Geobacteraceae bacterium
AACCCGAATCCGTGAGCATGAATGCCCACGGACTCAGGCGCAAGGTGTTGACCGAAAGAACAGGGCTTTTACCTGATATAATTGAATACATGAAAAAAGAAGACAGGATACGCCGCCTGATCGCCGGTGAGGCTGCACGCCTCATGTACGAGGAGGGGGTGCGGGAATACCGGGACGCGAAGAGAAAAGCGGCCAGGCAGTTCGGAGCGGAGAAGGCCCTGGCGCTCGGTTCTCACCTTCCCTCCAACGCGGAGATCCATGCCGAACTGGAGAGACTCATCGGCGTGTACGAGGGGGAAGTCCTGCCCGAGAGGCTTCTTCACATGCGCCTTCTTGCGCTCCGGTGCATGGAAATGCTTGCGCCTTTCAGGCCCTACCTGGTCGGCTCGGTCCTTTCCGGCGCCGTTACGGAGGGAAGCGACATAGATATTCACCTCTTCGCCGATTCAGCCGAGGACGTGGAAGAGTTCCTGCGGGAGCGGGAAATCCCCTTTGAGTCGCAAACGGTATCAGTCAGGCGGGGCGTGGAGTTTCTGGAATATCCCCACATTTATCTGGATGAGAAAGGAGTAGAGATCGAGTGCACGGTTTATCCCCTGGAGGATATTCAAAGGATTCCAAAGAGCAGCATCACGGGAAGGCCCATGGAGCGGGCCGACGTGAACAGGCTTAGAAAAATCATCGCCGGAATGGCGGGCGGGAGTCGCGTATGCACGTAACATCATCCCTAATTTCGGCGGTTCCGGGGGGCTCGTCCGAGTCCGATTCACAAGAAATAATAATCGTATTATTTCTTTCTTGAACTGAGTTGATTTCTGAGAGTTTCAATTTCCTTCTTCAAGGATGCATTTTCCTGTTTCAGCAACTCATTTTCCTTTTTCAGAAGGTCAAGCTCATTCTTTGAGGGTTCAACTTCAGTCGGGCTCATTACGGTACGGTTGTCTTTGCCGGAGGCAACTGATATTTCGCTTTTAGTTTCAACTATTTTCGAGGCCGGTTCATCTTTCTGCAGAATGTACTCCGTACCCATACAGATGCATTCGTGGGGTTCACAGTTATTACAGGGAGCATACCAATACTGTTCAGCAATTACTGCTTTTGAAGTGGAGCTTACGATTTTCCAGCCTTCGGAAAGTAATGATTTCACGTCCGGGCCTGATCTTCTGCTGCATTTGTCCTGACACCTCTCTGCGCCGGTGCCCGATTTGTACTTGATACTTTCGGTATTGAATACTGTTTTCTTCCCGGCTGCATGTACCGGAGTCATCGCAAACACAAGGACCGAGGTAACACAGGTGATACATAGTGCGGTTTTCTTCATATATTTTTTCTCCTTCCGCAGGAAATTAGTCAGCGTGCCTTCAGGTCTTACTTATACTTCTTTTTTTACAATTGACAATATCAGCTTGCGGCGCAAGACAAAATATCCGACCGCATTAATAGCGGGAATACTTGCTGAAGCTTGACTGCGCCCGATTCTCTTACCCACCACTGAGCTCTGGTGCGGCAGGCTTACCGATGCGCGTCGCATCGCCCACGTCACTGCAGAGACGGAAGTGTCCCATCATTGCCATTCCCCTTTTCTGTTTATGAATGAGAGATGCTTCAATGATTCTAATGGGAAAAATATGCCAACAATCGGGCTATTTTTCCAGTGTCAGATGAAGCCCTGCTCTTTTCGGATAGAACCTTATCCGCGACTAAATTTTACGGCATTTCCACTCTCAAATTGTCTGCAGATGGAGAATTCAAGTTTTGACCAGTTGTTTATACCGTAAATAGTACGAGGCATGTTCCAAATGAGGTATGAAATAACGTCAGTCGGTCTTTGTTTCGTGCGAAGATGAGAGTTTGTTTATAGATTTATTGGTAGGAAGATTTATGCATTTTTATGAATCGAATGAAAAATTCGGGCTGGTTTCGTTTGAAACAACATTCAATATTTTCAGTATGTTAGGCTAAAAAATATATATTGCAGTTGATGGTCGATTGTTTTATACTTTTTGTAAAGTTTTTGTAATTGCGAAGGGCAGATAGCTGCAACTATCTGCCCCTCATTTGCCCCAGTAACTTACCCTCCTTTGTTACTGGGGTGTTTTTTTGCAAGAATTAATCCGATATTATTCCCGACAGCGACTCGGATTTATTTTTTTGTTCACGTAAACTGCAGTTCCAGCGATATTTACATTTAAATCCACCCTCCCGGCCATTAGCCTAGAGCGTCTCCAGGATTTGGAGCGTCCCGGTGTCCCTCTCCCCCCGGTAATACTTTTCGAGAACCCGTGTAAACGGTGAGTTCGGATCCTCGTCAACGAAGGCGAAGAGGGTCATGGACGACTTCAGTTTCATGTCGTCCGGGTATCCGAATATTGCCGGGGCCGATCTCCCCTCCACCGCCATCACCGCCTCCGTGCACTCCCTGAGCCTTTGCCCGAGAACGGGATGCGCTAGGTAGGCCCGTGCTTCTTCGAGGCTCTTGATTGCATAATGCCTCGAAGTGGAGCTGTGCCCCAGGCCTTCTATCTGGGGGAATATGAACCACATCCAGTGGCTTTGCTTTTGACCTCTTTTAAGTTCGGCCAAGGCGGTGCTGTAAATCCTCTCCTGCGCAGCAGTGAAACGTTTAAGATCAAACGGGTCGCTGAGGCCGCGTGTATCGTCTGTCTTATCCATTGGTTCCTCCGTGATCGATGCGTTTCTTTCAATTATACAGTAGATTTGTCCAAGCAGGATTCCCATTGCTGATGGATGCAGGTTGGGGGATTAATGGCGGGAATCAAGTAAAGTATCCCCGAAATATCCAAAAAAAAGGCAGCCCCCGAAGAAGCTGCCTCATATGGCCCTTGTGTTGATATTGACTTTATTTCTTGATATGGCTTTTGCTTATTGTTTCCGCAGAGCGGTTCAGTGCTCTCACTTATCGAAGCCCTGCATCATTCGTGGTATTCGAAATTCATATGAATCTTCTTCTCAATGCAGCAAGTCCTGCAATAGCGGAACTGAACAGCCATATGGCCCCGGGAACGGGAACAGCTGATGGAACCGCGACATTATCCAGATTGAAACCATCATTGATGGCATTGTGGAAAATCAGCTGGGTTATTTTCTGATCAGTTATGAAACCAAAAGAGTTCGGGTCTGTCCCATTTCCCCCCACTACCAGATTTGTATTCCCTGAAGCAGACACCAGGGTCACCTCCAGCGGGGACCCGGAATTGCCTGCAGCCCAAAAATCGCCGAACCAGGCATTAATTGGGGTTTTGTAAGCCAGCGTCGCGACTTCTTGTGTGCCATCGACATATATCGACAAATTAGGGGTACCGTTACCGTAAACTATATCACTATTTTCATATGGGGGCACATCAACGACCCTTCCACCTTGTGATTGAACTATAAAGGGACCGACATCAAGAGGAGCCGTTATCGGCGTATCCACGGCAAAATTATCAAAAGAGGTAATTGCCGGAGTTCCTGTTATGTCGTGACTCCATGCGGCGAAATCGGTGTAGGTTGTGGTTGCCGCAAATGCATTCGTACTGACAAATCCAGTGAACAATGCACAAACAACGATGACTGCCGAAAATACGTTTCTCATGATACCCTCCTTTGGTTTGATTGAGATAATGGAAAAGGGCGGCTGCCTCCCTTTTCTCCCCATACCATACATATATGTTTTTTAATGTTTATTAAATTATTTGTCAACAATAATTTATAGATGGCCCCAACTTTTTTCGATACCACTTTTGGAGTGCTATTAATGGGAAAACTGCGATGAGGACGGCGCATGGGGGCCTGGCCGCAAGATCGTGGTCATGTAGACACGTTGTGATTAGATCAAAAAGGTTGGAATGCAGGAAGGGTCAATTCAAAGCTGCCGGTGGTAGTTTGGCAAGGCAAGGGAAATCCCCGGTTTCCTTTGACAAGACTTATCATGGATGTCCCCAAAATTCTCGGAAAACATGACGGCAGTGCCTTTCTCGTTTTTCTTCTGTGGCTTGCGTGAAATCGCAAACTTCTTCTTTGGCAGCGGACCGAAGAGCATTGCAACTGTTTGCGTAAAAGGATAGAATGACCATGTCGCAAGCAAGGGGGGCGGGAGCGTCAAAATTGGATTCCGTTCCAATCAGGAAGGCAAACAATAAGATAGCCAGTCGGCATTTTGGGGGAGGGAAAAATGGAAAAATCCAGGTTAGTTTCAACTATGATATCGGGGCTGTTGTTAGTAATACTCGCCGATGCCGCCATGGCTCAAAGCTGTTCTCAAGTCTTTGGCGGGACGGATCAGGACAAGTTAATACAAAATCTTTCCCGTTGCGCACAGGACGTCCGCGCCACCACTTCATACAGCCAATATACCGCCTATCTCGACCCGGAAAGCTGCCGTATTCGCGTACGCACCGCGCAAGGCGATTTTTACAACCGGGGGACGCTTCAATTGATTGAGTGCATGTCACAATACGGATGGAAAATTCCGTTCACCTCTTGTGACATAAACGGATACTGATCAGTTTTTCTCTCTTTCGTTTTTATGCATAACGGGCCGCGGCATGACCTGCGCGGCTCTCTCAGATTCACTCGGCCCAAATGAGGCAGTGCTGCGCCGAACACAAACAGCGCGAAACCCTGCCACATGGGCGGCAGGTCGCGGATAAATCTCTCAAGAAGTCTTCCGATTCTCAACTCTGTCCCCTTTTCGTTCAGGCGATTCACGAGAGCTATTCAGCGCTCAGCTCAAAGTCTGCACTTGATTGAACATGTTCATTGCCTGCGTAGCCGTATCCAGAATAACGGATGCCGTTTTTCGATCAGCGGTCAAGCCGGACACCTTATTGAGCAGATCACTGACGGCATCCACTGTCGCCTGTGTGGGAGGCTCGATTGGCTGGCTTCCGGAAGAAAAAGCCAGCCGCTTTGCCCGCAGGAGCTCGATGTTTGCTTCCACCTTTAGACGCTCCGATCGGTACATGCTGCGATCACCGAGATCCGTCGCCGCGTTTTCGAGCGATAAAAGGCGCCCCTGAGCTTCATACATTGTATCCAATGTCGCAAAATAAACCTTCCAGTAGAGAGCTTCGACTTCCGGGGTTGCATCCTTTTTATAGAGAGCCATTGTGCGTCCTCCCTTTTGTTGTTACTGCTTGGGCGAGCTTGCCACCAGAGTATCCGCGGTATTCTTTGCCTTGTCTGCCTGATCCTTGAGAGTATCCATCGTGCTTTTCACGTCCTTGCCGTACTGGATCGCGAAAGTGGCCCATTCTTTGTAGCTGAACTCTTCAGCCAGCTGGGAAAAGGCTGTGGCAAGGGCTACATACTTGTCCTTCGGAACAGTAACGGAGCTTCCCGCCTGAAGCTTCTTTTCCAGGTCGGACTGTTGCTTGCTCATGAGAGCTTGCGTTGACAGGCGTTTGTCGGAAATGTCGTAAATTGTCTTCTGCATTTTCAACTGCTCTTTCATTCCGGCCAGATCCGCAGCATATTCTTCAACGGCAATTTCAGCAGATGCTTCAATGTTGCCGTTCGAGATGCGTTTGATAGCTTCGAGGCGCTTCCGGTAAACTTCGTTTTTCTGGTCGACGAAGTCGGTCAGTTTCGATTGGGTCTGCACGGTAATCGCCGCGCCCTGTTTCGCAAGGCTCAGCACATCTTTTGGAGTCGAGCAGCCGAAGGCACACAGCATCGCAACGAAAAGAAATAAAGCATTAGATATCTTTTTCATCTGTTAACCCCCACTCCGATTGAGATAATTCCGGCTGCCTCGATAAACCGGGCAAGTTCGTCCGCCTTGATGCCACTACTGTGGTATTGGGCAAGTACCGAGGCTATCCCCTCCACCATATTCTGCCACATCACCACCGCATGCTTCGAGCGGATGAAATCCTCATCATAAAAGGTGGATAAACGCTGGTACTCAAGCACCTTTTCGTCCGCTTGCAGCTTGGCCGCGTCTCCGAAATATTTTCCGACCATCTCGTAGAATTCGAATTTTTCTTCCGGCTTGATCTTCTTGCTTACCTCAACGAAGCTTTGATTCAGCCAAGATGGATGATTTTGTTCCAGCCCGATACGAATTTCGTCCAGCAGGCGACCCTCGTCAATGTAGGCTGTGACAAGTTTCCTGGAGATGTTCACTCTGTTGTCCAGGACCGTCTTAACCTCGTTCGCTTCAGTCACCAGTTCCTGGTAATGTTGACGAACAATAACGAGCGGGGCCAACCGCGGTGCCTGTGCGTCAGCCAATGCCTTCTCCGTACTGTCGGCAAGGGCCGGGATGGCCCCTGCGATTGCTACGGATTTCTTGAGGTCGGCCGACCACTGCGCTGTATCGACATTGTTGTCGGCGATTGCCGCAATGACCTCATCAAGCCGCTTTACCTTCTCTTCCGCCAACACTTCGAGCCCCACTGCTCCTTGCGCTTTCTCGAGCGCCTCGAGCGCCTTCGTTAAATTCTTTCCGGCCTCCTGCACTTTTTTTTGATATTCAGGGTCCTTCTTATCCCTGGCAGCATCGTCATATTGCTTCTTCAAAGCTTCAAGTCTTGTTGTCACTTCTTTGCGGACACTATCATTAACAGTTTGCCCGTCCTGGTCTTCCGACAACTGCCGCTCCGCGGCGGCCATCTCCGCTTCCGACGCAGGCTTTCCCAAGGCTTCGTCGTAATTCTTTAACAGTTGTTCCCGCTCCGCGCACAATGTCAAAAGATCCTGGACCGTTTGTCGGACCAGTACGACAGAGTCCTTGGGTATTTTTCCCGTTTCCTCTTCCGTGAGCCCTTTATTTTTCAGCAGATCTTCACAGGTGGGAAGGGCCACGCCAATAAGGTCATCGCGGCGGCTGGCGATTTTATTGCTGTTTATCTGCAGTTTAATACTCATGTCGTTCATGGCAATCGAGTCGAATTTGCCGCCGATTTGGTTGAGACGGGCCTTGATCGGATCAAGGAGGGTTTTTCTCAAATTGTTGTTGGTAAAAACAACTGTTTTAATCTGTCCGTCCCGTATGTTTTGAAAACGCTGCCGGGTCGCATCTGCCTCCAAGTCCAGCAAACCGGCGTAGCGCTGCTCCATGGCTGTGACTGTTTCCAGGGGTTTTATGTCGGACGCCGCCTTGACCACTGTCTGCCCTTGCTTGTCTCGCGACGGATTATAGAGCCAGGCGCATCCAGTGGTAATTACCAGGCACAACACCGGCAATATCATGCTTATTCTTCGGAGCACTTTCCTCATGATACCTCCTTAAAAGATAGAGATTTGCGCTTCCCCATGTTTCAAAAAACGGAAAAGCGTAACCACTCCTTCCCTCAGCTTTCCATATCTCATAAAAAACAATCTTGATGTAACATATTGTTTTTATGCATAATTCTCATTGACTGACAATGCAGTCAGGTCGTTAAACAATTTTCCGGCTATCAACATCCAAACAAAAAAGCCGTCCAATCAGCTCAAAACTGATAAGGACGGCTTTATTCGCCAAACCAATTACTTTCCCACTCCATTCCAATTCTCCGGAACAAATTAAAATTGTAATTACAACTAATTCATATTAACTCCTTTTTACACCCTTCACCGCTCGGGTGTCAATAACCCAAAATTTTTTCATAAATTAAATTCCAATATCTTGCCTTTCAAGCCCCCGTGCTTCTTTGATTTTCCAAAATATATCTCTCCCCTTTTCCGTCTTCCACTTCTCAGTTTGAGATCACTTCAATATCTGAAACAGATTACTGTAATCATCAGTCCACGTCCTGAGCTCAGGACGCGATTCGAGCGGTGTTGCGACCTTGGTGATCAATGACGACCGGATGGGCCTCGAAGAGACAAGCGCCCAGCTGGCGAAATATATCTCCCGGTCCTCGTCGTCTCCATTAACCACCGACACGGCATATTTTCCCAGCGCCCGGGCCAGCCTGTCCACAACCGGGGCCACGTTGAGATGAGTGTTGGTGATATTGAGCGCCAGGATGCCGTACGGCTTGAGATGCCGGAAATAAAGCTGAATCGCCTGGAGGTCGATCAGGTGAACCGGTATGGCGTCACCCGAAAACGCATCGGCCACCAGCAGGTCGAACTGCTGCGAAGGCTCCCGTTCCAGCGCGAGGCGGCCGTCGCCGATCACCACCTCCACCTTCCCCCGGCAGTCGGACAGATAGGTAAATTCAGACCTTGCCAGTTTCTCGACCTGCGGATTGATCTCGTAGAACCTGAACACATCCCCCGGTTCGGCGAAAGAGGCGAGCGAGCCCGCCCCCAGGCCGATTACTCCCACCTTGAGCGGCGAATGTCGCAGCGACTGCAGGGCTAGGCTGATGCCGGACCGCGGTCCGTAATATGTGATATGTTCGCGCCTCCGGTCGAGGTCGGTAAACTGCTTGCCGTGGATGACCGTCCCGTGGATGAGCGCCCTGGCCTCATCCTCCGTATCCTTGTCATACTCCATCACTCGCAGGCTCCCGTAGAAATTCCTTGACATTGCAAGGCAGGAATAGCCGAAAGAATTTATATAGCGAACCCCGGACACGGTAAGGCAGACGGCCGCCAGGGCCAATACGGCGGTGGCAGGCCGGGGGCGGAATTCGGCGGTGATGAGCGAGAGGACGGCACAGGCGATGAGCGCGGCGGGAAGCTCGAAGTATCCGTTCAGGAAAATGGGGCCGGCGAGCCCCACGATGATGCCCCCCAGCGCCCCTCCGGCGGAGAGCATCAGGTAGAACAGGGTGAGATGCCCGGGCGCGGGCTTGCGCTTGACCAGCTCGCCATGACAGAACATGCAGCAGATGAAAAGCCCCGCCGAATAAACGGCGACTGACAGCCTGATGTCCACGCGCGAGGTCCAGTTCCAGAGGACGTAGGTCATGACTCCGAAGGTGATGGCAAGCAGCCAGGCAAAGAGCTTTCGGTTGTAAATCCTCTCGCAGTCGAACGTCAGGATGAAGGTAAGGAGGTAGAGGCTCAGGGGGATTATCCAGAGGAAAGGTATCGACGCCACGTTCTGGGTAAGATGATTGGTGACCGAGAGCAGCATCGTTGACGCGCAGCACGCCAGCAGAATCCAGAGGAGCAGTTCGCTCAGTTTCGGCGCGCGGCTTGACGCCTCATCCGTTTCCGTTGCCCCGACATCCTGAACCTGGACGGATGCGGTATCCTGCCTGCTCTTCACCGCCGCCATGATGCAGAAGACCATGAACAGGGCGTATGCGGCGGACCAGACGATCGATTGCTGCCGGAGCGTTATATACGGCTCGATAAAGAAAGGATATGCCAGGAGCCCCAGCAGCGACGCCAGGTTCGACAGGGCGAAGAGGCGGTACGGCAGGGCGGACCGGAATCTCCTGCCGTACCAGGCCTGGATGAGCGGGCTGGTGGTGGAGAGGAGGAAATACGGGAGTCCCACCGAGCAGGCGAGAAGCCCCAGGATGCGCGTTATCGGCTCCTCGCCGCCGGTAGGCTTCCACGCGGCCGAGGGTCCGACTGGCAGGAAAAAGAGCGCTGCCAGGAGGATGATGACATGGACCGCGGCCTGTGTTCCGGGCCTGAGGGAGCGTACCGACCAGTGGGCGTAAAGATAGCCCACCAGAAGCGCAGTCTGAAAAAAAAGCATGGCGGTTATCCAGACCGCGGCCGATCCGCCGAACCAGGGGAGGATCATCCTGGCGATCATCGGCTGTATCTGAAACAGGAGAAATGCGCTCAAAAAAATGGTGAAGGCGTAGAGGTAAACGGAACCATCCTTCTTCATTTCAGCCCCCCGTAACGAATTCGGAGTATAATCACAAATAGCTCAAATTAGCCTCTTTTTACACCCGGAGCTGTTCCGGTATCAATTAACTAAAATTATTCAGGAAGAATCATATTTAAGTCGAAGGACACGTGAAGGGTAGTATCGAGATAAGTGCCGCCGGGCGGTAGGGGCGGGTTTCAAACCCACCCTCGCTGCTAACCCGCTTCGCCGAACCCTGCGATCACGCGGATAAACTCGGCACCGTACTTGCCGAGCTTGTGCTGGCCGACACCCGTGATCATCAGCAGCTCCGCCGCGTTCGAAGGACGCCGGGCGGCCATTTCCGTGAGTGTCGCGTCGCCGAATACGACAAAGGGCGGTACGCCC
>DASRZQ010000158.1:0-7175 GCA_035686205.1 Geobacteraceae bacterium
GGCGCTGGATGTCATTGACCGCCAGCAGGGGGGAGGGGGGACCGAACTGCTCCCCGCCCTGAAACGGGCTCTGGCCATCCCCCGCATCGACGGGTTTTCCCGCACGGTGGTCATCGCCACCGACGGGTATGTGGATGTGGAGGGAGAGACCTTCGACCTGATCCGGAAAAACCTCGGCGAAGCCAATATGTTCGCCTTCGGCATTGGAACGAGCGTGAACCGGCATCTCATGGAGGGTATCGCCAGGGCCGGCATGGGCGAGCCGTTCGTGATCACCAGGCCGGAAGAGGCGGAAGCGGCCGCCGAAAAGTTCCGCACTTATATCCAGTCGCCGGTTTTGAGCCACGTCAGGGTAAATTTCGACGGTTTCGACGCCTACGACATTGAGCCGCGGAGCGTGCCTGATGTGCTGGCGGAGCGGCCGGTGGTCGTGTTCGGCAAATGGCTCGGTCCACTGCGGGGAACCATAACCGTGCGCGGCATTTCGGGCGACGGGAAGTACGAAAAGACAATGAAGGTCGGCGATGTGAAGCCCCTGGACGGCACTTCTGCGCTCCGCTACCTGTGGGCGAGGCATCGCATCGCCGTGCTGGGTGATTACGAGAACCTTCGGCACAACGACGAACGGGTGAAAGAGATTACTTCACTTGGTATTTCCTATAATCTTCTGACCCCGTACACTTCTTTCGTGGCGATCGATTCCGAGGCCCGCGCGCGCGGGGATGCGACAACCGTGCAGCAGCCGCTGCCGCTGCCGGAAGGGGTGTCGGACCTGGCGGTCGGCGCGGGGAATTACGCCGTACCCGCATGCGCGCCGGTTGCCATGAGGGAAGTGGCCGACATGTCATATTACGGGGGATATGTCGAGAAGCCGATGCGGGCAAAAAAGGAGGCGAAAATGAAAGCCGGGCCGCACGGCGGATCTGGCGGCACACCGTCGCAGGACGACGGTCCGAGGGTCGAATGCCTCGGCAATGAGCCAATCCGGCCGGCATTTCTTGAACAGATCAGGACATGCTACGCCGGCTATCTGGCAAAGCATCCCGGTGTCGCTGGAACAATCTCCTTGAGACTGGTAATCGGGCCGGACGGTTTTGTGAAAAAGGTTTCCGTGATTTCCAGCGGGCTGAAGCAGCCGGCGCTGGAGGCCGATATCACGGCGCTGGTGAAAAAGTGGAAGTTCCCGGCCGGGCCGGGCAGGAGCGACAGGAAGATGGTCTTGCCCCTTGTGCTGACCTTCTGATGGCAAGGTTGAAGTTTCGGGCAGATCCGGTTGTCGCATCCTTCTTGTGCCGGAACCGGCGTATTCAGATCCCCTGTTGACGGAGGGGAATTCGGGGGATTTTCCCGCGGTCAGGGCGGGAAAATCCCCTTATTTTTTTATCTCATACCAGGTTGCAATCAAACAACTGCAAAACATGTCATGTCGAACGAAGAGAGACATCTTTGATAAACGGGTCCAAGATTTCTCGCTGGAGCTCGAAATGACAATGAATTGAATGCGGCTTGGTATTAACCCGTGATAAAGCTTTCCCGGATAATTATATGTGATACAATTAATGTAAAATTATGAATCTTTGTAACTTTTGTCGAAACTGGGTTGCAGAGCAGAACTTTTTGATGACTTGTTATTTCAAAAGCCTGTCATTGCCAAACGCAAGAAAGGGGAATCATGGAGCAACGGAATGACGGGATCCCGCCGTTGACGCGGGAAAAATACCGGGACATTTTCGAGAACGCGCCCGTCGGCATTTTCCAGTCCACTTTTTCGGGGCGGTTTATCAGCGTAAACCGGACGCTGGCCGTCATGTTCGGCTATCCGGGCCCCGAACGGATGATCCATGACGTCTCCGACATCGCGGTGGAATTGTTCGTTCACCCGGAACAGCGCCCGGACATTATCCGGCGGGTTCGTGATTCCGAAAAATACATACGGGACGAAGTCGATTATCGCCGCAGGGACGGGTCGACATTCCGGGCCAACCTTTACATGAGGAAAGTCGGTAACGAGCAGGATGGAGTCCATTACCTCGAAGGATACGTGGAGGACATTACCGAGCGCAAGATTGCCGAAGAGCGGCTGCGTCAATACCAGGACAACCTGGAGCGGCTGGTTGGCGAACGAACGGCCGAGCTGGAGAGAACCAACCGGAAACTTCAGGACGAGATTGATGTGCGCATCGCCGCCGAGAAGCTTCTCGTGGACCGGGAAGCCCGGTATCGCGATCTGGTCGAGAGCGCCAACAGCGTCATTCTGCGCTGGCTTCCCGACGGCCGGGTGACCTTTTTCAACAAGTTTGCCCGGGATTTTTTCGGTTACACGGAAGAAGAAATTCTTGGACAAAACATTGTCGGCACCATTGTGCCGGAGACGGATTCGACGGGGCGGGACCTTGCCGCGCTGGTCGACGATATCGTGGCCCGTCCGGATGCCTATGTCCGCAACGAAAACGAAAATATGCGCAAGAACGGCGAACGGGTATGGATTGCCTGGACCAACAAGACGATCTTCGACGGTGAAGGCGGGATTGCCGAGATTCTTTCGATAGGCGTCGACATCACCCAGCTGGTGCTGACCGAGCGGGAACTGCGGAGGACAATGGAAGACCTGGCCGTCGCCAAGGAGCGCGCCGAGGCCGCCGACCGGCTCAAGTCGGCGTTTCTCGCCACCATGTCCCACGAGCTGAGAACGCCGCTGAATTCCATCATCGGCTTCACCGGCATAATCCTCCAGGGGCTGGTGGGGCCGCTGAACAACGAACAGAAAAAACAGCTGGGGATGGTGCAGGCCAGCGCCAATCATCTTTTGTCGCTGATCAACGATGTCCTGGATATCTCGAAGATAGAGGCGGGTCAGCTTCAGGTGGCGTGTGAACCGTTCGACCTGCGGCAGATGGTCGTCAGGACTGTCCAGGCGGTCCGGCCGCTCGCGGAAGTGAAGGGACTCGAGCTGACGGCGGATATCGGCCCCGGCGACTATACTGTGAACAGCGACCAGCGCCGGGTCGAGCAAGTTCTGCTGAACCTGCTGGGCAATGCCGTCAAATTTACCGGGCACGGGCAGGTGAGCCTGACATGCTCGCTTGAGCCGGAAAAGATAATTTTCAACATAAAAGACTCGGGAATCGGCATCAAGGGCGAAGATATCGACACGATTTTCAAACCGTTCCAACAGATCGACACCGGGCTGACGCGGAAATACGAAGGGACCGGTCTCGGGCTGTCCATATGCAAAAGGCTGGTCGAATTGCTGGGCGGCGAAATATGGGTTGAAAGTGTCTGGGGGGCCGGCAGCCGTTTCGGCTTCAGCCTCCCGACGGAAAGGAAAGCCCGGTGAAGCGGAATATCCTGATAATCGAAGACAATGAACAGAACCTGTACCTGTTGCGCTTCATCCTGGAAAAGAAGGGTTTCCAGGTTTTCGCGGCGAAGGAGGGGAAGAGGGGAGTCGAACTGGCCGCATCGCTCAAGCCGGATTTGATTCTCCTTGACATTCAGCTGCCGGTCATGGACGGCTATACTGTCGCGCGCCTGCTCAGGGGGACCGCCGAACTCGGAGAGGTGCCGATCATAGCCGTCACTTCATACGCCATGGCGGGAGATCGCGAAAAGGCGCTTGAGGCGGGATGTACCGGTTATATCGAAAAGCCGATCAATCCGGACACCTTCGTGCGGCAGGTCGAACAATACATGTTGCACGAATAATCAAGCCTGGAAAAAGCATTTTGGCCACGAATTTCAAGAATTTGCACGAATAAATGCGAAACATTTATCGGTCAGGAGTCACCAAATATCAAACCCTTGATAAACTGATAGCGCTCACCAAATTGGTGATGACATGAAATTGAGTGGTGGCTTAAAAAGATTCGTGTTTATTCGTGTCATTCGTGGCTAATTGCCGTTCTTGGTGTTAAACGGAGCTTGTGATGCCTACCGTTCTGATCGTGGACGACAACAGAGAAAATCTCTACATGCTGGAAGTTCTGCTGAAGGGGCACGGCTATTCGGTAATGACCGCCGCCAACGGGAAAGAAGCGCTTGCATCCGCCATGGCTGACCGTCCGGATATCGTGGTGAGCGATATACTGATGCCGGTCATGGACGGCTATTCGTTGTGCCGCGAGTTGAAAAAAAATGAAAGCCTCGGGAATATTCCATTTGTATTTTACACCGCCACCTATACGGAAGCGCAGGATGAGGCGCTGGCCCTCGGCCTCGGCGCCGACCGGTTTGTCATAAAGCCGCAGAAACCCGAAGTACTGGTCAGCCTGATCGGTGAAGTGCTTGCCGGCACGCCCGCGGAGCGGGCTGCCCCGGCGGGCAGTGAGCAAAGAAAGGATGACGAATTCCTCAAGGACTACAGCGAAACGTTGTTCCGCAAGCTGGATAAGAAAATCGCCGATCTTGAACGGGCAGGTATCGAGCTCGAGCGCGAAGTGAACGAGCGGAAGCGGGTAAATGACGAATTGAACCGGCTGAACAGGACACTCGAGGAACGGGTCGCGGAACGGACCGCTCAGCTTGTCGAAGCGAACCGCGGCCTTGAAAAAGAGCTGGAATGGCGGTCCAGGGCACAGGAGGAAATCGACTGCCTCAACCGCGACCTGCTGAAACGAAGCCGGGCGCTTGAAGACACGAACAGGGAGCTGGAGGCTTTCAGTTATTCCGTTTCCCACGATCTGCGGGCGCCGCTCAGGCACATCACCGGATTTGCCAAAATATTGATGGAGGACTGCGGGGAAACCCTGGCCGAAGGCGCCAGGGACTGTCTTGAACGGATCAGCGGCGCATGCCGGAAGATGGATGATCTCATCAATGCCCTGCTGAAGCTGTCGGAAGTTACCCGCGGCGAAATGAATTTGACCGCCGTCGACCTGAGCGCAATTGCCCGCGAAATCGCCTCATCCCTGCGTGAGGCGGATCCGGCCAGGCATGTAAACTTCAATATCGCCAGGGGCATTACCGTCCAGGCGGACACGGTACTGATGCGTTCCGTCATGGAAAACCTGCTGGGGAATTCCTGGAAGTATACACGCTGCCGCGAAAACGCCTTGATCGAATTCGGCATTTTCGAGCAGGACGGACAAACGGTCTGTTTCGTGCGCGATAACGGCGCCGGCTTCGACATGCGCTATGCCGAAAAGCTTTTCGTTGCCTTCCAGAGACTCCACGGCACGGAAGAGTATGAAGGAAAAGGGATAGGGCTGGCGACTGTACAGCGGATCATTCACCGCCACGGCGGGAAGGTCTGGGCCGAAGGGAAAGTCGAAGAAGGAGCGACCTTTTATTTTACCCTTTGAAGATCCGGTATTTACTTAGCACACCCGTTCATAATTTTGATGACGTATCAATATTTCGGCGGAAATGTCGTCATTTCGAACAAAGAGAGAAATCTTGCTGGTTTTGCCGTATGCATTAAGATCTCTCCCTTTGGTCGAGATGACACCGTATATATGAAATCATGCACTTAGTTTAAATCTCTCCTAACGAAATCAGATTAGCGTTTATCTGCTTACTCCAAAGAAAGAATAGACTTATTGTTGTTTCGACTTGCGTTTACCTTTCACCCGGCGTTTCACTCCACCCTCTCCCTCATGGAGAGGGGAAATATCCATCCCTTCTCCATGAGGGAGAAGGTGCCTGCGCGCTGAAGCGCTTCGGCGCCCAGGCGTGACCCGAAGGGGCGGATGAGGGGGCTTGCGCAGGATTGCTCCTGGGAAGAAAATTCCCGTTCCCCTGGTCCGGGAGACAAGCTGATTGCGCGGGAATGAAGTTATGATATCGTTATGTTATCACGGAATCGGACTTGTTTTTTTCGGGGGCAATTGTCATGACCGGATCGAAACGCGGGGCTTCCGGGGGTAAACCCTATTATCGCCACTCTTTGCCGGTGCGCGCCATGCACTGGGTCAACGTTCTCTTGCTCAGCATTCTCCTGATGAGCGGCCTCAATATTTTCAACGCACATCCGGCACTTTACTGGGGCGAGGAGTCTTACGGCGGCGCTCCGCCTTTCCTGGATATTCAGGCCAGGGAAACCGCTGATGGTAAAGTCTTCGGCGTCACCAGGATTTTCGGCCACGAGTTCGATACCACCGGATTTCTCGGGACGTCAAGGGAACCGAATGGTGAACTTGTCGCACGCGGATTTCCGTCCTGGCTTACCATACCCGGCATCCGCTGGCTTGCCATGGCGCGCCGCTGGCACTTTTTCGTCGCCTGGCTGCTGGTGGTCAACGGCGTCTGTTTTCTCGCATACTCTATCGCAGGCGGACATCTGCGCCGGGATCTCCTGCCGACCGGCCGGGATTGGCGCTCAGTGGGAGCAACGATTGTCGATCACTTCCGTTTCCGCTTCCCGAAAGGGGAGGCGAGCTACAACATGCTGCAGAAGCTGGCCTACCTGTCGGTTATTTTGCTGCTCGCGCCCCTTGCCGTCCTGATGGGCCTCGGCATGTCTCCCGCGCTGGACTCGCTGCCGCCCGGCTGGGTGGATATCTTCGGCGGCCGGCAGTCGGTGCGGACGATACATTTCGCCGTCGCCTGGGCGCTGATGCTGTTCACGTTCATTCATGTGTTCATGGTTGTCGTCAGCGGGTTCTGGAACAACATCCGCTCCATGATTACCGGATATTACAGGGTCAAATCGGAGGCGGACCATGGGTGACGGCATGAAGATGAGCAGACGGGGCCTGCTGGCGCGCATGTTCGCCGGGGCATGTTCCTTGGCCCTTGCCGGTTGCGACAGACTTTCCGATACCACATGGTTTCCGAAAGTACTTGGCCTCGGCGAAAAGGCCACGTATCGGGCGCACAGGCTTATTTTGCCACGCAGGGCCATGGCGCAGGAATTCACGGAAGCCGACCTGTCACCTCGGTTCAGGAGCAACGGGACAGCCATGCCGGGCAACCCGGCATACATGAGGATGGCGAGCAACGGCTTCGCGGACTATCGCCTGGAGGTAGACGGCCTGGTTGAAAGACCCATGAACTTCTCCCTGGACGAAATCCGCGCGCTTCCCGGCCGGACCCAGATAACGCGGCATGATTGCGTAGAGGGCTGGAGCGCCATAGGCAAGTGGAAAGGCGCGCGTCTGAGCGCCCTGCTCGAAGCTGCGCACCTGAAGCCGGATGCCCGCTATGTCGTCTTCCACTGCGCCGACCACGCGGAAAAG
>DASRZQ010000159.1:0-11599 GCA_035686205.1 Geobacteraceae bacterium
GTATTGAAAAAGGAATCGATGACCCTGCTGGTTGAGTTCGACACGAACAAAGCCAAAATCAAGCCGAAATACGACAGCGAACTTGCCCGCGTTGCGGAATTCATGAAAAAATACCCGACAGCCACCACGACCATCGAAGGCCACACCGACAGTGTCGGCAAATTGAAAAGCAACATGAAGCTTTCCCAGCGTCGCGCGGATAGCGTCAGGAATTACCTCGTGAAAAATTTCGGCATAGATTCGTCCAGACTGCAGGCAAAAGGCTATGGTCCCACAAAACCTATAGCGGACAACAAGACAGCCGCGGGAAGGTTGAAAAACCGCCGCACTGTGGCAGTTTTTGAGACTATGGTAGAGCAGTAATCAAACACCATGGAAACAGGGGGGTCATTTCCTCTGTTTCCATGGTTCCCTTGAGCCCGTCGCTTAAAATCTTGCCTCGAGATCACTCAACTTCACCATATGAAAAAATCGTTTGTGCTACTTATTGTCACGCATTTATTCATGCTGTCCTTTTGTGAAAGTGCATTGTGCTTTTCGCCGATTGATGTCCTCATCGCAAAAAGTAACGGGGAAGACTCCATATCAAAGGTCTATCCTGTTACCAGATATCAGGCATGGGTGATCGCATTGAATGTTTTACAAAGGAAGGAGGCAAATTCCTATGAAGCACACTATGAAGAAAATTACTTGCTTGCTGGCATAGGACCGGAGGATTGTCCATGCAGGACGGAGATTGGAGTTTGGGTAGAACGCATAAACAAAAATCAATCTAAAGTAACAATTGTTACTAAAGGAAGAGCGTACAAGAATGATTTCACGAATTTACGCACTTTTCCCAACCCAATTGGAACCGATTTCCATAAGGAGTTTGAAAAGGGTGTTCAAATCATTTCGCATGGGGGGAAATTGCCCTCGATTCCGCCTTAAGACTGATTTTGTAAAGGCATTAGGTACTGCCATTGACGAGAGAATTTTAAGCAGTCTGATTCATATTTTTCCCGCTTCGAGGAAAGCTCCTTCGGATATTCTTGTCGGTTGAAACGCCTTTTGCCATAATGGGCATTACCTGACAGTTCAATGCCGTCCTAGGATGTTCCGCACTTTAATCAGCAAATCAGAAGACGTTACCGGTTTCGAGATAAAGTTTGACTCGTCCTCCAGTATTCCTTTCTCAATAACGATTTCTTTCGTGTATCCACTCATAAAAAGAACCTTCATCTCAGGACGAAGCATCTGGATTTGCTGGTAAAGACTTTTCCCGTCAATCTTCGGCATAATAACGTCAGTGGCGAGCATATCAATTGCCGACCGGTACTCCGTGAATTTTGTCAGGGCGTCCTGACCGTCGATCGCCTCGATAACCGTGTACCCCGCCTCTTCAAGTATCATCCTGTGCAGCTCACGTACCGTCTCGTCATCTTCGACAAGAAGAATCGTTTCAGTCCCGCCTTCGGGCGGTTCAGCATTCAGCGTATCTTGTAAGTCGTTCTTCTCTTCTTCCAATAACGGCAGGTAGACACGGAATGTCGTTCCGGTTCCCGGTTCCGAATAGACATTGATGTAACCGTTGTGCTGTTTGACGATCCCGTATATGATGGCCATGCCGAGTCCCGTACCTTTGCCGACCTCCTTCGTGGTGTAAAACGGCTCAAATATTTTCTTTTGCGTCTCTTCATCCATTCCGCAGCCCGTATCCGTCACGGAGATGCAGGCGTAGTGTCCGGGTTCCCCTAAACCGTGAGTATGGACGAATTCCGAGTCCATGAAGACCGGAGAGACTTCGACCGATAGCCTTCCACCCTGTGGCATGGCATCCTTGGCGTTCGTCACAAGGTTCATGAGAACCTGTTCGATTTGTCCCTTGTCCGCCATGACAACGAGCTCTTTTTCAAAAACCTTTGTCATGAATTCAATATCTTCACGGATGATCCTTCCGAGCATTTTCCTGAATCCCTGGGCGATTTCGCAGAGATCCACCGGTTTCGGGTGCAGAACCTGCTTCCTGCTGAAGGCGAGAAGACCATTTACAAGCTCGGTTGCCCGTCCGGAAGAGGCGAGAACCTGCTCGATGAAATGTCGAAGAGGGCTTTCTTTCCCGATCCGCATGCTGATGATTTCGGAGTAACCGATAATGGCCGTAAGGATGTTGTTGAAATCGTGGGCGATTCCCCCGGCGAGCTGTCCGATTGCCTCCATCTTCTGTGACTGCTGCAGTTGCTCTTCGAGCTTCTTGCGATCATCTTCCGCCCGCTTGAGTGCGGTGATGTCCCTAACATGTTCGACAACCATCGAGACATGCCCCGAATCGTCATACACCGGGTAAGCGTGTATCTCACGGCAAGAGGTCCTTTTCTGATTAAACTTCACCGTGGATACTGGATTGCCTGTTTTAAGAACTTCTATTACATGGCAGGAGTTGCAGGGTCTGCCTTGCCCTTCGAAGAACAAGTCATAGCAATAATGTGCATTGTCGCATAAAGACGAAGCCACAACATTTTCGTACCCATGCCAGTTTGACTTGAGGACTCTAAGGTCGGCGTCCAGAACAACCAGCAAGTCGGGAATGGTCTCGAACACCTTTCGCAACAGCGCTTCCGAGTTCTTCAATGCCTCCTCGGCACGGTTCCGTTCGGTGATGTCGCGGCTGACCCCGATAAGACCGAGAACCTTGCCTTCATTGTCGTAAAATGGGGTCTTGAGAGTTTCGAGAAGTACATGCCGACCATCGGGATAATCAACCCACTCCTCGTTGCGTTGCGCCTCACGTCGCGCCATCATCTGCCGGTCCATCTCCCGGAAAAACTCACCGACTTCCTGTGGGAACATGTCAAGGTCGTTGAGCCCTGTCAGATCCTTTTCCGAACGTCCGGCAAAAGCCTCGAAGGCTTTGTTGCAGCCAAGGTAGAGGCTTTCATGATCCTTGAAGAATATCAGGTCGGGAATGGAATCGATAAGGGCGCGCAGGAGATTCCGCTCCTGGTCGCGGACACCGGCAAGCTTCCTGTATTCCTCCGCGCTCTCCCATAATGCCTCGGAAGCCTGCCGGTGTTTTTCACGGGTGCGAAGCGATTTGATTCCGTAAGCCAGGTCATTGGCCAGCCGAACCATCAGCCCTATCTCTTCGGCATCAAAAGCCTCAGGCTCCGAGGCATAGATATTCAGAGCACCTGTCTGTTCGGAGGACATTAACGGAATGGCTAATGAAGACCTGTAGCCACGCTTAGCCGCTTCTTCCCGCCAGATTGCGAAAGCCGGGTCTTGTTCAATATCCTTGACATAGGACGGCAGTCCGGAACGAACGGCTATCCCGGTCGGTCCCATGCCCCTTTCGGTTTCTGCCCAGGAAATGTTGAGTTTTTCCAGGTAGCCATCTTCATGACCGGCATGGGCTACCGGACGGACGGTCCTTTCCTTGTCATATTCCGCGTAGCCTACCCAGGCAAAAAGATATCCTCCGTCTTCCACGATGACGCGACATATTTCATGGAGAAGGTCTGATTCGTTTTCGGCCCGAACCAGCATTTCGTTGCATCTTGTGAGCGTCCTCAGTGTACGATTGAGACGGGACATCGACTCAACGGCTTTTTTATGTTCGGTTATGTCTTTCAGAAACCCGAACAAATACGAATTGTTATTGAGTTTTATGATTCTGCCGGACATGGATACGTCGATGATACGCCCGTCCTTATGCCGGTATTTGTTCTCCAGGTTATTGAAAAATCCTTTCTCCCTGATCATATCGAGAACCCGTTGACGGTCTCCGGGGTCATTCCACAGGTTCAAGTCAAGAGCGCTTTTTCCGAGCACCTCCTCCCGTGTGAATCCGACCGTTTGGGTAAACCCCGGGTTGACGTCCACAAAAATGCCGTCCTCAAGCGTGCTGATGCTCACATAATCAGGAATTGTCTCAAAAGCGACACGAAAACGTTCGTTGCTTTCCCGTATTTCCAACTCCGCGTTTCTGCGCTCGGTGATATCCTGATTCACGCCGCGGGTTTTGACGACATGGCCAGTCCGGTCACAAACTACCATATAACGGACGGATATAAACCGCTCCTCCCCATCGGCGCGGATGATACGATGCTCAAGTTGGCCGGTGAAATTCGGATCCTTGGTTGCCAGGGCCTTTCCAATTTCAGCAGCAACGAGTGGAGATTCTTCCGGGGGAAGGAACTTGCGGGCATAGGCTTCCGCTGACATAAAAGGTCCCCCCTCTTGCCCGGTTGTCGTTCCGTAGAGCGAATAGAACTTATCATCAAAAAAGAACGTTGCCGTTTCAACGTCGTACTCCCATTGCACCAATCTGGCCAGGTCCATGGCCATCATGAGCCGTCTCTCGCTTTCCCGCAGGGCCTCTTCGGACAGCTTCCGCTCGGTGATGTCCCTGATGGCCGCAATGAGTACCTGGCGCTTATGCCACGTGAAAAAGCTGTTGAAGACCTCCACCGGGAAAATGGTCCCGTCTTTTTTTCGATGCCATCTTGTCGAGACTTGATGCTGACCTGCCTCCAAAGCCACACGGGTTTTGTCCGGCTCGGCGGACAGCTCATAGCAAGTCGTAGCAAGTAATTCTTTCCTTGCATATCCGTAGAGCTTCGAAGCAGAAGCGTTGGCCTCGAGAATTTCGCCGGTGCCACGGTCAACCATTAGTATGGAATCCGAATGCAGTTCAAATAGTTTCCGGTATTTGACCTCACTTTCTTCCACCGCATCATCGGCTTTTCTGCGGAACCTGATCAGGAGGAAGGCGAACGTTGAGAAAAGCAGGGCCAATATGAATGCCAAAATCAGAACTTTATTCCTGAGTTCATCATACACTGTAAAATATTCGCTTTTCTTAACGCCGACATAGAGGGCGCCGATGATTTCGCCCTTTCCGTTCTTCATGGGGTCATAGGCGGTAAGGTAGGGAATGCCGAGAATCAGAGCTTCGCCCCTGTAAGGTTTCGCACTTTTGAAAATCGCATCGTATGCGGGCCCCTGCAACTTTGTTCCGACCGCTCGTTTGCCGTCAGGCTTGAGCACGTTGGTGGAAATGCGCGTATCCCTCAAGAAAATCGTCGCGGTGCAGCCAAAGATGTCACCCATTTGATCGGGGAGCTCATTGTTGCCATTGATTACGTAATCGCCGGCCAGTAATTTCCCTTTAATTATCCGAAAATCCTGACCTTTGGTTTTAAGGAGTTTCCAGAAAGTTTTCAGGTGATGATCCTGTTCCTTTATGGCCAATGTCTCGGCAGCATCGTGAATTTCGGTGAGGAATGTAAGGGTTGCCACAAAGAGGGCTATCACTACCAGCAAAACGTCTATATACAAGAATCTTGTTGTAATTTTCATTTGTGCAGCCTTTTGGTTTGCAGTCTGCCAAGTTTTTGGTTCTTATTTTTTCTGTAAGCCTTCATCAGCCAAACCACATCCAAAGCCGATTTGTTTGCATAGAAGGGGATGTCAGCGATGAGGCAGAGCCTCACACACTTTTGTTAAGATTCAGAAAAATATTGTCTTTTTCTTTTCGGATTTTAGCCTGAAAAGTTCAGCGGAATCTTTAGGGAACTAAAATCAGGATCTCAAAATAATACCTCTACGATTTCGTAAATGTAACAAAAGACTTTCAAATTAAAAACTTCATTTTAAACCGAGAAATCTGAGAAACATTGAATTGCCAAACTTAAAGAGATCGTTGGAAGGGAAAAAATGCTGATGGCGGAGTCCTGCGGAAAAGAAAGAAAAAAGATTAGGGTTTTTGTGGATTTGCTTCAAATGAGTATGAATTTTAAGATTTCTTTTTGCGGGCTCTGATTTTTCTGCTGCGGCTTTCAAAATCGATGGGTTCGGGCTTGTCTGCCTTTATCAGCCTGGCGTCGAACCGGAAAGGTTCGTGATGGATTATGCGCACAGTCTTGAATTGCGAGTGCAACGGGTTGATGAGATAATTCCAGTTTCCCTCGCCGGCGACCGCGGAAGGCACCTTGAGAAGCAGGGTTTTATTCTCTTTTGACCACTGGTATCCGATCCTTGCCAGTGATGCAGGCGGCGGGCAGCTTTGCCAGTCATCCGGCAAAGTATCAACGACCTGGATCGATGCATCGTCGGGGACAGTAATGGAAACCTTGTGAAAGAGAAGAGGGTTCTCGGACAGGAATTCCTGAGGTACATTAACAAGGGTCTCAAGGACCGCAAGGGGGATATTTTCCGATGTGTAGACCACGGCCACGCCCGGCGTATTCCACCGTCCGCCGTCACGCCTGGCGCCTTCGCCGCTCAGGTCCTCCGCGTATTCCCCGAGGGCAAGCCGGTACAGGATCATGAATAAACACCATGCTCGATGCGGCCGAGGATGGTAATGACCATACCCGCCCCGGTTGACGTATCCAGCAGATCCAGCGGTCTCGCATTGCCCAGGGCCAGGATCCGGCTTTTCAGCCAGCGGGTGGCGCGTTCCTCGGTCTTGAATACTTCGACGGCACGGGCGTAAACCCGGCCCACGGTCATCAGGCGGTCCGAAAGGCCGGTATCAAGGATTTCCCCTTTATGCCGTTTCAGGGTGCGTGACGAAACGTGGATGAACTGGCTCAATTCGTTTACGGATATGCCCAGTTTGTCCGCGATGGCCTGGGCCACGTCCGCCGACAGCCCTTTCCTGGTCAATTCAACCAGATCCGCCTCGTCCCTTGGTTCTTCAATGCCGAGTATGTTGGCCAATTCCGCGTATCCCATAAACATTCACCTCCCGGTCATCTATAAGACAAATGTCACATATAAATGGTCATTTGTCAAGAAGATTAAGCCCGGCAATAAATGAATTCCTGAATGGTACTAATCTCCCGCCAGCCTCCCCAGTCTATACAACGGGGGAGGGCCAGGGTGGGGGTGAAAGTTCCATGATCTCAGTCAATTGAAGCTTCACCCACCCCCTGACCCCCTCCCGTCAAGGAAGGGGGGAGAATCTTGATAGCGGGAGATTAGTGATAATCAGAAATGAATTTGAAAATCACCCAAAGCAGGAACAAGGTTCCCGGGTATCGCAGATATGGAGCCGGTCGAGATTTTCCTCCGACGGCAGTTTCACCAGCAGATCATCCCCTTCAACTTTCACCTCGAAGGTTTGGATCGAGTAGATGTCATCGCCCAGCCCGCGGCCGTCCTGCAGCGAGAACGACTTCTTGTGCATCGGGCAGGTGATCTTGGGAATTCCGGCCGTATCGCCGGTAATTCCGCGCGACAGAACCATCTCCTGCTTGTGCGGGCAGAGGTTCTGGCAGGCATACCACTCGTTACGGCTTGCGAAGTTGAAGATGGCGATCTGGTGACGGCCGAACCTGAACGTGGCGCCGCCGTCCTTCGGCACCATGACCGCGCTTCCCAGTTTTACCCACTCGCGAGGTCCTTCAAGCACTTCGGGCTCCACCTCCGGTATGGTGTACTCCTTCTGCCAGAGCTCCGGTTTCGACTGGCCGCGAACCGTTATCAACGGGACGGGGTCCTTCCCGTCGGCATTGGCGAAATGGCGGAATTTCGCGGCCTGCTCCGGCCTGGCCACCGTGACCGCCCATTCGTCGTGCTGCGCGGCCAGTATGCGCCGCATTTCCGCCTCAAGCTCGGCGCAGATCCCCAGCGAATCGTCGATTATCACCTTCTTCAGCTTCTCCACCCCGCCTTCGAGGTTGAGCAGCCAGGTAGCGGTGCGTTCCAGCTTGTCCGCGGTGCGGATATAATACATCAGGTATCGGTCGACATAGCGGATCGCAGTTTCCCGATCGATGTCCCTGGCCAGCAGGTCGGCATGCCGGGGATATGCGCCGCCGTTGCCGCCGACGTAGAGGTTCCAGCCCTGCTCGGTGGCGATCAGGCCGAAGTCCTTGCACATCACCTCGGCGCACTCGCGGGTGCAGCCGGAGACCGCCGCCTTGAGCTTGTGGGGCGAGCGCAATCCCTTGTAGCGGTTC
Organism: Geobacteraceae bacterium; assembly: GCA_035686205.1. Classification (GTDB taxonomy): domain Bacteria; phylum Desulfobacterota; class Desulfuromonadia; order Geobacterales; family Geobacteraceae; genus CAIWTU01. The sequence goes on from DASRZQ010000159.1 coordinate 7,950, forward strand.
TCCAGTTCGACGGCGAAATCGACCGACGGCCCCATGCCCATGCGGCACCAGGAGTCGCCGACGCAGCTTTTCACCATCCGCAGCCCCTTGGCATAGGCGTGGCCCGACTCAAGCCCCACGGCTCCCAGCTTCGCCCAGATTTTCGGAAGGTCCTCCAGGTGGGCGCCGAAAAGCGCCACACGCTGGCTGCCGGTCAGCTTGGTGTACAGGTTGAACTCACGGGCCACTTCACCCATGACAATCAGCTGTTCCGGGGTAACCTCTCCGCCCGGAGAGCGGGGAATCACCGAATAGGTGCCGTTTCGCTGTATATTGCCGAGGAAGCGGTCGTTGGTATCCTGAAGCGTATCGTTGTCAAGCACGTATTCGTTCCAGACCGAGGCGAATATGGAGGCGATCTGCGTCTTGCACACCACGCAGCCGTCGCCCCGGCCGTATTGGGCCAGAAGCGCGCCGAAGGAGCGGATTTTTTTCGTTTTGACGATATGCAGCAGGTCCTGGCGCGAATAGCGGAAATGTTCGCAGAGGGAATTGTCGACTTCGATGCCCGCTTTCTGCAATTCGTAGTTGAGAATAGCTTTTACCATGGGGAGGCAGCCGCCGCAGCCGGTTCCGGCCTTTGTGCACTTCTGGATTCCCTCCACTGTGCGGAGTTCATGCAGTTCGATGGCGTCGCGGATGGTGCCGAAGCTGACGTTGTTGCAGGAGCAGATGATGTCGTCGTTCTCCAGCGATTCGATCGCCATGCCGGCGCCGTGGCAGCCCTTGACGATCAGTGACTGGGGCTGTTCCGGCAGGTTCTTGTTGCCTTTGACATAGATCGAGAGCGGACCGTACGGTTCGGCGTCTCCCACCAGGATCGCCCCGACAAGTTTTTCCCCCGCCGGGTCTATCAGCATCTTCTTGTAAATGCCGGTGACCGTATCGTGCACCTCCACCACCTTGTTTTCCGGATGGGGATCGAAGGGGTTGCCCAGGGAGGCCACGTCGAGCCCGAGCAGTTTCAGCTTGGTGGAGCAGTCAAAACCGGTAAAGGTCGCCTGTTCGCCGGCGATGCGGGCCGCCGCCACCCGCGCCATTTCGTAGCCGGGGGCAACGAGACCGTAAATCTTCCCTCCTACGAGCGCACACTCGCCGATGGCGGAAATTGCCGGATCGCCTGTCTGCAGGGCATCGTCCACCACAATGCCGCCGCGTTCCCCCACTTCAAGGCCGCATCCGCGCGCCAGCTTGTCATTAGGCACGATTCCGGCGGAAACCACCACCATGTCTACCGGCAGGGTCGAACTGTCACGGAAACTGATTCCGGTTACCGACCGGTTTCCCTCGATACCGGAGGTGACCACGCCAGTGCGCACCTCTATGCCAAGTCCGCGAATCGCTTCGGAAAGGACCGCCGCCCCCTTGTCGTCGAGCTGTCGGGGCATGAGCCGGGGCGCCATCTCTACCACGGTGGTGGAGAGGCCCAGATCCAGGCAGGCCTTGGCCGCCTCCAGTCCGAGCAGCCCTCCGCCGATCACGGCTACCCGCGAAGCCTGTTTGCTGTAGCCGGTTATCGCCACCAGGTCCTCGATGGTGCGGTAGGCGAACACGCCGGGTCGGTCTATTCCCGGCAGCGACGGCATGAACGCCGAGGAACCGGTGGCGAGGATGAGCCGGTCGTACGTTTCGCGGTGTCCGGACGCGGTAGTGACCGTGCGGGAGCCGCGGTCGATTGCGGTCACCGCGTCACCCAGGTGGAGCCTGATCCCGTTGTCGCCGTACCATGATTCGCTCTGCAGGGTGAGGTCAACCGGCTCCTCTCCGAACCATGACGAGAGGTGGACCCGGTCGTAAGCCGGCCGCGGCTCGCCGCCGAAGACGATCACCCTGTTTTCCGACGCAAGGCCCCGTTCAATCAAAGTTTCACAGAAACGGTGACCTACCATGCCGTTTCCGACAATCACAATTTTTTCAGCCATAGTTCTTTCCTTTCCGCCGTGTACAGGCGATGAATTCTAATCGTTCGGGAAGATGACCGGGCAAGGGGATGCACCATTTTGCCGGTCAAGCCGCCGAGAACAGTTTCCTGAGTCGCTCGTAACAAGTTTGTTTCCGGATAGTTACAGTGCAATAATATCCGCACTTCCGTTTCCGGCCCTTGATGCAAATCAAAATTCCTTATTACGGAAAAAAACAGCTAAAATTGTTTTTGGGAACCTTTTCGCTTCGAATTGCATCAACGTAGTGAGAGAAGAAAAAACGGAGGACAGTGAGATGAACCTGGCGGATGGCTTTGAAGGAATGATCCCGGACTCGGATGTAGTACGTCGGGTCCTTGAAGGCGACACCGCAAGCTTCGAGCTGATCATGCGCCGAAATAACCGGCGTCTGTACCGGATTGCCCGCGGCATTCTGCGCAACGAGGCGGATGCCGAAGACGTGGTCCAGGACACTTACATCCGGGCGTATGAAAACCTTGGGCAATTTCAGGGGAAAGGTCCGTTGTCTGCGTGGCTGGCAAAGATCACCGTCAACGAGGCACTGGGACGTCTGCGCCATGCCGGTATCGCCAGAGACAGCATCTCATTGGATGAGCCTCAGGAGAGTGAGGAGGCGAATTTTATGGCCGATCTGATTTCCAGTGTGCCCAGTCCGGAACAGAGCGCGGGACGGGCGGAATTGCGCCGGTTAATGGAATCAGCCATTGATGCCCTCCCCGATGCCTATCGAATGGCTTTCATCCTCTGCGGTGTCGAGGAATTGTCCGTGGCGGAGACTGCCGAATGTCTGGACGTGGAACCGGCTACGGTCAAAACCCGATATCACCGGGCGCGCAAGATCCTGCAGCAGCATCTGTCAAGCCTGGTGGATTCGACTGCCGCCGAGGTATTTCCATTCGACGGCGAACGATGTGACAGGATTGTCTCCGGGGTCTTCCGGAGGCTTGAAAAACGTGACCGGGATTAGTTTGCGCCGAAATTCTCAAGCGTTCCGATCACTGGCAAGGAAAAGCGAAAGGAGTCATTGACATGAAAAAGCTTTTAACGATAAGCGCGGTCCTGCTGGCACTTGCCCTTCCTGCTTTTGCTGCAGGCCCGGTGCATTTGCCGGATTCGTCATATAAAAAAGTAAGCAGCCTGGTCAAACTTCCGGACTTCATACCGGGAATGGGCAGCCTTTACGTAAATCCCTCCACCCTGCCGGTCGGACCGTTCCTCGCATATGACCGGGCCGGAACTCTCGTTGCGACCATCTACATGGTTCCCATCGGTGATATGGACAATCACAAGAACTTCAACGGCCTGACGGTGGGCAGCAATGTCGTGAAAAAGGTCGACATAAGCTTCAACCCCGGACATCCGGGCGTGGAAGTTCCCCATTATCATATAACCGTATGGCACGTCAGTCCCGAATCGGCCAAGCTCAAATAGTCATGCCTATCCGACGGGAAGAGGGGAGAGGCTGATTTTCCGGAAAAACAGCCTCTCTTTTTTTGAGAAAAAGACCTGTGGTTTTACTCCGGGGAACCTGCCTCATCCGGCTTCAGGGTAAATAGGTGCCGGACGGTGATCAACACCCCGCAGAGGAACACCAAACCGATGGAGAAGGCGATCCGGAACCAGAACATCATTGTGATGTGGGCGGTGCTGTAGCCGATGTCCAGGAAC
>DASRZQ010000160.1:0-13462 GCA_035686205.1 Geobacteraceae bacterium
ACTCGAGCAAATCCGGCTTATCCTTGTCAGGGCAAAGGAATTCGTCGACAAGGTATATATCCCGGACCTTCTCGCCGTGGCCTCATTCTACAAGGACTGGGCCGGCATCGGCGGCGGAGTCGGCAACTTCCTCAGCTACGGAGAGTTCCCGGCCGACAACAGCGGCAAGCCGGAAGTCCTCTGGCTGCCCCGCGGCGCCATAATCGGCAAGGACCTTTCCAAGGTCCATCCTGTCGACGAGCAGAAGATCGCGGAATATGTCGACCACTCCTGGTATGAGTATTCGACCGGTCCCGGCAAAGGCCTCCATCCGCTGAACGGCGAAACCAACTGGAAATACACCGGCCCGAAGGCACCCTTTGATTACCTGAACACCAACGAAAAGTACTCCTGGGTCAAATCTCCTCGCTACACCGACACACCCATGGAAGTCGGCCCGCTATCCCGTATGCTGGTCGCCTACGCCTCCGGCCACAAGCAGGTGAAGCAGGCGGTGGACGGCGTTCTGGCCAAGCTCGGCGTCGGACCCGAAGCACTCTTCTCCACACTGGGAAGGACCGCCGCACGCGGCATCGAAACCTCGCTCATCGCGGCGCAGCTGCCCACATGGCTGGACAGGCTTACGGCAAACATGAAGAGCGGCGACCTGGCAATTCACAATAACGAGAAATGGGACCCCTCCACATGGCCGCAAGAGGCGAATGGACACGGCTGGCATGAGGCCCCGCGCGGCGCCCTCGGCCACTGGATACGCATCAAGGACCAGAAGATCTACAATTACCAGGCAATCGTGCCATCCACCTGGAATGCCTCGCCCCGCGACGCCAAAGGCCTTCGGGGACCATACGAGGCGGCCCTTGTCGACACTCCGATCGCCGATCCGCAAAAGCCGCTTGAGATACTGCGAACTGTTCATTCATTCGACCCGTGTCTCGCCTGCGCGGTTCATGTGATGGATACGGAAGGCAACGAAACGGTGAAAGTCAAGGTCCTATAGGAGGCCAGCCATGGAAAAACTGGTTACCAAATACGTATGGGAATGGCCGGTGCGGATCGTGCACTGGGTCAATTTCCTGTCCATTTTTATCCTGTCAGTAACCGGCATCTATATCGGCGCGCCCAAGACCCTGGCGCTGAACCCGTCGCAGTACGTCATGGGCTGGGTTCGTTTCATTCATTTCGTCACCGCGTATGTCTTCACGATAAGCGTTCTGAGCCGGATTTACTGGGCATTCAAGGGCAATAAATACGCAAACTGGCGGGTATTCGTCCCCTACTTCTACAAGGACGGGCGCGAAAACATGAAGAAGACATTTCTCTTCTACATTTTCGCCAAACCGCAGGCGCCCCATGTCGTCGGGCACAACGCCATGGCCGGAGCAGCATACCTGTGGGTTTTCATTCTATACCTGGTCATGATATTCACCGGCTTCGCACTGTATTCGGAGCATGCGCCCCGGGGATTCCTGCACACCCTGTTCGGCTGGCAGTTTTCCCTGATGTCGAACCAGGGGCTGCGCCTGACCCACCATTGCGTCATGTGGCTACTGATAGCCTTCGCCATCCATCACGTTTACAGCGCGTGGCTTATGGACGTGAAAGAGAAAAACGGCGTCATGTCGAGCATATTCGGCGGATACAAATCCGTTCCCGCGGAGAGTGAACACTGAAAACACTTGTTCTGGGAATCGGCAATCTCATCATGTCCGACGACGGTGCCGGAGTGAAGGTCGTTCATCGCCTCAGCGAGCACTACCGGCTCCCCCCCGATGTCACGCTCTTTGACGGGGGAACCCTCGGCCTCGATATTCTTCCGCAACTGGAAGGCATCGACCGGCTTCTGATAGTCGATGCGATAGAAACGGGCAAGTCTCCCGGCACTCTGGCAAGATTGACGGGCGATGATATACCGGTTGTCATGGAGACCAAGCTTTCACCGCACCAGATGGGGCTCAAGGACCTGCTCGCCGTGGCGGCGCTCCAGGGGATCAAGCCTCCGGAAATGGTGCTCATCGGCATCCAGCCGCGGAATATCGAACTAGGCATGGACCTGTCGCCGGAAGTCGCGGCGCGCTTCGATGATCTGGTGCGGATGGTGATCAGTGAGCTGGAAGGCTGGGAAATAAAGGTTGAACCTACCGGATAGGAATCAGGTTTTGTCATTTCGACCGCGGGGAGAAATCCTGGGAATTCTGCTTACCCGCCAGGATCTCTCCCTTCGGTCGAGATGACAAGGTTTTGAGCGAAGCATTCATCTTTCCCGACAAATCCCCTTGCCACTTGATTTCCCGTTTGTTATTGTTTGTCCATTGAAGCCTGTCCTTCAAAATTATCTCCGTCACTCCACTACTCAAACAGGAAAGAAACGCAATGATCGACATAATAGACGCAAGCCTGCTCGACGCCGTTTCCGCACAGGCAAAGGAATCCCCACGCCTGAGGAAGAACCACAACATCCACAAGTCCCATGAAGAACCGTGCAACCGCCTGCTGAACGCCGTCGAACCCGGTTCATATATCCGCCCCCACCGCCACCTCGATCCGGCCAAAGGCGAATCGGTCGTAATACTCAGGGGGAGGCTTGGGGTAATCGAATTCGACGATGACGGTGCGGTCCTGCGCAAAAACCTGCTCATCCCCGGCGGGAAGGAGGTGGCCGCCAATGTCCCGCCCGGCGTATTCCATACCTTCGTCAGCCTCGAAACCGGCACCGTTTTTTTCGAAGCCAAGGCCGGCCCGTACAGGCCGATAACCGAAGAGGAATTTGCAGGCTGGGCGCCCGTCGAAGGGTCGGCGGACGTGCCAGCCTACCTGGGAAAACTGGTCGAAACATGGTAAGGATCGCCTTCGCACTCACCCTGCTCGCCTCCATCCTGTCCGCTTGTCCCGCGCAAGCCGCGGGAAAGGCGCACCCCTTCGCCGGAATCGGCCTCCTGGTTATTCGCCCTTTTCCCGCCGAAAGAGCCGGCTCAAGCGACACCATCCCCGTGTATGAAGACCCGGGAATAAAGAGGGTCGCCGAGCTGAAGGCCGCTGCGCTGCCGGGTCTTCTGGGCGGCATCGGCATTTCTTTCGGAAATTTCGCGACGGCGGCGATGGACAAAAAGGGAGAATGGGTAAAGATCGCTTACGATGACGCGGACCGCGAAGGATGGATCAGGATGAAAAGCTTCTGGGAATTCATACCCTGGAGCGATTACCTGAAAGGCCGCCAGGCGGTTTTTCTGCCCGGACTCCGCGAAACGGACTACAAAATGCGGGCGGAATGCTCCTATTCTTCCCCTCCTCTCGCGGATCTTTCGCCGCACGGCGATTTCCGGGTTATGGAGGTGGACGGAGACTGGATGATGGTGCAAAACGGGAGGTTCTCCGGGTGCATCCGCTGGAAGGACGGAGATGGAAGATTAATGATTTCCCCCGGAGAGGCCGGGCCATAAAATGTCATAAAATTGTTGACTTGCGTCGACGCCTGTGTTATTCGGATTACATATGGATAAAGCCGGTACCTTCACAATCGCATGCATGGCACGAGCTAACAGCGCGGCGGCGCGTAAAGCCGCAGGACTGCCCGCTGCCATGTGAGTAATTGCGTAGAGTACCGATTCTCATGAAAGGCCGTGGGTTCAACCCATGGCTTTTTTCGTTTGAGGCATAACAAATATTCGTGGGGGCGTAATGAGAAACGCACTAGTAAATCCAGGAGCCGGAGAACTTACCTATGAAATCCGCAATATAGTCAATGTCGCGGAAAAACTGCAGAAGCTCGGAGTAAAAATCAACTGGGAAAATATCGGGGACCCGGTGGCAAAAGGTGAAGCCATTCCGGACTGGATGAAGGAAGTCGTGGTCAGGGAGCTGATGAATGAGGACACATACGCCTACTGTCACACCCGCGGGGTTCTCGAAACCCGCAAGTTCATCAGTGAGCATACCAACTCTTGCGGCGGGGTGCAAATCACACCCGATGATATTATATTTTTCAACGGCCTGGGCGACGCCATCGCAAAAGTTTACGGAAACCTGAAGCGGGAAACCCGCATCCTCACTCCATCGCCTACGTACACCACCCACTCGACGGGAGAGGCCGCCCATGCCAACGCATCTCCCATTTCGTACCGACTCCGGCCCGAAAACAACTGGTATCCGGACATGGAAGATCTGAGAAACCATGTTAAATACAACCCCACCATATCGGGGATCCTGATAATCAACCCGGACAATCCGACCGGCATGGTCTATCCTGAAAGCGTCCTGCGCGAGATCGTCGCCATCGCAAGGGAATACGACCTTTTCCTCATTGCCGACGAGGTGTACAACAACATCGTTTACAACGGCGAAAAGACCCTTCCTCTCGCCGCCGTCATCGGCGACGTGCCCGCTGTCGCCATGCGGGGAATATCGAAGGAATTCCCTTGGCCCGGCGCCCGCTGCGGCTGGATCGAATTCTACAATACGGACAAAGACCAGAGATTCAGGAAATACGTGAACGCCATTCTCAATACCAAGATGAACGAAGTGTGCTCCACCACCCTGCCGCAGAAGGCCCTGCCGGTCATTTTCTCCCACCCCGAATATAAAGGGCATCTTGACGAACGCATTGCCCGCTACGAGAAAATGAGCAATATCGCCTATGAAATCCTGGGCAAAGTCCCCGGATTGGTAGTCAACAGGACTAACGGAGCGTTTTACATGGCCGTGGCATTCAGGGAGGGCGTGCTGAACAACAGGCAGAGCCTCCCCATCGAGAGCCGGGAAGTCCGGGAACTTGTGGAAAGCCTTGTCGACAGGCCCGATGTGGCCCCGGACAAGCGATTCGTCTATTACCTGCTGGCCCATACCGGGATCTGCGTTGTTCCTCTGTCTTCTTTTTCCACTTCTCTGCAGGGTTTCAGGTCTACCCTGCTGGAAAAGGATGAAGCGGAATTCCGGAAAATCTTCGAAACGATAGCCCTGAAGATCGAGGAATACCTGAATTCCTGATCAGCGGCGGCTTCCATGCTCACCTGCCCTCATCCCCCATTTCCAGGTGTCGGGGAATAGTACAATAATACTCCTGCGGGATACTCTCCAATGAATTTCAACAAAAAAAGCGCGGACTCGACCGTATCGCCGGCTGTGTTTATCAGCCGGCTGGCGGCAGGGATCCTGTTGATCAATCTGTTCGTAATCTTCCTGGCGGGCTTGTCGCTGCGCCAGAGCCGCGTCCAGAACCAGGAACGTGCGGCCATTACGACACAGAACCTGGCGCACGTGCTTGAACAAAACATCGGCGGAACCGTTGACAAGATCGATGTGGTTTTGAGGTTCACGGCGGAAAACATTGAAAAACAGATTGCCGGCGGGGCAATCAACCCGCGGGAACTGAACAGGTTTCTGGCCCGCCAGTCCTCCCGCCTGCCGGAACTTGCCGCTCTCCGCATGGCCGATGCGCAGGGCCGGATCGCATACGGAACCGGCTCGCCCGTCGGCATCATGACGAGCGTCGCCGATCGCGATTACTTCAGGCGCCTTCACAACGATCCGACGGCGGGACTATTCATATCCAGGGCCATCGTCAGCCGGGTAACCGGAAAATGGGTGGTCCTGCTCGCCCGGCGCGTAAACAGGCCGGACGGCGCATTCGCCGGCGTGGTTTACGGAGTCATACCGCTGGAGCATTTCACCAAACTGTTTGCCTCAATCGATGTCGGAAAACACGGATCCATTGCATTGAGGGACGGAGACCTGGGGATTATTGTCCGCTATCCCGAGCTAAAAGGAGCCGGAATTTCCGCCGGTCAAAAAACGGTTTCCGTAAAGCTGCGGCAATTGCTCAAGGCGGGCAGGGACAGTGGTACTTATATAACGGAAGCCCCCATTGACCATATCGAACGGACATTCACCTTTCACAAGATATTCAACTACCCCCTTTATATCATAGCCGGCCTGGCCACCGGCGACTATCTCGTCGAATGGCGGAACGAGGTGGTCATTATGTCGGTGACCGCGGCAATCTTCTTTTTCATCACGGTTTTCACGTCTTGGCTCATTTACCGGGACTGGAAGCGCAGAAAGGCCGCGGTCCAGGCCCTGGTGCGGCAGGAAGAAAAGTTCCGCACAATAGCCGATTATACCTATGACTGGGAATTCTGGCTTGCCCCGGACGGCTCTTTCATCCACACATCCCCGTCGTGCGAAAGGGTAACGGGCTATAGCGCCGATGCGTTTTACAGCGACCCCGATCTGTTGCACCGCATCGTGCATCCCGACGACATGGAGCTGTTTGCCCGGCACCGGCATGATTCGGAGCCGGTAAAAGGCCCCGGCAGCCTCGTTCTCAGGATACGCCGCGCCGACGGCGCCGTATGCTGGCTGGAACACGTCTGTCAGCCGGTCATCGACGAATCGGGAACATTTCTGGGTACCCGCGGCAGCAACCGTGACATTACCGAACGGAAGCGGGCCGAGAATGAATCGTTCGAACAGCTTCATTTCTTGCAGCAGTTGCTCGACTCCGTTCCCATCCCGGTTTTTTACAAAAATCCCGACGGAGTGTACCTCGGCTGCAACAAGGCGTTCCAGGCATTTATCGGTTTGCCGAGGGAACAGATCGTGGGCAAGACGGTTTATGACCTGGCGCCAAAAGACCTGGCCGACATATACCAGGAGGCCGACTCGGTTTTGTACATCCGGCAGGGCGTACAGGTTTATGAAGGCAGTCTCCTGCACGCGGACGGGACGAGACATGACGTCATTTTCAGCAAGGCTTCCTATGTTGACGCAAACGGTAACGTATCCGGAATGGTGGGCGCCATTATGGACATCACCGAGCGGAAAAACCTTGAAGCCCAGCTCAACCAGGCGCAGAAGATGGAGGCCGTCGGACAGCTCGCGGGCGGGATCGCCCACGATTTCAACAACGTGCTTACCGCTATTATCGGCTATGCCGAGGTTGTCATGATGCGGATGGAGAAGGACAACCCTCTCCGCCACTACGTCGAGCAGGTCCTGAACTCCGCCGGCAGGGCGGCGGAGCTGACATCCGGCCTTCTCGCCTTCAGCAGGAAACAGGTTCTCCATCCCCGGTCCCTGAACCTGGGCGAGACCGTGCTTGATGTCAAGAAGATGCTTGGAAGGCTGATCCTGGAAGACATCGATTTCAGGACGACTGTCGCCGACATCGAGATGGTCGTCATGGCGGACAAGGGGCAACTGGTGCAGGTGCTCATGAACCTGGTGACGAACGCCGGTGACGCCATGCCGAACGGAGGGATTCTATCCATAGACGTTTCCCCGGCGGTTATGGACGAGAAATTCGTCCATGCGCACGGCTTTGGCGAACCGGGAAAATACGCCTGCATTTCCGTAGCCGATACGGGTTCCGGAATGGACGAGGAAACGAAGAAGAAGATATTCGAGCCTTTCTTCACGACCAAGGAAGTCGGCAAGGGGACGGGACTCGGACTGGCCATAATATACGGCATCATCAAGCAGCACAACGGCTACATTGCCGTGGAAAGCACCCCCGGAAAAGGGACGACATTCCGGGTTTACCTGCCGCTGACCTCCACCGAAGCGCGGGCGGATGATTCCCGGCGCGAAGAGCCGCCCGCCGGGGGCACGGAAACGATACTTCTCGCCGAAGATGACGCGTCGGTGCGAGAACTGCACAGGACAGTTCTTGAGGAAGCAGGCTATACGGTCATTGAAGCTGTCGACGGCCGGGACGCCCTTGACAAATTCATGGCGCGCGGCGCGGAAGTGGATATCGTCGCCGCCGATGTGGTCATGCCGAAGATTGACGGCAAAAGGATGTACGAGGAAATTACGAAGGTCCGCCCGGGCGTAAGGGTCCTTTTCATGAGCGGATATACAAAGGATATCATCGACCAGAGAGGCATCATGGAGGACGAGTTCGAATTCATGACAAAGCCCGTGATGCCGTCCGAACTGCTCAAAAAGGTGAGAAAAATCCTGGACCGCGAGTGATCGGCCCGAATCGCGCCTCTCCGGTTATTCCTTCAGATCACCCGGATCATGAACTCCGGACAGGCCGCCGCGCAATAGCCGCAGAGAACGCACGCCTCGTCGTCGACCCGCGCAGTGCCGTCAACCAGGGAAAGCGCCCCGCTCGGGCAGGCCGTAATGCAATGTCCGCAACCTTTGCAGAACTGCTCCATTATCCTGAGCTTTCGCCGCCTTTTTTCCAGGGTTTGCCACTCGGCTTCGTTCTCCGCAAGGCCGTTGAACAAGGCGATATTCGCGTCAATTTCCCGTGTCGACAACATGCCCACGGCCACTGCATCCACTCCGGGCAGGCCGAGAACATGGCGCAGGCTTTCCCTCGCCTCGGAAATCAGGTTCCCGCCCGCAAGTGCCTTCATGGCATATACCCCTTTTCCCGATATGGAGCATGCGGCGATCGCTTCCGCCATCTCTTCCGCGGAGCCGTCCTGTATGCCCATCCCTGTCCTGTTGATCAGCGGGTGTATGACGGCGATATCATCGCTGCCGGCCGCGGCGCGCATGGCGGAGATGTAATGGCCGGAAAGCCCGATGTGGGCGATTTTCCCCTCCTTCCGCATTTTTATCAGTTCTTCCAGCACCTCGGCCCTTTCCGCGAAAGGGTCCCTGATCCGCGCGCCGTGCACATGGACGATATCGAGCCTGTCCATGCTCAACTCCCGCAGCGCCCTCTCCACGTGGGACCGCGCCGTTTGCCCGTCCGCCGCATGGGATTTGCTGGCTATGAAAACTTCTCCGGTGTAGCCTTCCAGTGCCCGCCGGATGTGCGGATAAGTACCGTACAGTTCGGCGGTATCGAGCAGGTTCACCCCCGCTTCAAGCGCATGTCGGATCAGCCTCCCCCCCTCCTCCGGGGAGAGCCCCGCCTGTAAAGGCCCGAGCGGCAGAGTGCCAAACACCAGGCGGTTTATGCGCATACCGGTTTTGCCGAGAATTACTTTATCCATGTCTTTTTCTCCAAAGCCAACGATCAGCCGCCAGCCGCTGGCGGCCAGCCTTCATTTGTAATTTTTCCGCCTGAAAAGGCCCGTCTTCAGGGAGGTTATGCGGTCAAGAAAGAGGATCCCGTCCAGATGGTCGGTTTCGTGCTGAACGGCTACCGCCTCAAAACCTGTTGTTTCAAGCTCGCGAGATACATTGCCCTCGTCCGTGAATCGGACCGTGATGCGGGTAGCCCGTTCCACGTCGCCGGTATAATCCGGAACGCTCATGCAGCCTTCCCTCATGGTAGCGGATCCTTCCCTGCCGGTTATTTCCGGGTTTACCATGACCAGGAGCCCGTGATTGAAGTCCTTGCCGCGCTTGCTTCCGGATACGTCAATCACGCAGACTCTCAGGGAAACGCCTATCTGGGGAGCGGCCACCCCGACGGAACCCGGACCGGCGCGCATAGTGTCAACCAGGTCACGGATCAGAGCGCGAACTTCATCATTTATGGCATCAACCGACCTGCACATTTCCTTCAGCGCCGGATGCGGGTATGTGAGAATATTCCGGACAGACATGACCGTCAGAGCGAGACCGGCGTGACGGACCGTACCGATATCTCGACATTCAGCTCCTTCTTCAGTTTCTCCAGCATCTTTTCAAGGTCTTCTATTTCCACGCCTTCGGGCAGCGCAGCCTCCAGCATCATAACATAGACCGGGCTGTCGGGAGTTCCGACCAGCTTGGTGTTGAGGTCGCTGATGTTGATTCCCCTGTCCGCCAGCTCTTTGGTCACCCTGAAAACGATGCCCGGGCGGTCCGACCCATACACGGACACCATGCAGAGTTCGCCGGCCGGGGGCTGGTAACGGACTTCGTCGCTGCTCAGGCTCCTGACGAAGACCGAGAGCCTCATTGCTTCGCCGAATGCCTTGAAATCTTCGAGTATCCTGGTCTTGCTGAAGGGTTTGCCGTGGGAGACGATGAATATGATGGCAAATTCTCCCCCCAGCATGGTACAGCTGGAATCTTCGATATTGCATCCGAGCCGGTACAGCACTTCGGCGGCGCCGGCCACAATACCGGGCCTGTCCTTGCCGATGATGGTAACCGCGAAATGGGCGCGGCCGTCAACATTTCCCCTCATTCAACCTCCCGAATGATCCCGGATTGAACCTAAAAAATTGCATTTGCTCGCGCAAAGGCGCAAAGATCGCTAAGAAATTCAACCAGTTGTAAAGATAATGAATATATCCATTTGGGTAATTCGTTCACATTGATAACTTCCTGATTTTACTTTGCGTCCTTAGCGTCTTTGCGAGAGGCTGCTTTTTCCAGGTTGAAACATCTACCGACCTGTATAGCAGGAAAAATCCGCGTTTGCAAGAGCCGTGCGCCCATGGAATCTCCAGGGATGTCGGGCACTTTTATGCCTTGACACCCCTTCGCTTGTATGTTACCAAAAATCAGGCGGTTGAATTTCAGGCAACAGAGGGGAACAGCAATGAAGTCCGACCTTTCGACGCGTCTTTTCAGGGAGGCCCTGCAAGTGATACCGGGCGGGGTCAACAGCCCGGTCCGCGCATTCAAATCGGTCGGGATCGACCCGCTTTTCATAAAGAAAGCCCGCGGTTCCAGGATGATTGACGTGGACGGGAACGAATTCATCGACTATGTCGGTTCCTGGGGGCCGATGATTCTGGGGCACTGCCACCCGAAGGTCGTGGCGGCGATAAAGGATGTGCTTGAAAACGGGAGCAGTTTCGGCGCGCCCACGGAGTTCGAAGTCGAACTGGCGGACATGATCGTCGAAGCGGTCCCGTCCATGGAAATGGTTCGCATGGTGAGCTCCGGCACGGAGGCGACCATGAGCGCGATCCGCCTCGCCCGCGCCTACGCCGGACGGGACAAGATCATCAAGTTCGCCGGGTGCTACCATGGCCATTCGGATGCGCTTCTGGTAAAGGCCGGGTCCGGCGCTGCGACCTTCGGCGTTCCCGATTCGCCCGGAGTGCCCGAGGATTTCGCCAGGCATACCCTGACCGCTTCATTCAACGACATCGAATCGGTGAAAAAACTTGTCGCGGAAAACGCCGGACAGGTTGCCTGCATTATTCTCGAGCCCATCGCAGGCAACATGGGAACCGTCCCGCCGGTGGAAGGCTTCCTGGAGGGCTTGCGAGAACTGTGCGACGAAGAGGGGATCGTGCTGATATTCGACGAGGTCATGACCGGCTTCCGGGTTGCGTATGGCGGCGCCCAGGAACTGTACGGGGTGACCCCCGACATGACGACCCTGGGCAAGATCATCGGCGGCGGCCTACCGGTGGGCGCGTTCGGGGGAAAAAGAGAGATCATGGGCCTGCTTTCCCCGTCCGGAGGAGTATACCAGGCGGGCACGCTTTCCGGCAATCCGCTGGCCATGACCGCCGGGATCGAAACACTGAAACTTCTCCGTGAAAACGGGTTCTATGATAAACTTGAGGATAAGAGCTCACGCCTGGCGGAAGGACTTGCCGGGGCGGCGGCAAAGACGGGACGGCCCGTTTACTGCACCAGGGTAGGCAGCATGTTCTGCATGTTCTTCTCGGAAAAGGAAGTCCGTGACTGGACCACCGCGGCGGCATCCGACACGGCCGCTTTCGCCCGCTACTTCCGGGCCATGCTTGAGCAGGGCATTTACCTGGCCCCTTCGCAGTTCGAAACGGCCTTTATTTCCATCGCCCACAGCGACGAAGACATCGAAAGAACCATCGCCGCCGCCGAAAGGGCATTAAATTTTTAGTTTGACCAAAATTCATGGTGGATTTTTTAGTCTCACTGTGTTATACATTCAATGCTTGTGGACAAAGACAAAAAGAAATTCTATAAGTCGCTCGGCGTTCTGTCCAGCATCGGCTTGTCCGTGGTGCTGGCGATCATCATTGGCGTTTTGGTGGGAAGGTGGCTGGACGATCGGTTCGGCACCAGTCCCCTGTTTTTCTTCATTTTTCTCTTCATCGGGATTGTCGCCGGTTTCCGCAATATTTTTGTGATTGTCGCAAGGGAAGTAAAGAAAGATGATACCGGTGAAGATAACGGAAAGTAACATCTTCACCATTATTGCCGCGGGCAACTGGATCCTGCTGGCCGTCATGGTCGCGGGAGGTCTGGCCTTCGGCTCCGCGCGGCTTGCGGCAGGCATCCTCGCCGGCGGGCTCATCGCGGTCGCCAATTGTTACTGGCTCTATTTCATCCTGCAAAGGGCCATGCGGCTTCCGGCCAAAAAGGCGGTCCGTTTCGCCCAGGTCAGGTATGTTTTGCGGCTTGTCATTATCGCCGTAATTGTTTCGATACTGATTATTTACTCGAAAATCGACGTCTTCGGTCTTCTGCTCGGTCTTTCTGTATTGGTTCTGACCATACTCGGAATAACGGTTTATTTATTAACGCACAAGGGAGGCTAGCTCTCAATGGAAGTCATTCACCCGTTTCTTTTTCTGCAGTTCTTTCGTGAACTCCTGTCACCACTGCTGAAATACACCACCGAGGCAGGCATCGACGCAATCCTCTACACATGGCTCGTCATGGCCATTCTTATCATCCTCGGCCTCGTGGTAAGAAGCAGCATAAACAGGATTCCCGGCAAGTTGCAGAACTTCATGGAACTGTTCATCGGCGCCATTGAAAAATTAATTACCGACAATATGGGCGAAAAAGGAAAGCCTTTCTTCCCGCTCATCGCGACTCTCGCCTTTTTCATCCTGACATCCAATCTGATCGGCCTGATCCCCGGATTTTATCCGCCCACGGCGAACCTCAACACAACCATAGCTTGCGCCATCATCGTTTTCATAACGACCCATATCGTCGGAATCAGGCAGCATGGTTTCAGCTACGTCAAGCATTTCCTCGGACCGGTCTGGTGGCTGGCGCCGTTCATGTTCTTCGTTGAGATCATCGGCCACCTCAGTCGCCCGCTTTCCCTGTCGTTCCGTCTTTTCGGCAACATGAACGGTCATGAGCTGATCCTTATCATCTTTTTCACGCTCGCGCCTTTCCTCGTGCCGCTGCCCATGATGCTCATGGGAGTGCTGATAGCGTTTCTTCAGTCGTTCGTATTCATGCTACTCGCGACCATTTACATACAGGGCTCCCTGGAAGAAGCGCATTAATCAGGAGATGCAGGCTGAAGGCCGAAGGCTAAAGGCTGAAGACTGAAGGATTTAAGACAATTTTCCTATACTGTTTAGGAGATCATAAAAAAAGAGGAGGTAGCATCGAATGTTGTTTTTCTCAATCTGTGTAATCGCGGCAGGATTAGGCATGGGTCTCGGCGTTGTCGGCCCCGGAATCGGTATGGGTCTTGCGGTAAAAGGCGCCCTCGACGGAACATCCAGGAACCCGGCGGCATACGGAAAGCTGCTCACCACCATGATGATCGGCGTCGCCATGATCGAGTCTCTCGCGATCTACGCACTGGTTATCTGCCTGATCATCCTGTACGCCAACCCTTACCTGAAGTTTATCCCTGAAGCAGCCAAGGCTCTCG
>DASRZQ010000161.1:0-92282 GCA_035686205.1 Geobacteraceae bacterium
TACTATTTCATCGGCTCCGGACAGGGGACGGTGGAGGCTTTCCGCTCCATGAACGCCCTCTGGCACCTGACCAATTTCACGGTTGCCCATTCCCACATGACCATGTACGGCTTCATCTCCTTCCTCGTCTGGGGCGGCACATACGGCCTGCTTCCACGACTGACCGGGAACGAACCGTCCCACCTCCTCGTGGGGATGCACTTCTGGTTCGCCTTCATAGGACTCCTGATTTACGGGGTCGCATTGATGGTCGGCGGGACGCAACAGGGACACAGCTGGATTTCCGGGGCGCCTTTCATCGAATCGGTTAAGCTGATGTCCTCGTACTGGCTGTTGCGGGCGGTGGGGGGCAGTCTGATGCTCCTTTCCCAAGTCCTTTTCGCCTTCAATGTCTGGCGGATGAGGCCGGCGGCCGGCGCGGACATGCGGACCGAAACCGCAGGTGAACCGTCATGAACCTCAGCTTCCACGAAAATCACAGGCTTCTGTTCGGCACGGTTCTGTTCGGCTTCCTGGCGCTCTCCTTCATCATCGCCGTCAGCCCCGCCGTCTGGGTCCAGAACAACACACTCCCCCTGCCGGGGTCAAGGGCGCTTTCCGCGGCGGAATCGAACGGGCTGGCGATCTATATCGCCGAAGGATGTGCCTACTGTCACACACAGCAGGTCAGGCCGCTAGACCTAGACAAGCCATTCGGCCGCCCCTCCGCGCCCGGCGACTACGCCCGCCTCCGGCCGCAGGACATCTGGCGGATGACGCCGGAAATGACCGGCACCGAAAGGACCGGTCCCGACCTGAGCA
Organism: Geobacteraceae bacterium; assembly: GCA_035686205.1. Taxonomy (GTDB): domain Bacteria; phylum Desulfobacterota; class Desulfuromonadia; order Geobacterales; family Geobacteraceae; genus CAIWTU01. Next base: position 802 of record DASRZQ010000161.1, read on the forward strand.
ACATGGCGGCCCGGCAGCCGAGCGATACCTGGAACTACATTCACCTGTACAATCCGCGGGCCGTGGTCGGGGGATCCGTGATGCAGGCGTATCCGTGGCTTTTCACAATCAAAGTAAATCCTGGCAATAGCGATGTCGTCGTTCCGGTTCCCCCGGACTACGCGCCGAAAAACGGGAAATTGGTGGCAACGCAGGAGGCGAAAGACTTGGTAGCTTACCTCCTCTCGCTCAGGCAGGTCACGATTGCCGGGGCCACCACTGCCGCCCAGCCTCAACCGACCGGGAAAGGGGAAGCCGCGGGACAGGGAGCGGCGGTTTACGCCAGCCACTGCGCCAGCTGCCACGGGGCCACCGGAGAAGGAGTGCCGGGGGTGTTCCCGCCCATGAAAGGCGATCCGATGGTAACGGCTAAGGACCCTGCGCGGCATATGGAGATCGTCCTGTTCGGGATTTCCGGCTCGATCATCAACGGTGTGCGCTATTCAGCGGCAATGCCGGAGCACGCCGGGGAACTCTCCGACACCGAGATAGCGGCGGTGGTCAACCATGAACGCACCAGCTGGGGAAACAACGCTCCGACCATAACCCCTGCCGACGTGGCTGCCGTCAGGAAAAAGGGGAAACAGTGACATGCATCATGGGATGCCGACTCAGCCTGCCGCCTTCTGGGACTACCTGATCGTGGCCGTCGCGGTCGTCGTGGCCGTCGTGGCGCTTTATATGTTCGTCAGGGGTTTTCTCGGCCGGGGAGAAGAGCGGAAGGACCACATCAAGAGGAAAATCCTCGACGACGGACCGGGAGAGGACCAGTGAGCGAGAACGGAACCAGGATAGACGTCTACCTGGATGAAGACCAAGAACCCTACGCCACTTTCGTCCCGCCCGAAAGGTTCGTACTGGACACCACCAGGCTCGAAGACGGGCGGCACGTCCTGCGGATCGTCGCTACCGACAGGTCAGGCTACCGGGGCGTGCGGACCATCCCCTTCGAGGTGCGCAACGGGCCTGGGATCGCCGTCGACGGCCTGCACGAAAACGACGTGGTCGAAGGGAAGATCAATGTATTGGTAAACGCCTACGGCGGCGCCCTCGAGGAAAAATGGGAGCCGGTCCGCGCGGAGACGCCCTCGCCCGCCCCCACCTGGGCGTGGGTGGTATTCATCGCCATCGCAGCCTGGGCAGTCTATTACGGCATCCAGCTGTGGCGTCCGCCGCCCCGATTCGCCGACACGCCCACTTACGGCAGGGCGGCGCAGCCCGCGGCAGGCCAGTCGGGAGCCGACCTGTACCGGACCAGCTGTGCCAGCTGCCATCAAAACAATGGCCAGGGAGTAGCGAAGCTCTTTCCGCCACTGGCGGGAAACCCGGTAGTAACATCCCGCGATCCCGCCGAGCACGCAAGGGTCGTCCTGTTCGGAGAAAAGGGACACGCAGTCGGCGGCGTTGCCTATGAGGCGCAGATGCCCGCCTGGGCAGACCAGTTGTCCGACGAGGAAGTCGCGGCGGTCATCAACCACGAACGGACCAGCTGGGGCAACAACGCCCCGACCGTTACCGCCGCTGAAGTTGCCGCCATTCGCTCACGGGGCGCTTCTGAGCAGTGACAGGCTTCGCGCATGTCGGGCCCAATTAATTCGAAAAACGAAAAACAAATAATCCCGCACTCATTTGCTTTCGATAAAAAGAAGTGCCGGATCTTCCAGGTAACGTGCCGTCTTGCTGAGAAAACGCGTGGCATCGCCTCCGTCGGTCACCCGGTGATCGAATGTGAGGGAAATTGGAAGGATCTTTCGAATTACTATCGTCCCGTCGACGACCCACGGCCGGTCCGCTATCCTGCCGCAGCCGAGGATTGCGACGTCGGGATAATTTAATATCGGTGTTGAAAATCCCCCGCCGAACTGGCCGTAATTGGTTATGGTAAAGGTGCTTCCCTTCAGTTCCTGCAGGGTTATTGTCCGCTGCCTTGCCCGCTCCGCCATATCCTGCAGCTCAGCGGCCAGTTCTATGATGCTTTTTCTTTCGACGTTCCGCAGTACCGGAACGATCAGACCGTCGGGAGTGTCGACCGCGAAACCGATGTTGTAATACTTTTTCCGGATGATCGTCTCCCCTTCCTCGTCGACCGAGGCATTGAGCATCGGATGTTCCATGAGGGCATGCTGCACGGCTTTTACTATGAATGGAAAGTACGTGAGATGCACCCCCCGGGCCGTGACTTCCTTGTCCTCGCGTTTGCGCATCTCCCAGAGTTCCGTCACATCGACCTCTTCCATGCCGGTAACGCAAACGGTCATCTGGTGCGCCTTGAGCAGGTTCCTGGCAATGGTCCGGCGGACTCCGCGCATCGGCAGCCGCTCAACGGGGCCGAATTCGTCCGCCGCTTCCGCGGCTTCAGCCACCTTGCCTAGTGCCGCGAGAAGGTCCTCACGCGTTATGCTGCCGCGCGGGCCGGTCCCCCGGATACCCTCCAGGCTGATCCCCTTCTCCCGCGCCAGCGCCCTGACGGCGGGCGTCGCGAGAACGCTTTCCTTCGGCTCTTCCTCCGCCTCGGGCAGGACACCGACAACCGATACCGACTCGCGCCGCTCCTCGCGGACTTCCCCTTCCTCGACGATACTCATGAGAGGCTCGCCGACATTTACTATTTCGCCTTCACCCCTAAGGATTTTGCGCACATGCCCCTTTCTCGGGGACGGCACTTCGACAACGGCCTTGTCGGTCTCCACTTCAACCACGGACTGGTGCTCCTCGACCATGTCCCCCTCTTTAACCAGCCATTTCCTGATTTCGGCTTCGGTTATCCCTTCGCCAAGATCGGGAAGTATGAATTCATAGGCCATCGCTCAGTACCTCAAGACTTCGTCGATTGATTTTCTTATCCTCTCGATGTCGGGAAGGTAATAGTCGACCAGTTTTCCCAGCGGGACCAGGACATCGCTGCCAGTAACCCTCATCACCGGCCCCCGCAAATTGAGAATAGCCTCCTCGGCAATGGTGGCGGCAAGCTCCGCACCGAACCCGCATGTTTTCGGCGCTTCGTGGACGATCACCGCCCGCCCTGTTTTGCGCACCGATTCAAGCATGGTTTCCATGTCAAACGGCGAAAGGGTCAACAGATCGACGACGTCCGCGCTGTATGGCTCGACAGCCTTCATGACGCGCTCCAGCATGCTTCCCCAGGCAATGACCGTCACATCGTCCCCCTTTTTCGCCAGCCGCGCCTTGCCGAGAGGGATAGTATATTCCCCGTCGGGTACTTCCTCCTTAATCAAGCGGTAGAGCCTGGTCGGTTCCAGGAAAATCACCGGGTCCGGGTCCCTGATCGCCGAGATGAGCAGTCCCTTTGCCGCATACGGCCCGGAAGGGACGACCACCTTGATGCCCGGCATGTGACAAAAGAAAGCCTCGGTGCTTTCTTCATGCAGTTCGGGCGCCTTTATCCCGGACCCGTAAGGGGTTCTGATCACGAGAGGGCACGAGAACCTGCCGCGCGAGCGGTTGCGAATCCGTGCGGCGTGGGCGAAAATCTGGTCGATGGCCGGGTAGACAAAACCCATGAACTGGATTTCGGCCACCGGCCGCAATCCATAGAGGGCCATTCCCACGGCGGTCCCCACAATCGCCGATTCGGCAAGGGGCGTATCGATGACCCTTTCCGGTCCGTAGGCGCCGAGCAGCCCGTCGGTAATGCGGAAGACCCCGCCGTCCTTCCCCACATCCTCGCCAAGGACGATAACCCTGTCATCCCCGGCCATCTCTTCCGTGAGGGCCAGGTTTATCGCCTGAACCATGTTACGAATCGGCATCGGTCAGTTCCTTCATTTCTCGCCGTTGACGCGGCGTGAGTTCCCCCAGGGTGTTCAGGAACATTTCGTCAGGGCGCGGAGCCGCAGCTTTCTCAGCCTTGCCGACCGCGTCATCCACGACCGCCCTGCAGCGTTCCTCGGTATCCTGCCGATACCCTTCCGGCATCAGGCCGCGTTTTTCCATATACAGGCCGAGCCGGAGGATCGGATCTTTCTTTTTCCACTGTTCCACTTCTTCCCGGCTGCGGTAGCGGGTCGCGTCATCGGCGGTTGTGTGGTGCGACAGCCGGTATGTGTGACATTCTATGAAAGTCGGGCCGCCTCCGCTCCTGGCTTTCTCCAGCGCGGCGCGGGCAGCGCTGTATACCGCGAATATGTCGTTTCCATCCACCTGGATACCCTCGAAACCGTACGCGAGGGCTTTCTGGGCAAGGGTCTCCGCGGCTGTCTGCCTTTCCCTCGGCACCGATATGGCCCACTGGTTGTTCTGGCAGATGAATACGACCGGCGGCCGGAACACCCCGGCGAAATTGAAGGCTTCATGAAAATCGCCTTTTGACGTGCCCCCGTCGCCGAAATAGGCAACCACGGCAATCCTGTCCCGCCGGTACCTGGCGGCCATAGCGGCGCCGACGGCGTGCGGGATATGGGTGCCGACCGAGACGCTGACCGGCAGAATGTTCAGCCCCTCCGGGGTAAGCATGCCCCTCTCGTCGCCGGCCCAATACTGAAAAAGCAGATGCAGCGGATAACCCATGGTTATATGCATCCCGGTTTCACGGAACGAGGGAAAAACCCAGTCGGTTTTCTCAAAGGCAAAAGCGCTGCCGACCTGGGCTGCCTCCTGGCCCAGTATGGACGGATAGGTGCCTATCCGCCCTTCCCGCTGAAGGCTGAGGGCGCGTTCGTCAAAGGCCCTGGATAGCGTCATCAGCTCATAGATGCGCTTCAGGTCCGACTCTTCCAGGGGAGGCATGAGGCTTTCATCCGCGATTCCGTTTTCGTCGAGGATTTCCAGCCGCTTGATATCGAATTTCACAATTACTCTTTCCGGCATGGCAATAGGATAACACGGAAAAAACCATCGTCAATGGAAGCGGGAAATATAATGAAAAGATACTCAGCCATTTTACATGATTTTATCGGACGAAGACATATATGTATCGTGGGAAATGTCATTTTCTCTTGCCTTGAGAGGGACAGACTGTATAATCTGTTTTGAATTTTTCCGCGGGAGGTTTTATGGAACGGCCGTCCCTTTCGTCTCTTCGCAATATCGGCATAATCTCGCACATCGACGCAGGAAAGACCACGGTATCCGAGAGAATCCTTTTCTATACCGGCGAAACCCACAAAATGGGCGAAGTCCATAACGGCCAGGCCGTCATGGACTGGATGCCCCAGGAGCAGGAAAGGGGAATAACCATAACCGCCACCAGCACCAGTTGCCGTTGGGGCGGATACTGGATCAATCTAATCGACACACCCGGACATATCGATTTTACCATCGAGGTAGAACGCAGCATGCGCGTCCTCGACGGCGCCATAGTGATTTTCAGCGCAGTGGAAGGGGTGGAGCCGCAGAGCGAATCGGTCTGGCGGCAGGCCGACCGCTACCGTGTGCCCAGGATCTGCTTTATCAACAAGATGGACCGGATTGGCACTGACTACCCGGCAGTACTGGACCAGATAGAGCAAAGATTGGGGGGCAGACCGGTGCTCCTGCACCTCCCGGTCGGCCATGAAGGAAGTTTCTCCGGGATCATAGACCTGCTGGATGAAGAAATGGTCCTTTTCTCTGAAGCCGACCAGGGAATGACCGTGGAACGCCGCGCCGCCCCTGACGACCGGCTGGACGAAATGAGGGAAGCCCGGGAAAAGATAATAGAAGCGGCCGCGGATTTCGACGATACCATCCTCTCCGACTTTCTGGACGGAAAGCCGGTGGAATCGCGGCGGCTGAAGAACGCCTTGCGTATTGGGACCATGGCATGCCGCATCTTTCCGGTCATGCTGGGATCGGCGCTGCGGAATAAAGGAGTTCAGCCCCTGCTGGATGCCGTGGGAAGCTTTCTGCCCTCCCCCGTGGACATCCCGCCCGTCGAAGCGGAAAACCCGGGAAGCGGCGGGATCGAATCGCTAAATTGCGATCCGAAGGGACCGTTATGCGCCCTGGCGTTCAAGGTGCTCTCCGACGAGGGGCGCAAGCTCACGTATCTGCGAATCTATTCTGGAACCCTGCGCTCCGGGGCGACCGTGCTTAACGGCTTCAGGGGTTCCGCGGAAAAAGTGGCCCGCCTGTTCAGGATGCATGCCCACAAACGGGAACGGATCGAAGAAGCCTACGCTGGTGATATCATTGCGGCCACCGGTCTCAAGGACGTTCTCACCGGAGATACGCTCAGCAGTCCGGGGCATGCCCTGCTGCTGAAAGGGCTGACCATTCCCGAACCCGTAGTTTCCCAGGCTGTCGAACCGAAAGGAATCGAAGACAGGGAAAAGCTCCCCCTGGCGCTGGAGAAACTGCAGTGGGAGGACCCGACATTCAGGGTCAAGGAGGACGAAGAGACGGGACAGACCATACTGACCGGGATGGGCGAGCTGCACCTTGAAATAATAGCGGACAGGCTTGCCAGGGACTTCGGCGTGGAAGTCAAAACCGGGCGCCCCCAGGTGGTCTACAGGGAAACGATATCCCGAACGGTGGAACGGAGGGAAGTGTTCCGAAGGGAAGTCGACGGCAAGGTGCAGGGCGGCGAAGTGCTGTTGCGCATGGCGCCGCTCCGCCGGGGAGAAGGCATCATCGTAACAATGCCGCCGGAAGAAGCCTCTCCCCTGCCGGCCGAGCTTCGCGCGATGCTGGAAAACAGCCTTATGCAATCCTGTTCGGCGGGCGGGCTGACCGGCTACCCGCTGACCGATGTCGGTGTGACTGTAGTCGAGGCTCCTTTCGAACCGGGACTGACCACTGAAATCGGCCTGCGCGCCGCCGCGCAGCGCTGCCTCGTCCTTGCGGTCCGCGACGCTTCCCCCATCCTGCTGGAGCCAATAATGTCGCTTGAGCTCATTACCCCGTCGGACTACACGGGCAAGGTTCTCGGCTCACTTCAGCAGAAGCGGGGACGGGTCGAAGGAATTTCCGTGCGCGGGGATATGGAAGTTATAAGGGCCAGCGTGCCTCTCGCGGAGATGTTCGGCTTCATGACCGAACTTCGCAGCGCCACAAAGGGGCGCGGCACCTTTACCATGGAGTTTGCCCATTTCGACCTGGCCCCGGCCGATACTCTGAAGAAACTCGGGTATGTGTAAAGGCAGGGCAAAGGGCAAAAGGTGGGAGGGGTCAGACTAAAACTTGAAACCTTCGATTTGAAACTTGTAACTGCAAGTTGCCGGCAGCTAGCGTTCGTTCCCCTTAAACCTTATAGTGAACGAAACTCCGCCGTCTTCCCTCAGATCGATGTCTCCGCCCAACTGGTTGGTGAGCATGGTGACAAGCTGCAGGCCCAGCGATTCGGTGTCGCGGAAATCCAGGCCTGGCGGCAGGCCGACACCGTCGTCGGCGACTGTCAGAGTCACCAGGTCTTCCTCGCCGGCATGCATGCTGATTTCAATTTTTCCTTTCCGGTTGCCGGGAAATGCGTGCTTGAGGGAATTCGAAACGAGCTCGTTGATGAGGAGACCGCACGGGATGGCACGGTCGATGTCCATGAAGACATCCCCCACGTTCATCGACAGTTCAATCTGATCCGGGTTTTTGGCATATGAATTGAAAAGATGGGAGGCCAGGCTTTTGATATAATCTGCGAAATTTATCATGGAAAAATCCCTGGACTGGTATAGTTTCTGATGAACCAGCGCCATCGATCTGATCCTGTGCTGGCTTTCCCGGAAAATGCTCCTGGACTTCCCGTCGGTTATATAATCAGACTGCAGTTCCAGCAGAGACGAGATGATCTGCAGATTGTTCTTCACCCGGTGATGTATTTCCTTTAGCAAGACTTCCTTCTCCCTGAGAGAAGTCTTTAACTGTTCTTCCGCCCGTTTGCGTTCCGTTATGTCCTTGACGAATGAAATGATGAATTTTTTGCCATGGAATCCGACATGGTTGGCCGTAACCTCAACGGGAAATTTTGCTCCGTCCTTTCTCCGGTGAATCGTTTCGATCGTTATTGATCCGGACTCTCTCAGATTTTTTCCGTGCGCAACAAAATTCTCCTTGTTATAAGTCGGATTGATATCAAAGACGCTCATCGCACACAACTCATCCTTCGAATAGCCGAGGCACTCACAGGCATAATCGTTGACGCCCAGAATGTCACCCGACATCGAAATCCGGTAAATGCCCAGTGAAGCCTTATCCACGCAATACTTCGTCAGCCGAAGTTCCTCTTCCGCCCGTTTTCTGGCGGTTATGTCCTTGGCAAACGACAAAGTGAATTTCCTGCCCCGAAATTCCAGAAAGTTGACTGTTATTTCTACCGGGAATGTCGACCCGTCCTTACGCCTGTGCACAGTCTCGAAAGTCCTGGACCCGGAGTCGGACAGCTTCGTTCTGTGTTCAATGAAAACCTCCCTTGTAAAAGTGGGATCTATATCGAAGATGGTCATAGAGCAGAGTTCTTCCCATGAATACCCCAGGCTTTGACATGCATATTCGTTGACACTCCTTATATTTCCTTCCTCCGAGATATGGTAAATGCCAATCGATGCCTTATCGATGCAATATTTCGTCACGAGTAGTTGTTCTTCGGTGCGCATCTGGTGGAGGGACCGCTCGGCGAGTTCGGCTATAAAACGTGCCAGTGCCTTGTTGTAAGCAAGGATTTGTTCGACCTTTTCCAGACTGAAGACCGGCACGCGATCAAATGCTTCCATATAGCTTTCAAGGTCAAATCCGAATTCGACAGCCTGGCGGACAAAGATCTCACGGTCCGGGGTCTCGCCCTCGTAGAAAAACTGGCCCAGGAACATGTTTGCCAGGTGTATTCCCTCGACCATAATAGGGATAGCAATGTCCCACAGTCCGTTTTTGCATTTGTATCTGCTGGCTTCACCGTCAGGAAGACGGCTTTTGATAAAACTGTCGCTCTCTTTGCAGAGTTCGAGCGATTTTGGGTTGGCGCGATGGAATGATGTGCAGATATCCTGCCAACCCGCGGCTGCCAGGACTGATCCGTCGAAAGCGTCCAGAATACCGATAGGCATGCCCGCGGCATGATAATGCGCTTCAGCGAGCTTTTGGACAATTGTCACATCAATAAGATCGGAAAAGCTGTATTTTTTCATCGTCAGCCCCCGTTGGATATGATCCTGTCGAATTTATCCAGATAAGTCTGGTTAATTAGAAACGTGCGTCAATCTTATCCTTTTTGGGCATTTTGCTTCATAACTCACACAAATTACAGTTAAATTTTTATAATTTTATTTAATCAATTTGAATCAGAAGTGGAGTTTTGATTGGGAAAGATATAACTTTTGAGGATGGCACTACTTGATAGTAAGTTTAATTATAAATAATGAGATATATAAAGATTGCTTTCAGGGTTGAACGATTCAAGTGATCGGCAGGCGCCGGCGACATCCCTGGAATGGCTTAGCTCCGGAAATATCCGAAGCGACATGCATATCTCCTCCGTGAAAACCGGTTTTGATCGCTCAGCGGGGACGCCTCGCGAACAAAACACATGAACAACGAAAGGGCATATTTGTAATACCCTGCACAAAGGTAGGAACAAAGAAGTTTATAAGAGCCCCCAGGCTCCCGGGTCAAGTCTTCCGCGCTGTCGGCAGATGGCGGACCATTTCCTTATATTTTTCCCATTCGGTTGCCGTCCATATCTCCGTTGAAGCATGGGCGAAAGTCCGGATTATGGTCGACACCTTCATGGCCGTCTCCAGGTCCGGGGCACGGAAAATGTCGAGGTAGTCACAGGGACCGAGGATGGCATAATTGTGCAGCCACTCCACACCCGGGCACTCGGTGCGGATGTGTTCCATGGCCGCCCTCTCCAGTTCTTCCAGAGAACCTGGCGACGTGAGGGCGTCCGGTGAAAGACGGGTAATCATTACATAAGTCTGCATGCCTCCGCTTCCTCCATTTCCATCAAACTTTGTTTCCGTATGTTAATTTTAACCTCAGTGAGTTGAAGGTCAAGCAGACGCCTTGGTTGGCGGGCGGAATGCCGGGGATAATTTAATGGGAATACCGCGCAAAAGAGGGAACAGATTTGGTTCCCCCGTATTAAGGCCGGCGGAAAACGGAATGTAAAGTACTATGCTTCACCGGAAAGAGAAATTCATCGGAGGGCATCAACCCGCCAGCGCCGAGCAGCCTTCCTCCTTGGCCATGTCCTGCACGGCGAGACATTCGTCAATGGCAGCGAACAGTTTGCTGATATCAATGGGCTTGCACAGGTAAAAACGGCTGTCAAGTTCGACCCTATGCGTGAAAGACACGACGTCGCAGCTGGCCGAGGTAACGATTATGCACGTGTCGGGATTTATCTCCCTTATTTTCTGTATCATCTCTATACCGTCCATTACGGGCATAATAATATCTGTAATCACGAGCGCGGGCTTTTCAAGCATGAACATATCCAGGCCTTCTTTGCCGTTTGCTGCCCAAAAAAGCGGAACCTCAGGATATCTTCTTTTTATGATAAGGCCCAGGGATTTTCTGCTGATCTCGTCATCTTCGACATAGAGTATTGCGGTTTTATTTGCTGACCGTAAAGGACTGAACATTTTTAACCTGCTTTCTGTTTCTGGTTTTCCAAGCCAAAAAAATTAAGCAATTTTCATGCCTCAACAGGAACGATTGAAATTATTGACCGGTAACCGGCTAATCCCGTTGAAATTATTCCCGGTCCTGAAAATATTACTTTGGTGATACAATAAACTTGCTGGCCGAGTTTTTGAGCCTGTGACAATTTTCGTCAACAATGTCGTTTTTATAGGCAAAGGCGCACTCGCGCGGAATACGGTCCAGGAGGCTTATAAATGATAATATGGGAATATAAGATAGTTTATTTCGGGCTGGATGCCGCTCCTCCCCAAGTCATTGAGGAAGATGAATACGAGGAACGTCTTTACGGCGGCGCGGAGATGTTGAATGAAATGGGCAAGGAAGGCTGGGAGCTTGTCACCTTCGTGACCCATATTACCGCGACAAACGTTACCAAATATCACGCGGTGATGAAAAGACCGAAAACTTCATGAAAATTGCAAGGCAAGGTGAGAAAATTGCTGGTGACCGTGAAATTGTTCGCCACGTTCAGAAACGGAAGGTTTATGTCGGAAGTGCGTGAATACCCGCCGGGAACCGTTGTCAGACATATACTTGTTGAACTTGAAATCCCGGAAAAGGAACTGGGCGCGATTTTTGTCAATTACCGACATGCGGAAACCGATTATGAGCTGAAGGAAGATGATGTTGTTTCGATATTCCCCCTGGTGGGAGGTGGCTGATTGAGGCCGGAATCAGTTTTTGCGTTATACGGCAAAGCAAGTCTTCAGTGAAGGGAAACCGGCCCCTTCGGCATGACCTTCTTCAGCAGCAGGACTACCCCGACACATGCAAGACTTATGACGGCAAGCATGCGGAAATTATCGACAAAAGACAGTAGAGTCGATTGCCTTATCAGTTCGTTGAATATGGAACCCTCTGCTTTCCGCGCGGCCTCGACGGGGCCGAAATACTGCTCGAACGCGCGCTGAAGACCTACCGTGCTTATCCGGAAGGGGTTCGCGCCCGGGCTCAGATGGGTGATCATGTCCGCCTGATGCGCCTGTGCCCTTCGTTCAAGTATGGTGGTAACAGCCGAGATACCGGCGCTGCCGCCGATGTTTCGCATCAGGTTGAATATGCCGCTGGCGTTCCCCATCTCCTGGCGCGGCAGCATGCCCATCGCCACGGCCGAAAGCGGAACGAAAATCATGCTCAGGCCGACTCCCATAATGATGTTGGGCCAGATGATGTTCCAAATGGCGATTTCGAGGTTGATGCCGCCAAACTGCCACAAGGACACCGCCACGAGGATAAAACCGGCGCCGATCAGCTTCCGGAAATCGATTTTTCCGGTCAGAAAACCGACAGCCGGCATGGCAATAAGCGCGCCTACGCCCCGGGGACTGAGGGTCAGGCCGCTCTGCATAGCCGAATAACCCATGAGAGTCTGGAGAAAGATCGGGATCAGCGTGATGGCGCTGTAAAGGGCAACCCCAAGAAGGGTTATCAGCAGGGTCCCCACCGCAAAATTGCGGTCCTTCAGAACCCTGAGGTTGACCACCGGCTCTGCGGTCCGCAGTTCGCGGATTATAAAGAGAATCATCGTCAATGCGCTGACAAAAGTGAACCAGCATACCCAGGATGCGGCAAACCAGTCATCCTGCTGGCCCTTGTCCAGGATGATCTGCAGGGTCGCAAGCGAGACGGCCATGAGTCCGAAACCAATGTTGTCGATTTTCCCGGGCCTGGCGGCTTTGAGGTATGGAGGATCTTCAACGAATGCCCGCGTCATGAGGATCGCCATGATCCCTATGGGGATGTTGATATAGAACGCCCATCGCCACGAGTAATTGTCGGTGAGCCAACCGCCCAGTGTCGGCCCGATGATGGGCGCGACCACGACACCGATTCCGAAAGCCCCCATCGCCATGCCCCTCTTTTCGGCGGGAAAGCTTTCCAGGAGAATGGCCTGGGACATCGGCTGGAGGGCGCCCCCGCCCGCCCCCTGGATGATGCGGGCCACGATCAGCATGCCCAGGGATTCCGCGATGCCGCAAACGAACGAGGAAACCGTGAAGATCGCGATGCAGAAAACGAGGAAGCGGGTGCGGCCGAAATATCTGGCGAACCATCCGGTGGCGGGCAGGACGATTGCGTTTGCGACCAGGTAGCTGGTCAGGGTCCATGTAGCTTCGTCGGTGCTGGCGGAAAGGTTTCCCGCAATGTGGGGCAGAGCCACGGAAACTATGGTTGTATCGAGAATTTCCATGAAGGTGGGCAGCATGACGGCAGCCGCTATAAGCCATGGATTAACGGATGGACGCCATTCCTCCATGTCTGGTGCGACAGATTTCCCATTTTTGCCCGTCGCCATCATTTTACCCTTACTTCCGGCTCGACCGACATTCCCGGCCGCAGCAGGCGTTCCCTGTCCTGGCCTTTCTCGAAGACAATCTTGACCGGGATGCGCTGCACCACTTTCACGTAATTCCCCGTGGCGTTCTCCGGCGGGAAGAGGCTGAAGCGCGCCCCGCTGGCCCCGGTGATACTGTCCACATGTCCGTCGTAAGTCTTTTTGTAGGTATCCACGTAAATCTTCGCCCGTTGGCCGGGTCTCATCTTCCCCAGCTGCGTCTCCTTGAAATTGGCCGTCACCCATATATCTTCCAGGGGAACTATGGACAGGAGCACTTGGCCCGGGTCAACGTTTTGCCCGATCTCCACAGTCCTCTTGCCGACCACTCCCGCGACTGGTGCGGTCACCCGCGTGTAGCGAAGATTGAGCTCCGCCTGATCCAGAGCGGCCTTGTACCTCATGGCCACGGCATTTGCGCTCTCGGCCCTGGAGCGGGTGACGGAGACCTGCCGCGGCCCGGTCCGGGCCGATTCCAGTTCCGCCCGCATGCGCCTCAGTTGCTCCTGCGCCTGCTCCGCCTGTTTACGGGCGGCGGTCACCAGTGCCCTCGCCTCATCCACGGTCGCTGCGGCTGACCTTGCCGCCGCGACCGCCTGGTCATACTGTTGCCTCGAAATGATATCCCGCTCGGCGAGAGGCCGGTACCGTTCCAGGTCGGCCTGGGCCTTGCCGTTATTGGCTTCGGCTTCCCGCAGCCTGGCCCTTGCCGCCTCCAGCTGTTTTTCGGCAGCCGCCGTACCCGCCCGAGAATTCGCAACATTCGCATCGGCGGCACTGATTCCGCTGCCGGAAGTGACCACGGAGATGGGAACATTGGTGCGGGCCGCCTTCGCATCGGCCAGGGCCTCCGCATATTCAGCCTTGGCCCGTTCCAGGGCCACCCGGTAGTCGGTGGGATCGATTTCCACGAGGACAACCCCGGCTTCCACATACTGATAGTCACGGAAGTCGATGCGGATTACGTGACCGCCTACCCGTGCGCTTATGGGATTGATATGGCCGTCTATCTGCGCATCGTCGGTACTCTCCCAGAACGTGGAACGCCACCAGTAGCCAAAAGCCGCAATCGCCGCGACAGCAAGAATGACAACCAAAATTATTTTCTTTTTCTTCCGGATATTCTCCCGCGAAATCCAGCCTGCGTTCTTTCCCTGCCCGTCATCGGACATCCGATTTTCGCTCGTAGGACCGTCGTCGCTACTGTTTCGCGGCGGAACCCCGTTTCCGTCAATTTCCGCCATGATCATTTTCCTCCCAGGTAATCCTCCACCCTTTTTTCGGCAACCCCAAGAGCCCGCGCCAGTTCGAGCTTTGCGAGGTTGTGGGCATAGAGGCCGGAAATATAGGCCTCGTGGGCCGCCGCCACCGACTCCTGGGCCTGGACCACTTCCAGGTTATCGGAGACTCCCGCCGCGAAGCGCTCCCGGGCCTGGCTCAGCGTCAGTTCCGCTAATTCGACGCTTGACCTTGCCACATCGACCTGTTCAGCGCCAGCTTTCAGGTCCAGCAGGGCGGTCCGTATCTCGTACTCGATCTGCGCCTGCAAATCCGCCAGTTCATCCCTGCTGCGGCGCAGGGCCGCCTCGGCCTGCAATTCTTCCCCCCGGACGCTTCCACCCTGGAATAGCGGTATGCTGAGAACGCCCGATACCGTGTATGTGTCCTTCAGTTTTCCGGGATCGGTACCGAGAGCGCCGTAATTGGCTTCCACGGCCAGCGACGGATAATACTTCGCGGTCGCTGCGTCGAGTGACAATTCTGCGGCCGTCACCCGCGCCGTGGCGCTCTTGAGGTCCTGGCGGGATTGATAGGCCCGCTCCAGTCCCTGTTCCACGCTGATCGCCCCAACTACGGAGTAAGGCGCCTTATCAGTCAGTTCCAGATCCTGCCCCGTCGGCAGTCCGATTATCCTGGCAATTATCAGCTTCTGCTTCTCGAACTCGTTCCCGGCCGCAATCAGTTGCTGCCGCCTGGTCTGCAGTTCGACCCTGGCCCGGAGCTCGTCGATTCCCGGTGTCACTCCCGCCCTGTGCATCTGGACGGCATTTTCGAACAGGGTCTGCGCCGTATCGAGCTGGGCCCGTGCCGTCTCTACCCTTGACTCTCCCGCCAGCGCCTGCAGGTATGCGTTTCCCACCGCAGCCACGACAAGTTCGCGGGCATCCCCGTACGAATGAACCGCCGCCTCTAGGGATTTGTCCGCGGCACGGGTCCGGTCAAGGGCATTCAGATCGAAAACCGTCTGGGTAAGAAAAACCCTCGCGTCGTAATAACCGTATGGCCCTATCATCTGCGGCAATCCCGGGAGCGTCAGTCCCTTCGCAGCGAGATTGTCCCTTTCTATGTTGGCGCTCGTTTTCGTCACCAGGTTCGGCAGCAGTGAGCTCAGCTCTTTCCATTTTTTGCCGCGCTCCGCACGCACGGACTCCTCCTGCACCAGCATGCCGAGGTTTTGTCGAAGCCCCTTTTCGAGCGCTTCTTTCAATGAGAGATGTAAAACTGAGCCGGTCGGCTTTCCCGCCGGTACGCTCCCGAGGAATTGGCTCTCAATGGCAGGCTGGCCCGGTATCGCGACGGACGGCGTATACGTAATGGTCTGAGCAGTGACTATTACGGGAAGGATCGAGCACGCGAAAGTCGAAAAGAAAAGGATTGATATTTTGGCTTTCAGTAGACTCATCGGGATTAACCTCATTATTAGTCCGGCGAAAAAACCATTCCAATGTGTCAGAGCTTTCAGCATCGCCAGAAGGCGCTCTTGCACTGGTTATTTCCTGAATCCGTGTGCATGAAGGCCGCAATGGGCGGAATGCCGTTGTCCAACGCCGCCTGTGCAGTTTAATGCCGGCTTCTACAGGTGAACTCAGCCGCCACGTTCATCCCGGCTGACGAGGCCGAGACATTGGCATTTCAAACAAATGGCAGCCTTCATGCCCACGAATTCAGGTATTCCAGCATTTATCCAAAACGTCACAAGAACGGGAGCACGAGCTAATTTAAAAGTACCATATTGTTATCATTTGCAAAGTGACCAGTCCAGAGTGGTTCAGATAATCCATTGACTCGACATGAACCGTTGATTATAGTGATAACGATCAACAACACGCCCTCTAATATACGGAAAAAATGAAGCATGACATTCGAATTCCTTGAAAGCCACCTAAAATCAGCCCTTGTTGAGATACAGGATTTTTTCCTCCTCGCTTGGAGGGCGATTCGAAAAATGTTCAGCGCCCCCTTTTATTATCGCGAATTCGCGATCCAGATGGACAAGATCGGGGTCGGTTCGCTGTTCATCATTGTTCTGACCGGCACATTCACCGGAATGGTCATGGCACTGCAGGCCCTCGTCCAGTTGAAACCATTCGCGGCCACCAGCTACGTCGGCGGCATGGTCGCGGTAACCATGGTCAAGGAACTGGGGCCGGTGCTCAGCTCTCTTATGGTTGCAGGGCGTGTCGGTTCGGCCATAACCGCGGAGCTCGGCACAATGGTAGTCACCGAGCAGATCGACGCCATGGCGGTCGAGGGTACCGATATCATCAAAAGGCTGGTCACGCCGAGACTGAAGGCCACCCTTCTGTCCCTGCCGCTTCTGGTTATCATCGCCGACACGGTTGCCATGGCAGGCGGGTTCATTATTGCCCGCGGCTACGGCATCAAGCTTGTCATGTATCTCAATTCGATTCCCCAGTTCATGTTCTTCACCGATTACTTCGAAGGTCTGATAAAACCTTTCATTTTCGGCTTCCTGATTTCCATGATCGGCTGCCATTTCGGGCTCAACACCCAAGGCGGAGCCGAGGGCGTGGGCGAGGCGGCAAAACGTACCGTGGTTTTCTCATCGGTGCTGATACTGGTTACGGATTTCTTCCTTACGAAAATATTCGTCGTGGTCAGATAGCGGGGACTGAAGTGTCATCGGAAAACGCGATCAGAATGGAAAATCTCTTCTACGCCGTGGACGGACGCAAAATCCTCGAAAACGTAAGTTTTGTCCTGGAGCGGGGTGTGAACAGGACTATTCTTGGAGCCAGCGGCTGCGGCAAAACGACGATTCTCAAACTTCTCCTGGGCCTCCTGAAGCCCGACTCAGGCAACATAACAATAAATGGCCGATCCGTTCTGGGTCTGCCGGAAAACGAGCTTATCGGCGTTCGCAAGCAGATTGCGATCGTCTTCCAGGGCGGCGCGCTGTTCGATTCCATGACCGTGGGTGAAAACGTCGGATACCGGCTGTTCCAGGAGGGGGAGCTTTCGGAGAAAGAGATCGAAAGGATCGTGCTGGAAAAGCTCGGTTTCGTCGGTCTTGAAAATACCATCGACCTTTATCCGCCCCAGCTCTCGGGAGGAATGAAAAAACGCGTGGCGATCTCACGCGCGCTCGCATCCAACGCGGATTATATATTCTTCGACGAACCGACCACCGGCCTTGATCCGGTTGGCGTTTACAATATCTGCAACCTGATGCGGCGGCTGCAGGCGGAGGGAAAGACGACCCTGATGGTGACGCACGACCTGGAAACCGCTTTCGCGGTATCCATGAAGTTCTCGTTCATTCACAAGGCGCATCTCATTTTCGACGGCGACAAGGAGGAATTGCTCAAGTCCACGCTGCCCGAGATAAGAGAGTTTCTGTCTCCAACGGATGAATCGCTCTTTACCCGCTACAGGAAGCAGATGCATACTTCATGAAACGGCGTTTAAGCCACAAAGGTCACAGAGAACACAGAGATAAAAAGCGGATAAATAGCAGATTACCCGTTGAGTTGATTGGGCTCAAGTTATTGACAAGCTGAAAATGCAAAATTTACTCTGTGCCCTCTGTGTTCTCTGTGGCAACGGCATTTTGGACAATTTTGAAAAGGATACCGTATGAAGCGTAGCGACAACATATCATGGTCCCAGGTCAAGGTGGGTATTTTCATTATCTGCGCCCTTATTTTCCTGGCAGTCGGCATTATTTTGATGGGAAAGCAGGTAAACCTGTTCACTCCCAAAAGCAAGCTTTCGGTAATCATGAAAGACGTGCAGGGGTTGAAAGTCGGGGCTCCGGTATGGCTTGCCGGCATAGACGTAGGGATGGTCTCCGCCATCCATTTCGAGAACCCCAAATTCTCCAACAATGTCGAGATCATTCTTGAGGTGGACAATGATTCCATGAAGAAAATCGGCGTCGATTCGATCATCCGGGTCAAGACCCGCGGTCTCATGGGTGAGAAATACGTAGACATTACGCCGAGTCAGACATACTCGGAATATCCCGTGAAGCGCCTTTACGGCAGTCCGACCATAGGGCTGGACGAAGTAATGCAGAAGGCCGGCGCATCCTTCGATATGGTCCAGGATTACGCTAAGAAAATAAGCAAGGGCGAAGGGACCATCAGCCGTCTCATCCAGGACCCGAAACTGTACGACAATCTCGTATCGGTGACAAAGGAACTCTCCGAGTTCACCCTGAAAATCAACCACGGCCAGGGGACCCTCGGCAAATTGTACCGGAGCGAGGAGCCGTACGACAGGATGACAAGCATACTCACGAGGGCCGACAACACTCTCAAGGACTTGCAGAATTCCAACGGGACCATGAACAGGCTGATCTATGACAGGGAACTCTACGACAAGCTGGTTTCCCTGGCCGACAAGAGCGTCAGGGCGGCGGATGACGTCCATCAGCTGAACGAGAAGCTGACTTCGCCAAACTCAAGTATCGGCAAGTTCATTACCGACCGGGAGTTCTACGACAAGGGCATCGCCCTGATGAACAGGGCGGACAATTCCATAAAGGCTCTGGAAGAAATCACCGCGAAAGTGAACCGGGGTGAAGGCACGGCGGGAAGGCTAATAAGCGACAAGGAGCTGTACGACCGCATGGAACGCGTGATTACGGACCTGGACGCGCTGGTAAAGGATGTAAAGGAAAACCCGAAGAGATATGTGAAGTTCTCGTTGTTCTGACGAAAGGCGAATAACATGAAATTATTCAAGACAATTACCCTTTTCACACTTTTCTCCCTTTTTCTCTCTTCCATCGCCTTCGGCGCGGGACTTGAGGACAAAGTCATCGAACGCACCCTGAAAAACGGCATGAAGATCCTAATTGTCGAAAGGCATACTTCCCCGACCGTT
Organism: Geobacteraceae bacterium; assembly: GCA_035686205.1. GTDB lineage: Bacteria > Desulfobacterota > Desulfuromonadia > Geobacterales > Geobacteraceae > CAIWTU01. Next base: position 19,883 of record DASRZQ010000161.1, read on the forward strand.
GCCCTGTGGATCCGCTACAAGGTCGGCAGCGTCAACGAGCTCAGCAGCGAGCGGGGCGTCGCCCACATGCTGGAACACATGCTGTTCAAGGGCTCCAAAACGGTCGGGACCAGAAACTATGCCGCGGAGAAGCCCGTCCTGGCCGAAATCGAGAAAACGGCGCAGGCCCTCATGGCCGAAAAGCTGAAACGCGACAAGGCCGATAAGACATTGATTTCGTCGCTTTCGGCGAAACTGGCTTCCCTTGAGGCGAAAGAAAACACTTATGTCATTCCCAACGAGTTCTCGCAAATCTATGAAAGAAACGGCGGTCTGACCCTCAACGCATTCACCGCCAAGGACACGACCGCCTACATGGTAAACCTTCCCTCCAATAAGCTCGAACTCTGGGCGGTCATGGAATCGGACCGGATGCGCAACGCAGTGCTGAGGCAGTTTTATACCGAACGCAACGTGGTAATGGAGGAAAGACGGCGCTCCTATGACTCCGAACCTTCCGGCAAACTGTGGGAAGACTTTCTCGCCGCCGCCTTTGTCGCCCATCCTTACGGACAGCCCACTATCGGCTGGGCCTCGGACATTGAAAACCTTTCACGGACAAAGGCGGAATCCTTCCTGCACCGGTTCTATGCTCCCAATAACGCCGTGGTGGCCGTAATCGGCGACATCAACCCGGAAAAGACCATGAAACTGATGGAAAAATATTTCGCTTCGATCCCCCCCGGCAACGACGTCAAGCCTGTAGCCACGGTAGAGCCGCGGCAACCGGGAGAAAAGCGCGTGGAGGTGATCGGCGACGCCGAACCTGAGTTCCTGGTCGGTTTTCACAAGCCGGCCATCGCAACTCCCGACGACTATGTATTTGACGTGATCGATATGATCCTGGCCGACGGCAGAACTTCCCGGCTGTACAAGAAGCTCGTGGTGGAACAGCAGCTGGCCGCGGAAGTCTCCACATTCACGGCGCCCGGAAACATATACCCCGGCCTGTTCATCATCTCGGCGACACCAAGAAATCCCCATACGGTCGGGGAGACCGAAGCGGCCATATACGAAGAAATAGAACGCCTGAAAAAGGAACCCGTCAGCCGCAAAGAGCTGGACAAGGTGCTGAACAACCTGGAAGCGGATGAGATACGCTCCATGGGCTCCAACGGAGGCCTCGCCTACCGGCTGACGGAATACGAAGCAACGGCGGGCACCTGGCGCTACCTGGTCGACCACCGGAAGAAGGTGGCAAAGGTCACTCCGGAAGACGTCATGCGAGTGGCCCGCAAATATCTCACGGAAGAAAACCGCACCGTCGGATTCATAACAAAGCGGGAGGCTTCAAGATGAAAAAATTTTTCTTCGTTATCTTAGTCATGTCACTGGTGGCGCCGGTTAACGCCGCCCTCCCCGCTTCCGTTAATCCACGAAACATAACTTTCCCTCCCCTGCACTTCCAGGTTCCCAAAACCGAGCGCATCGTCCTGGCGAACGGCATGATCGTGCATCTCCTCGAGGACCACGAACTCCCTGTCGTGTCCATAACAGCCTACATCGGGACGGGCACCGTATACGAACCCGACGGCAAAGCCGGTCTGGCCGGGCTTACGGGAACCGTCATGCGCAGCGGCGGGACCGCGGGCCTCTCCCCCGAACAGATCGACGATGAACTGGAATTCATGGCTTCCACGGTGGAATCAAGCATCGGCGGTGACGCGGGAAACGCTTCCATGAGCTGCCTCAGGAAAAACCTGGACAGCTCCCTGCGTATATTCTCGCAGGTCCTCATGTCCCCCGCATTCCGCCCCGACCGCGTGGACCTCGCCAGGAAACAGGCCATCGAGGTGCTGCGCAGGGAAAACGACAATCCGAAGGAGGTTGCCGACAGGGAACTGAACAAGGCAATCTACCGCGGCAGCCCGCTGGGCCGATATCCGACTAAAGAAAGCATATCGGCAATTACACGTGAGGACCTGGTGGAGTTTCACAATAAATACTATCACCCCAACAACATCATCCTGAGCGTTTCCGGGGATATCGGCAGAAGTGAAATAATTGAAAAGCTGAATAGGGCATTCGCAGGATGGCAAAAGGAAGCGGTTGCCTTTCCGCCGGTTGCGGTTCCGGACGGCAATATCAAGCCGGCCGTGTTCCTGGTCAAGAAGGACGTCAACCAGTCGGTCATCAGGATGGGCCATCTGGGCGTCGACAAAAACAACCCCGATATCTACGCCCTCAAGGTCATGAACTTCATCCTGGGCGGCGGCGGATTCGAATCGAAACTCATGTCCGAAGTCCGCACCAGGCAAGGCCTGGCCTACAACGTGGAAAGCGATTTCGCCATTGGCCGCCGCTTCCCCGGGGATTTTATCGCGGAAACCGAAACGAAGGCGGAAAGCACCGCGAAAACCATAAGCCTGATGGAGCGGATAATTGCCGGGATGACGAAAAACCCCGTGACTGACAAGGAAATAAGGCAGGCAAAAGATTCGATCATCAACTCATTCATTTTCGGCTTCGCCAGCAGCGCTTCCGTAGCGAACCAGAGGGCGATGCTGGAATACTACGGTTACCGGGAAGGATACCTGGAAAATTACAGGGAAAATATCTCCAGGGTGACGAGGGAAGACGTTTTGCGGGTCGCAAGGAAGTACCTGCGTCCGGAGGCCATGATACTGGTTGTCGTCGGGGATGATGCCAAATTCGACAGGCCGCTTTCCGTATTCGGGAAGGTCGATGAGATCAAGCTGAATGGCAGCGGGCAACCCGCCGAGCAGGGACATTGATTCTCGAGAAAAAATCTTTTGTGTAAAAGCTGAGAGATTGTTCGTAAAATGACGTTCCGAAGGATCGCGCCCTGTTTTATGTCGAATTTGGTCTGGACGATTGAGTAAAACCGCAGGTGTAGCAGGGCTACATCGAGGATTTTACGATTGAGAACAGGTGAAATACTGCCTGAAGACGGGATACGAGACCGGAAAGCTTATTTACGAACAGGCTCTAAGGGAACAGAAAGGGACAGTTCCACATTTTTCAAGTCTGGAACTCAGTAAAGTGTTCCTGTTTCTTTTTCCAAACGGACACAAAGATTACAGCGCGCTTAGCGCGTGACGTTGAAGCCGCTCCATTCACTGCTCTCCCGCGTATTCGGAGCACTCGCCGCAGTTTGGGCAAGTCCGTTGCAGTTTGCAACACCCGGGACAGTTAGAATACTTATGAATTTTGTGTCAGTCGGTCCTCCATCATAAAGGCCGCCAACATGCCCGCCATTCGCACCGGCGCCACCGTCGGGCGTGATAGTCCATTGTGCACCGAGATTTGAAAAATTGGTGGGTTGGAACTTTACCTGCCAATGCAAGTACCACAGCAAGTGTTTAAGATGGATATATCTACTTGCATTTGGGTTTCTCAGGCTTAAAACCGTGCAGAAGTGATATTCTAACTGCGCTTTCCAGAGATAGTTGTCTTTGCCTGTTTGCGAGTTGAGGCGTTTAAGGGGATAAGCATCTCCCGGCCCATCTTTAAAACCAACAGTCATTTGGACGGGAAATGGCTGACCGGCGGCTGCGACTGTCACGTTGTCGGTGTGAAAATCGTAAAAAATCCCGCCTGGATTCCTGGTGTCACGACAACCTTGCACCGGACGAGCCGGGGGTCGTGCACGCTGGAGGAAACAACTGCCGTCGGCGTTGTATTGCCCCCGGTAGATGGCCCAATTTGTCTCGATCCACTCAATCTGAATTATTCCGAGAGTCCAACCAGCGGGATTGTCGCCCTTCTTCACGTCGCCATCAATTTGACATTCGCCGGCCAAACGCAAAGGGGAAGAGCAACGAAAAAACATGTCATCTCCATTCACATAGGGCGTCGATATGTTTGGACGTTGAAGAATATTCATAGATGCTGATTTAGCCAAGACAGAGACGGTCATACTTAATACCTCCTGGTTAGATTTACGCAGTCAAAGGAATTTACCCGGTGGCAGAAAAGTCCTCGGATGACACACCGCATTAGAAAATCAGTTAACAGGACGGTCACTTCCATATTTTTCAAACCTGGGAACCAGTAAATACCACCGTTTTTCCCCGAGTACGGACGGAAAGAGTGCCACGCTCAGTGCCTGACGTCGAAGTCTTCCCATATTCTACTCTCCCGCGAATTCGGAGCTTTCGCTGCATCTTGAGCAAGTGCGAGGCAATTTTTTATATGTGAGGCGACAAGAATATTTGTGAATTTTTTTTCAGTCGGTCCTCCATCATAAACGTCACTCACTCTGGCGTCATTTGCGCCGGCGTCACTCGCGGGTTTGATATCCCATTGTGCACGGAGATTTGAAAAATTGGTCGGTTTGAACCGGGCTTGCCAATGCAGGGACCAAAGCAGGTGTTTAAGATGTTTATAGCTTTCCACATTAGGAAATTGCAGGCTTAATACTGTACAGAAATGAAATTCCAGTTGCACTTCCCACAGGTAGTTTTCCTTGCCTGTTTGCGAGTTGACGCGCATTAGAGGATAATAGCTGGATGGCGAATCCTCAAAAACGGCGGTCATCTTGACGGGAAATGGCTGATTGGCCGCGGCGACTGAAGAAGTGCAGTTGGGCCCATTGAAAAATATCTCATCAGCCAGTCTGGTGTCACGACAGCCTTGCACGGGACGGGCCGGAGGTCGTGCACGCTGAAGGAAACAGCTGCCGTCGGTGTTGTTTTGCCCCCGGTAGATGGCCCAGCTTGTCTCGACCCACTGAAGCTGAATCATTCCGAGAGTCACACCGTCGGGGTCATCGTCCCGCTCGCCTTTAATTTGACACTCACCGGTCAAACTCAAGGGCGAGGTGCAACGAAAAGCCATTTGATCTCCAAACACAACGGGTTTTAAAACCTGTGGACGGGGATCTTGAATTTTCATCGATACTGAATCCTTTACGACAGAGATAGCCATATTTATTACCTCCTTGTAAAATTAGGCAATCAAAGGAACTACGTAGTTGCAGAAACAGTCCTTCATGACACGCCGCATTAAAAATGCATGCTAACCTGAAGGTTCAGGGAAACCTTGGAAAAGGTTTATAACCGGATGAATTTCATAGACGGGAGTGATACTTTTCAGTTATAGGGAAAAGGAATTTCTTTGAGTTTGAGAACATATAAATATTTTTTAATTTTGTCAATTTAATTTTATCATTTCCACTCAAAGAGTGTCCGATAAATGGTAATAAAAACACCGCAGTAATTCCGGTCAAGCTTGAGGTGAATTTCTTCCTTACCCCACTTGGATTCGTGTTGATAATAAATCATTGCAATGACGCGTTTTGAAAGTACAATTGGACTTAATTCCTACATGGAAAGACGCTAAATGTATTTTCATATTCCTTTCTCTACGCGGAAAAGACTCTGAATAAACTGTGGATAGTCCATTTCATTCCCGGCAGGCCGCGGAAAGCAGCTTCCTTCCGGCTGGCGGGCAAATGCGAAGGAGGGAAGTCGGCCAGACATTGATAACGCATTCCATAACAAAGGAGGTTACTGCAATGCTGAAGGATTTCAAGGAATTCGCGATGAAGGGCAACGTGGTGGACATGGCGGTGGGTATTGTTATCGGAGCGGCGTTCGGAGCAATCGTGAAGTCGCTGGTCAGCGATCTCCTGATGCCGCCCATCGGCCTGATTCTGGGGAAGACCGATTTCACAAACCTTTTTGCGGTTCTGAAAGAAGGAACTCCAGCCAGTCCCTACATCGCCCTTTCAGATGCGCAGAAAGCGGGGGCCGTGACCTTAAACTACGGATTATTCATAAATTCGGTCATCAGCTTCCTGATAGTTGCATTCGCGGTGTTTTTGCTGATTCGCGCCATCAACAGGATGAGGCGCCAGGAGGAAGCGCCTGTTGAGGCGGAGACAAAGGAATGCTCGTACTGTTTATCCACGGTTCCGATAAAGGCAGTACGTTGCCCGCACTGTACTTCTTCTCTGCAGTAGTTTCGAGAGAGGAAAAAGCGAGGTTCTCCGTATGGCTCAGATTGCGATATTGTCGATTCTGGTCGTGATTGTGTTGGCAAAATCATTGAAAGTTGTCAGTGAACAGGAGAGGCTCGTACATTACCGGTTGGGCAGACTTTACAGGATCGCGGGTCCCGGTATCCTTTTCCTGTTGCCGTTTATGGACAAGGGCATAAGGGTGAATCTGACCGAAGCAGTGCCCGGCTGGCAAGGCCTGTCGCAAAGTGAACTCGAACAGAAGATAAGGGAATACGTGGCATACAGGCCGGTTTGACGGCACGAGGATCGTAAAAAGGCGAGGCAGTCATGATTACCGCTTCGCCTGATATCGGACAGCTGGATTTGATCGACGACCGAAAGCAAATCACCCCATCGGCCGGTCCGTGTGCACACCGTGGGTGAATTCCATGATCTCGACCACGCGGATCGCAAGCTGATAAAGGACCTGCGGCGTTTCGGGCTTTTCGATGCCGGGATCGTAGCCGTCGAGAATACCGATATCCATGGTCTTCTCCACGATTCCCGCCAACTGGTACCCTTTCCCCGTTTCCGGGTCCATGACCGCAATCGCGATTTCCGGGTTCGCTGAAATGTTTTCGATGGTCTTCGGACAGAACCATTCGGAGAAGACTATGTGCCGCGGGTCCGGAATAGTCAGCCCCTTGACGGCCGCCATGTGGGGGCGCCCGGACTTGTCCGATGAAGCGACGTATGCAAGATCGATTTGTTCGATAAAGGTCTTCATAATTTCCGTGATCATGGCATCAAACTCCTTAAGGCGCGTTCTCTCGACGGATATGACTGTTTCAAGTCAATTATATCACTTGACCGCCTGATACTTCATTTCCAGGCATAAACATTCGAGAGTATTGAGCAACTCCTTTACGTCGATAGGCTTTACGAACCTCCACCTGACTCCTATCTCATCGAGCTTTTCCATGAACTCGGGCTCTTCGTAGGCACTGGTGAATATGATCGGAATGTCCGGCTTCAGGGATTTGATGATCCTGGACATCTCCACGCCGTCCATAAGCGGCATTTTGCTGTCGGTGATCACGATATCGGGATCGTGTTGCCGGAACAGCTCCAGCCCTTCCCTGCCGTCCTTTGCCTCAAGGACTACCGTGAATCTTCTCTGGAGAATTCCGTTTATCATCCTCCTGGTTATTACCTCGTCCTCGACATACAATATCGAAGCATTCAGTTTTTCGTTTATGGCCAATTAATTCTACCCCCGATTATTCCCAGTAAATGCAATTCACCGGACAGCCGTCTATTGCTTCCTGGATTCTGGATTCGGGAGCGCCGAAAGGATCGAAAACTTCGGCCAGGCCATCCTCATTCATTCTGAAGACCTCGGGGACGGCTTCCACGCAGAGCCGGCAGCTGATACACACATCCTGGTCAACAAATGGTTTTTTTGACATTCAAAAACTCCGGTCGGATAAATTTTGCCGTGCCCCGGTTCGCAATCGGGACTCGCAAAGGCTTATCATATTTTTTCGAAGCCTGTCTTGTCAACTCCGCAAACCGGACAAACCCACGTGTCGGGCAGTTCCTCGAACGGTGTCCCGGCAGGAACACCATTGCCGGGGTCACCGGCGGCCGGGTCGTAAATATAGTCACATATCGTGCAACGGTACTTATCCATGATTCCCTCCTTAGGCTTAGACCGCGAAAAAGCCCGCGGTTTCAATGCAGACACCAGACCAGTATACGGCATTTCAGCCGGTTTACAAGGTTCCCCGCTACTCGGTCGTGCGTAAAGGCATTGTCTTTGTCTTCAGCGGCACGATTTTAACGAAATTGTTCCTGCAACCCGAAATGACCTTCTCCACCCAGTCCGCCTCCTCTTCCTGGTGAGAATGGAGAAGTTCCCTGTGGTAGAGGAAAAGAAGCTCTTCTATGCTTGCAATATCCTCTTCCTCCGGATCGCGTATCTCCACCCCGGCGCCCAGCGCGATCCTGCGGCGCAGGGCTTCCCTGCCCATGCCGGTATCCGTGTCCAGACGGCAATATACGATCCCCCCGGTCATCCCGGAACAGATCCACGGCCCCGGGTCGCCCAGCACAACCACGCGCCCGGCGGTCATATACTCGAAGGCAAATCCCTTGATGTTTGCCCGGTCGGCAAGGAACCCGAGGCTGTCATCGATACGGCCGGTGATCCTGCCGCCTATCACCACGTCGGCGCCGGACAGGCGGACACATGCGCGGCTGTCGGCGTTTCCCTGCACAAGGAAAGTTCCGCCCTGCGCGCCGTAGGCAAGGCCCTTCCCGACCGACCCGCCGACCCGCGTCCCTTTGCGCGTTTCCCCCTTGAGAATTACAATCTTGCCGCCGTTGGAGGACTTCCCGACACCATCCTGGGCACCCCCTTCCACGGTGATGTTGATCGGCAGGATATTGAACGCGGCGAGACCGTTTCCGGGTATCGAGTCGCGGCGGAAATGGAGCACCGCTTCCTTTCCCGCCGGGAGCGTCTCTTCCAGGCGCCCGCGCGTCATGGCCCCTGCCAGGTAGGTGCCGATGGCCCGGTCGGAGCTGGAAACTTTGTAATCATCATAATGAACGCTGTTTTCGCCGTTTCTGAAAGCATCCATAACCAGCATGGAAACCAGCGACGTCAGGTAATTGAGCGGCTTGCGTATGATGCGCACCGAGCTTTCCGTTTCACGCGCCAGGCCCTCACCGACGGGAGCAAGCAGGTCGGCAAGGTCGAGAAGGTCTTCTCCGCGCGATTGTAAGAGGAGTTCGGCTTTCCCGACCAGATCCTGGGTTCGCCTGAAGCCCAGCTTGGCGGTAAGAGAACGTATCTCCTGGCCCAATGCCCTGAAGAATGTGGTCTGGTAAATGACCCCGTTCTCGAGGACGCGCGGCACGAACCTCTTCAGTCCCTGCGATTCCGCCTCGGCCAGGGTCTCTATCTGGGTGGCAATTCCCACGTGGCAGGTCCCGAGGTGGCACCCCCTGCAAGTCGTGCAGCCGATTATGACCATCGCCATGGTGCCGAATCCGACCCTGTTCGCCCCCAGCAGCATGAGCTTGACCACGTCCCTGCCCGTCTTCAAGCCCCCGTCCGCCCAGATTTCCACCCTTGACCGCAGCGAGGCATCCACCAGTGCGCGATGTGCCTCGCGCACCCCTATCTCCACCGGCAGGCCCACATGCCTGATTGCATGCTTGCGCGCCGCGCCGGTGCCGCCGTCATAACCGCTGATATTTATAATGTCCGCCCCCGCCTTGGCGATGCCGAGGGCGATAGTGCCGATACCCGCCACCGCCGGCACCTTGACCGAGATGCGCGCGCGCGGATTGGCGGTCCGCAGTTCCTCGACAATCTGGGCCAGGTCCTCGATGGAATAGATATCGTGGTTGTTGGAGGGAGAAATTAGCGATACTCCCGAAGCCGCATGGCGAGCCGCGGCAATCTTTTCCGTCACCTTGAAACCCGGCAGATGCCCTCCCTCTCCCGGCTTGGCCCCTTGCCCCACTTTAATTTCCAGTATGTCGGCCGAATTGAGGAATTCCATCGTCACCCCGAACCGGCCGGAAGCTATCTGCTGACCGCGGTTTTTGCGGTATTTACCGAGCATGTCCGCGATCTCTCCGCCCTCGCCGTTCATGCAGATTATATTGAGTCTTTTCGCCGCCTCCGCGTAAATCCTGAACGGCGTCTCCCCCTGTGAGCCGAAGCTCATCGCCGAAATGATAATGGGGAGGTCGTGCCCGCCGACCGAGGTGTCCACTTCATCCGGGTCGACCGGCAGGTCATCCCTGAATCGGAAATCGGCCAGGTGCCGGATCGATATCGGGTTTTCGTTTTCGAGGTGGCGGATCAGCCGTGAAAGGTCCGCGTAGTTTTCCTCCATTTTCGCGACGGCCCCGACCATTTTCCAGATTTTAGGATACATGCGAAACGGGACCTCCATGGGAAGCTTTTTCCTGCTCCTCGCCACGGAACCGCGCGCGCGGTTGTCCTCTCCCAGCCTGGTAAAGGTAAGCCCCCTCCGTTCGGACCCGCAGAAATTCGGCGTGCCGAAAATCTCCGCAAGCTCCGTTGAAAGGCCGGTTGAAGCGAAGTATTTCCCGTAGCCGCCAATCTCGTGCGTCCCCATGGTGGAGATGACCTTTTCCAGCCCCGCCCGCAGGACCGAAAGGATGTTGTCCATTCCTCCCTTTTCTTCCACTGCGAGTTCCCACATGAGGTACGGGCAGAGCGCATCGGCGCCCATACCCAGTGCGAACACCAGGTCGTGAAGCGTGCGGAGAGCGCCTGAGCGAAGCACCAGCGAACACTTGCGGCGCAGGCTATGTCCGGCCGCGTCGGTATTTTCCTTGAGCGCCCCGTGCAAAACGGCAACCGCCAGGAAAGGATCGAGGAAATCCCGGGATGGTCCGAAAGCCGAGGCATCGTCCAGGAGGAGCAACCGGCTCCCCCTTGAAACCGCCGCCAGTGCTTCGTGCTTGAGCCTTTCCAGAGCGCTCCGTACCGTCTCATCCTTACGCAGCGAGCAGGAAAGGATGCGGGGGCGCCCCCGTTCCGCCGCAAAATGCACCAGGAGCACTTCGATGGAGCAGGTCCCGTGCCGTTTCCCCGTTTCCCCGTCCGGTTTGACCGAGTCGGTCCTTGCTCCTCCGCAGAGTATTGGAATTTTCAGTTCCACTACCGTTTGCGCGTTCCCGCGCAAGGTTGGACGCTGGCCGATGAAAACCCTCGTGGAAAAATGTTCCGTTTCGCGTTCCCGGTCAATCGCCGGGTTCGTGACTACCGCGACCTGTTCCTTGAAATAGTCGGGGATATTTCGCGGCGACCCGGCAAGTGCTTCCAGCGGGCCGTCGTAGCCGAGGGAGCCCACCGGATCGACACCCGTCCTTGCAATTTCCCTGACAAAAGACACGTCGCTCGTCTTCCAGCCCATGGCGGTAAGCAGGTTTTCCTGACGCAATCTGCCTCCCCGGGCAAATTCCGGCCTGACCGCCCCGGTCCCCGTTTCCAGGTCCGGTCCCGTCGAGAGTCTTCTGGACGATGAAACGAGACCGGTCCGTTTGCGGAACAGCGAATACACTTCGGAACGCAGTTCATGGTGCTCCAGGACCCGGACGGGTTTGTCGGGAACAACCATCAGGCCGATCTTTTCGCCGGGGGCAAGGGGCTTGGGATCGAGAGCAATCTCTTCATGGGGCACCACGCCCAGTTCCGATGAAGCGAAATACTCCTTTTCCGTTTCTCCAAACCAGAGCGGACGCAGTCCCATGGCATCCACGCTGAAGACGCACCTGTCGCCGCAACGGGAAATTATGGCGGCGGGCCCCTGGGCGCTGGCCGGCAAAAAACGGCGGAACCAGGTGTACATGGACCGGTATTCGGAATCCATCGACTCCATCTCGGTAAAAATTGGCGGGAACACCACTTCCATGGCTTCGAACAGGGTAAGCCCGTAAAGGTTTATCAGCCCTTCGAGAATCCTGTTCAGGTCCTGGGAATCACTTCCCTCTCCGGGCAGCGGTATTCCCAGCATGAACGCCTCTTCCCTCAGCCGGGCAATGGTATTGATCTCGCCGTTGTGGCCCAAAAGGCCGAAGGGCTGGGCGCGCAGAACCGTCGGAAGCGTGTTTGTGGAATACCGGCTGTGCCCGATGGTAACCGCGGACAGGAAATCGCGCCTTTTCAGTTCCGGATAATAGCGCGACAGGAGTTCGGGGGCGCCGTGAACCTTGTAGGCAACTGTTTCCACCGACAGCGAAGCCGCATGTACCTGGTAATCCCGCTCTATCCCGAATTTGAGGCTATGCAGAAGCGAAGGGGCATTTCCCGCGTCTCCGGATGCAAGGCCAACCTGCCAGAAGAAGGGCTCCGCCCGGCGGGCATTGGTGGCGAGAACCTCGCTGCGCACGACACCGGGCCGCTCCACAAGGACCTCAAACCCGTATTTCCTGAATCGCCCTGTTATTTCATCCGGGATTCGCGGGTTCTCCGACAACACATCCCGTGGTATCATAAAATGGCCGACGGCGAACCGGGGAGAGTCGGCAAGCGCGGGATCTTTCCCGGCTTCGCCGAGTACTTCACGCCAGAGAAGCCGGGGGATATCGGTAAGCACGCCGCAGCCGTCACCTTCACCATTTATTTCACCCGCGCGATGGCCCATTTTCACCAGGGCCTCGATTGTGCGCTGCAGGTTGCCGTGGGTTGGCTTGCCGGCCTTGTTGACGTAACATATAATTGCGCAGGCGTCCCGTTCCGGGGGAACGAGGCCCGAAGTATCACTGATCCGTATTTTCATGAAGTCTCCATTCCGGTTTCGTCTTCGCCCGGCAAGCTTCCTTCTCCTATTAAAAATTCCGGGTTTGCCGAATGTGAGCAATCTGGAGCATTGCCGGATAATGAAAAAAATGAAATCCGGATATGTTGAAGTGTAGCACCGGGCATGGTAATCGTCAACGTACGACCCAGGTTTGTTCAGACTTACCGGGCCTGCGAGCGCTTTTGCACGGGATTTGCTTTCTTTCGTCCACAAAGGAATGGAAATTTGATGTATAATGGTCAGCAGAAAGGCCGGTTGCGGAATCCACAGCGCACAGGAGAATGCAATGAAAATTTTTTTACTGAGATGGTTCATCAACACCATCAGCCTTTTCGCGGTCGTCAACATTGTCTCCGGTATAACAGTGAGCAGCTGGGTCTGCGCCATCGCAGCCGCTCTCGTGCTCGGATTGCTCAACGCCTTCCTCAGACCTTTGATCCTGCTCCTGACGCTGCCGGTAAACCTGCTTACCCTCGGCCTTTTCACCCTCCTGGTCAATGCATTCATGTTTTATCTGGCGTCGGTGCTGGTAAAGGGATTCGAAATATCGGATTTCGGTCACGCGTTTCTCGGGGCGCTGCTGTTCAGTATCATCAGTTTTCTTCTTAACATGCTGATCCGGCAGGCGTGACCACAATTGACAATAACCAGGGCGTACGGGATACAAATACGGGCGCAAGGCGCATGGCACAAGGGAACAGGACTCATAACAAGAAATAGTAGAAGACAAGCCTTGCACAATAGTTTTTTCACCTGACTCGGTTTTTCTGACTTAGATCAAAGAAAGCTTTCCTATTGCCGTGTAAAAAGTTTTAGTGAAAATCCGGAAATAATGACATAAGACCGAACATTGCGTCGTACCAACGAAAGGTGCAATGACGAATAATATTCAAATGGAGGTAGCAAATGAACATTGTCGAGCTGAAAAACGCAGAAAGAGTGCCGCTGAACATCGATGCGCGCAAGCTTTGCATAAGACCGGACGTGGAACTTATCCATATCGATTTTCTGCCAGGCGAGACCCTGGAAAAGCACGCCAATCCTTTCGATGTCGTTTTCTATGTGGTGGAAGGCACGGGGGAGCTGGAGGTGGGGGAAGAGAAAAGGCAAATTACCAGGGACACGGCCATCGAAGTCCCCGCCGGCGTCATGCGCGGCTGGAAGAACACCGGACCGGGCAGCCTGCGCGTGCTTGTCATTAAAGTGATGAACAGGTAAACAGCGGATTGAATCCGCTTGTGCGAAACATCTGGTCGCGTAACATTGAAAGTCCCGAAAAACGGTCGCCGGTTTCTCGGGACTTTCTACATTTTTGAACGGATTATCAGGGACCCGTCGCTTTTCCCCCGCGCCGTGCCGGTATGCGGCAGCAAAATCAAACATTCCCGGTTCTGTTATCTTTTTGCTTTTGGAACCTCATTCGGTGAAAATTATAGTAAAATTATTGTGTGGAGAAAATGGAGGCACCGGAATGACATACCTTGCGAAAGACAAAAGACATCCGGGTGTACGCGATTCGGCGGAAAAGGCTCGGAAAAGGGAATCCGTCGAGGTTTGCGAGATTTGCGGACAGATAATGCAGCGTGATCCCGAAAGCGGGGAAAACTTCTGTCCCGACTGTTATGATACCGAGGATAAGCCTTGATTGCCGGCATCTCCGGCAAGCCGGAGCACGTTCGCGGAAAAGCGGTTCTCCTGGCACGGCCGACAAGGGCACGGGTCCGTACGCTGCCGATGGCGAGGTGTATTCACCGGTTCCGAGGAGGAGAAACCGGATATCCTTCGCTCGAAACATTACCCCTGGTATCCCGCAATGATCTCCTGCCTTCTGAAGCAGTCCATGCAGTGGTCATTGACCATTCCGATTGCCTGCATATGGGCGTAGCATACGGTCGAGCCGACAAATTTGAATCCTCTCCGTCGCAGATCCCTGCTCATTTCATCGGACTCGCGGCTTGTCGCCGGATAATCTCCCAACTCCCGTATTTCGTTCACTATCGGCCTTCCGCCCACAAATGACCACATGTAAACATCGAAGCTTCCGAATTCCTCCCGGACTTCAAGAAATCTCACGGCGTTGTTCACCGCCGCCAGGATTTTGGCGCGATTCCGGATAATACCCGGATTGCCGAGGAGTTCAATCACCTTTTTCTCGTCATACCCTGCAACCTTTTCAGGATCGAACTGGTCAAAGGCGAGCCGGTAGTTTTCGCGCTTTCGCAGCACGGTATACCAGCTCAGGCCGGCCTGGGCGCCTTCCAGCACGAGGAATTCGAACAACAGCCGGTCATCGTGAACCGGCACGCCCCATTCTTTATCGTGATAATCGACATACTCCGGCTTGCCGAGGTCCACCCAGGGGCAGCGGATCGCTCCGTCTTCTTTCATATCGGCTCCTCAATGCCTCTTCATACCGCATTCACTTCTTTACCCTGAACACCGACTGGAAAGTGGCCGTCTTGACGCCATTCTCGTCGAAGATTTCGGCCTGCCCTTTTATGGTCCTTTCATCGCGTTCGGAGATAACGGCGATTGCCTTGACCGTCCCGCTTTTCACCGGGGCATGGAATTTCAGGCACAATTCCATGGTGACAAAATGACTCCCTTCGGGCAGGACACTCTTGATGGCCATGGCGACTGCGGTATCGGCAAGGGCGGTTATGGCGCCGCCGTGCATGAGTCCCTTGCCCTGGGCCAGCCTGACCAGAAACGGCATGGCAAGCACCGCCCGGCCTTCGGCCGCTTCCTCGATCCGCATCCCAAGGTATTCCTCGAACGGAGCGCAGGCGATCCAGCCCGGCAGTTCGAACGGCAGCGGCCCTTCAGCGGGCATCGGTCTCTCGTATGCTTCCTGGTACATCGGCAACCTCCTGTGGTGTTTTTCCGTTTTTCCGGGTCAGTTTAAAAACTATCAGGATATTTCCGGCACCGCAATTGTTTTTAGGCAATATTGAATCACCTTGAATTGATGTTACCATTTCTGTTAAGGAAATTGCATGACAACCGTTGAACCTAAAAGCGGCATTTGCTCGCGCAAAGGCGCAAAGATCGCTAAGAAATTCAACTGGTTGTAAAGATAATGAATTAACCATTTGGGTAATTCGTTCATCTTGACAACTTCCTGATTTTACTTTGCGTCCTTAGCGTCTTTGCGAGAGACTGCCTTTTTCTAGGTTGAATATATGCCTTTTCCCCGGATGACGGTGAAAATTATTCGCATGATTACCGCCCGGCCAGGCAGAGAGGAATGAGATCATGCCCAGAGATATCCCCGTGGGAAACGGCTCCCTTCTGATCTGTTTCGACGAGTTCTACCTGATCCGCGATCTCTATTTTCCCCACGTGGGCCAGGAAAATCACCTGGGCGGTAATTACTCCCGGTTCGGCGCCTGGGTTGACGGCAGGTTTTCCTGGATCGGCCCGGATTGGGAGCGGGACCTGCGCTACGACGGCGATACGCTGGTAACCAGGGTAAGCCTTTACCACCGGGAACTGGCATTGCTGCTGAACTGCCGCGACGCGGTGGATTTCCACGAAAATATCTACATCCGTGAAATTTCAGTTGAGAACCTGTATCCCGGGAGGCGGGAGATTCGACTGTTTTTCTGCCATGATTTCGACATATCCGGAAACAGCGTCGGGGATACGGCCGCGTTCGACCCGGAAACCGGGGGCATCATCCATTACAAGGGAAACCGTTATTTCCTTGCCAACGGCTGCGTCCCGGATACCGCCGGCTTATGGGAATTCGCCGTGGGACAAAAGGGAGTCAACGGAAAGGAAGGGACCTTTCGCGACGCGGAGGACGGTCATCTGTCCGGGAATCCGATCGCCCAGGGTTCGGTGGATTCGGTTTTCTCACTCAGACTGCTTCTTGAAGGGATGTCCGGCGGGACGGCATACTACTGGCTGTCAGCGGCGGAGAACCGGCATTCCGTCATGCTGCTGGACTACCGGGTAAAAGGAAAAAGTCCCGCAAAGCTCATCACGCGAACCGCTGACTACTGGGGGCTTTGGGTCCGCAAGGAAACACCACCCATGGAATGGCTTCCGGGAAAAGTGGCTGACCTGTACCGCAAGAGCCTGCTCATTCTCACCACGCTGACTGACTGGCAGGGCGGGATACTGGCGGGCAACGACTCGGACGTGATCCAGTTCAACCGCGACACGTATTCCTACATCTGGCCGCGGGACGGCGCGCTGGCAGCCAACGCTCTCGACCTTGCGGGCTATCCCGCCCTCTCCCGCGATTTCTTCCGGTTCATTGCAAAAGCCATCGAACCGGAGGGCTACCTTCTTCACAAATACAACCCGGACGGCACTCCCGCATCGTCTTGGCATCCCTGGTTCGAAGACGGCCGCAGCCAGCTTCCGATCCAGGAGGATGAAACCGCCCTCGTCATCTGGGCGCTGTGGCATCATTTTGTCATCTGCAGGGACATAGAATTCATCAAGCCTCTTTACAAACCCCTGATAAAGAACGCTGCGGATTTCATGTGCCGCTACCGGGACCCGGAAACCGGCCTGCCGGACGCATCTTACGACCTTTGGGAGGAACGGAGGGGCATACCGGCATTCACCGTCGGGGCGGTATTCGGCGGGCTTACGGCGGCGTCCCTTTTCTGCACGGTGTTCGGTGATACGGAACGGGCCGACCGTTACCGCAGCTCGGCGGCCGAGATCAGGGACGCTACGAGCAGACATCTCTGGAGTGAGGAAATGGGGCGCTTCTGCAGGATGGCATACCGGGACGGTCAAGGAAAGCTCGCCCTGGACGTCGCCTGCGACTCAAGCATGTGGGGACTTTTCGCCTTCGGCCTGTTCGCGGCCGACGATCCGCGCATCATGGCCACAATGAACGTCTTGCGAAAGAAACTCCTGGTTCAGACGGAGGTCGGTGGAATGGCCAGGTATGAAAACGACAGTTATTACCGTGTAGACCCGCAACTGCCGGGCAATCCCTGGTTCATCTCGACGTTATGGCTGGCCGATCACCTCATGGCGACGGCCCGGAGCGAGGAAGATATGTCGGCCGCCGCGGATATGCTTTCCTGGGCGGCACGATTCGCCCTTCCCTCCGGGGTGCTGGCCGAACAGCTCCATCCCTTCACGGGAAAGCCCCTTTCCGTCTCGCCCCTTGCATGGAGCCATGCGACATTCATCGCTTCGACCCAGCGGTTGATCCGCGGCCTGGGCAAACTCAAGATCTGTCCTGAATGCGGATTGCCGATGATCGGCCGCAGGGAAGACTGGATAGAGAAGCTGTTCTCCAGGGAATGCAGCGATATTCACGGCATCTGCCGCGTCTGACGGCCAATCAGGATACCTCCACCCTGGCCTCGGGATTCATGGGGTTGGTGCGGACCGCGAGCGAGAAAAGATACGGATAGTCGTCCTTCAGGTGCTGCATGTAGTAGACCCATTGGCGGGTAAGGGTGAAAAATACTCTTTTTATGTCTCCGGCCAGATGTTCAAAGTCCAGTTCAGGCAATCCTTCCAGCCGCTGCCTTCCGTCGAGTTCTTCCGTCAGGTGAAAGACGGCCCAGAGCATGTCGGTGAAATCGTCATGCTCCAGCAGGTTCGGGTTTTCCATAAGCCCGAGCATGAAATCGCGCTTGTCGAGCAGGAATTTCTTCAACAGGGAGAGGTCGCCGAGGGAGCAATCGGCCCTGAATTCATAATCGCCCGGAAAACGCGCCGCCCTGTCGAAATCCGGTTTTGTCCACTCCGGCCCTACCCTTAGACGCGCGGCAAGCTCGTCGCGTTTTACCAGGAAAATGGTAAAATCCCGCAACAGAATGGTGCCGACCTCGCTGAAAAAGACCCCTATGACCATGTTCAGCTTCTGCCTGATGCCCAGTTTCTCCCTCTCCTTGAGCACCCGCTCGATAATCAGCGTAACCAGCAAAACATAAATTGGCAGGAAAGCCAGGTTTCCCAGAAACCCGGCGGCTATGTCGGAGGCTTTGCCGAAAACGAGATCTTCCACGCCATACAGAATTACCGACAAAATAAGCATGAGCCAGGCAAGATTCACCGTCTTGAGATAAAAATGCTTCATTTCATTTCCCCTTGTCCAATAATAAGCTTGGCGAAGAACATATCATTCCCGGACGGAATTGTGAAGCTCCCAATAGGCAAAGGTTTTAAACCTGTCGAGGCCGATTGGACAACTCCGGCAAAAAAACAGGCCGTCAATGGAAACGGCCTGTCAATACCTCCGTTGTAACGATTTTTCCTTCATGAAAATCGCAGCGGCAAATTATTCCGTGACCTCTAAAGTCCCCTCCATCCCTTTGTCACGATGCTTGTGGAAGCCCAGCAGACTTTTGTCGCAATAGAAGGAATACCGACCGGTCTTGTTCGGAGTGAAACGGATCACCTTGGGCTCAGTGTCCAGCGACTCTTTCACGTATACCCCGGCAATTGGCGCATCGATGACGATGTCGTGGGGCACGAAGCCGGGTTCCTTTCTCACCTTGAATTCCACCGGAACGTTCACCTTGACGATTATATGGTCAGGCTTGAAAAAATAGCTTCCTCCCAGGATATCGACGTGCTGCGCACCGTCGCTGCCGACGACGGCCTTGTAAGTCTCCCCGGCCCCCGCGGCGCTTGTCGCGAAAAAAACACCAGAAATGATAGCAACCAGCAGTATTTTTCTCATCAGCCAAACTCCTCTCAAACAATTTAATTACTTCCCACGCCACTTATTGGTTTCCTTCTCCCCTTGAGCTATTGTGGCGGTGATTAAACATATCAATCGTAGGGGCGACGCATGCGTCGCCCCTACGTTGTGTCATGACATATTTAATTGCCGGAACAATAATTACATGGTTAAATAAATGTGATGTCATCTCGAACAAAGGGATAGATCCTGAAGGGAGCGCCCCCCGGATTTCTCTCCTCGTTCGAAATGACAAAATTTCTGGAGAAATCAAAACAAGCCATCGTAAAGTAATTTATGTACTCAGCGAAGGCAGCACGGGTTACTCATCTTTTCCTTATCAGTTTCATAATCTCCCTCATGAATGCCGGGATATCCGATGGCTGCCTCGAAGTAACCAGGTTACCGTCAACCACTACCTCACTGTCTTCGTACAAAGCGCCCGTTTCTTTCATTTCCGTCGCCACTGATTTATAACACGTCGCACGCTTTCCCCTCAGCAGACCGGCTGTTATGAGGGTTTGGGGTCCGTGGCAGATGGCGGCCACCGGTTTGCCGTCATTGAAGAAGCTCCTTGCGATTTCTAATGCCGCCTGCTCTTTCCTGATGGCTTCCGGCGCTTTCCCGCCAGGAAGCAGCAGCAAGTCGTATCCGGCGGGGTCCACCTCCCCTAGCGTTTTTCCGGCCTCTATCTCGTAGCCGTGCTTCCCTTTTATCTTCCCTTTGCTCATCGATGCGATATCGACCTTAAATCCTTCTTCGAGAAATCTGTAATACGGGACGAAGAATTCGGAGTCTTCGAAATTATCAGCGGTTACAACAAGTACTTTCATATCATGATCCCCTTTCATTCCGGCAGTCTTCAGCTTGGACCATGCCGCAGTGCTATCCGGCGGGAATTCCTCAAGACGGCCGTTTATCGAGGCCGGGCAGTCACCGACCCTTTTCACTTGAATCCAGTTAAAGATTACCACTCGAGACTGATTAGTTCAAACATTCGGAAAACAGCCTGGGAAAAGGAAATTTTGCGTTCAGTCAAATGAATTTCAGATAGCTTTTCTTCTGTGGCGGATATATCCGAGCAATTTCAGAAAAAAGAAGATACAATTAAGAAAACAACTGATTCCCCCGCTGGCTCGGGGATACCGGGAGATAATTATGACATTTGGAGATATCCTTGCGCAGGTAATATCAGAGGTAACCGGCAGGCCCAAAGAAAAAATAATCGAAATTGTAAATGCCGTTGAAAAGGCGTTTCCGGGGAAACAGAGGCTGGAAGAGGAAGTGCCGGATGACAAGGCGGAGTTGCTGCTTAACGAACTCCGCAAGGAAAAACCCGCTATCCTCGCCCAGTTGATGGAATACGAAATGATGGCGGACGACGACCGCGGCGGAAACGCCTGACCGGCTGCCTGTTCGAAAGACAGTTCACATGTCCGGGACATTGCGCCGGACCTTTGCCGGACGCTATCTTTCTTCGATGAGGACATCGACGATATCGACATCAGGCCTTTCCTCGACCAGCCATTCTTCCAGTTTCTCCAGAACTTGCCGTGCCTTGACGGCGTCTTTGTTCACCGTCACGAAGGCAAGCTGGGCCGAGCCGTGAACATCATGCAGGTCCACTTCGGCGGACGCGACGTTGAAATTGTTTCGAGCCCGCGCCAGGATACTCTTCACTATACCGCGTTTGCCTTTCAGCGAATTGGTCGGGAGGTGGAGATGAAACCGAGCGGAATAAACATGCATTAAAATCCTCCTCCAATCAGATAACCGCCGAACTTTAACCTAATAAGGCATTTTCTCGCAAAGACGCCAAGAACGCCAAGCAAAATCTAATAGTTACCAGATAGTGCATTCACCAAATCGTTTTAGACCACGACGCTTATATGCATATGATTTCCTTTGCGGTCTTAGCGGCTTTGCTTGAGTACACGAGGTTTTCAGGGTTAAAATTCCGCGTGCCCGGGCGTCCGGGGAAACGGTATCACGTCCCTGATATTTTCCATGCCGGTCAGATACATGATCATCCTCTCGAAGCCCAGCCCGAAACCTGCGTGGGAACAAGAACCCCAGCGCCTGGAGTCGAGGTACCACCAGAGCCCGTCCGGCCTGACCCCCATTTCTACCATGCGCCGCTGAAGCAGGTCGAGGCGCTCTTCCCTCTGGCTGCCGCCGATTATCTCGCCCACCTTCGGCACCAGCATGTCCATTGCCGCGACCGTGCGGCCGTCGTCATTCTGCCGCATGTAAAACGCCTTGATATCCCTCGGGTAGTTGATCACGAATACCGGCCCGCCAACCACGTTCTCGGTAAGATATCTTTCATGCTCCGTCTGCAGGTCGAGGCCCCATTCCGCCGGATACTGGAAATTCACGGGCGCTTTTTTCAGCCGCTCGACGGCTTCCGTGTAGTCCATCACGGCAAAGGAGGCATCCGCTATGCTTTCAAGCCTTGCCAGGAGGCCTTTGTCGACGTGTTCATTGAAAAACCCCAGATCTTCCCTGCAATGTTCGAGTGCATGACGGCACAGGTATTTGAAAAAGTCCTCGGCAAGCTCCGCGTCTGCAATCAGGTCGGCAAAGGCCATCTCCGGCTCGATCATCCAGAATTCCGCCACGTGGCGGGCGGTATTGGAGTTTTCGGCGCGGAAAGTCGGGCCGAAAGTGTAGATATCCGAAAACGCCAGCGCGAACAGCTCCCCCTCCAGCTGCCCGCTGACGGTTAGCCCCGTGGTCTGGCCGAAAAAATCGGCCGAATAATCAACATGCCCGTCATTGCGGGGCGGACTTTCCAAATCAAGCGTAGTAACGCGGAACATCTCTCCCGCGCCTTCACAGTCGTTTGCGGTAATGATCGGAGTGTGGACATAGAGAAAGCCGCGTTCGCCGAAAAACCGGTGGATGGCCTGGGCAAGCGAGGAGCGCAGCCTGTATACCGCTCCGAACGTGTTCGTACGCGGGCGAAGATGGGCGATTGTCCTGAGATATTCGAAGGAATGGCGTTTTTTCTGCAGCGGGTAAGATTCGTCGCTCTGCCCGATAATTGAAAGTTCGATGGCATGCATCTCATATTTCTGCCCGGCGGCCGGCGATACCTTCAGCAGGCCCCTGACCGCGACCGCGCTGCCCGTCCCCAGCCCGCAAACTTCCTCATAGTTCGGAACGGACGGTTCCACGACGACCTGCAGGTTCGCCATGCAAGAGCCGTCGTTCAATGCCAGAAATGTGACATTCTTGCCCACCCGGACCGTACGGATCCAGCCTTTTGCCGTTATCTCGCCGCCTGCGCTTTCTTTAGCAAGGATTTCCCTTATTCTCACTCGACCGGTCATTTATGTCTCCATGTCTCGATTTGCATGTCCTGTAACAGTATATACAATCGAATGGGAGCTGCACAATCTCTTATTGGATTATGTCGCAAAAACGAATCCCGACAAATTAGATTTTGACCTCGGAAATCCGTTAGGTTATATTCGTTTGGGGTGAAAATAATGAAAAAATATTTCTGTCTTGCATTGTTGATATTTCTTTCCGCATCATTTGCTCCTCCAGGCGCGCACGCAGCCGCGCAATTCGGCGGTGTGGGCATCGACGGGGCTCCGCTGCCGAACGGAGAGATACTGGTCCGGCAACTGGTGGCGGGCGGACCGGCGGACATGGCCGGAATACGGAATGGCGACATAATCACGGCCATAGACGGCAGGCCGACAAAGGGAAGCAATTTCAGGGAAATGGTTGATAAAAAGTTGCGCGGAAGAGTGGGAACCAAGGTAAGGCTGACCGTCCAGAGGTCCGGCCAGACGAGGCTCCTTCAGTTCACGCTGGTCAGGAGAGAGCTTATAGTCCGGGGCGGCCAAGGCATGAACCGGTGACAATTCATGTGCCTGATACTTTTCGCATATAAAGCGCATCCGCAATATCCGTTCGTCCTTGCCGCAAACCGCGACGAGTTTTACGACCGGCCCACCGCCCCTGCCGCCTTCCGGGACAAGGCGCCGCATGTGCTTGCCGGCCGCGATCTGCGCTGCGGCGGTACATGGCTCGGGGTATCGAAGAAAGGGAAAATCGCCGCGCTGGCGAACCACCGGGAAATGGAAAGCGTCCGCTCCGATGCGCCGTCCCGCGGTTCTTTGGTGACGGATTTTCTGGTGGATGACACTTCGGCGGACAAATACCTGGAAACGCTGAAACGGACGGGAAGTCTCTACAACGGTTTCAGCCTTGTTTTCGGTGATTTGCGACGGTTGTGCTACTATTCCAACAAAACAGGCACGTCACGGGACATTCAGGAAGGATTTCACGGGCAGAGCAATCATCTGCTGGACACGCCATGGCCGAAAGTCGAGCGGGGCATGGAAGCCCTGCGACGGGTTCTCTCAACAGGGCTCAAACCATCAGCCGAAGAACTGTTTGCCCTGCTGGCCGACAAAACCAGGGCGGCAGACAATCTTCTGCCGGATACAGGCGTGGGGATAGAAAACGAGCGGATATTGTCGTCGATCTTCGTCAGCGGTCCCCATTACGGAACCCGTTCTTCCACGGTAGTTCTTATCGATACGGAAAATAATCTGACCTTCGTCGAACGCACTTACAACGGGAATCCGGACCAATACGCAACCGTTGAATACAGATTCAAGATTTAACCTGAAAGCTTCTGCCACAGAGCTCTGTGTCCCTATGTTGAACCTCCAGCCGCGTTAATCCGTATCGGCAAACCTGACCAGCGTTCCCCGTTTCGCGCCGTACCTGAATATGGTGATCCCCTTGACGCCCTTTTCGTATGCCAGCAGATAG
This sequence comes from Geobacteraceae bacterium, assembly GCA_035686205.1. Taxonomy (GTDB): domain Bacteria; phylum Desulfobacterota; class Desulfuromonadia; order Geobacterales; family Geobacteraceae; genus CAIWTU01. Next base: position 43,641 of record DASRZQ010000161.1, read on the forward strand.
GCCCTGGCAACGTCTTCCTTTTTCGCCCCATGGCGCAGATTGATCGTCTTGGAGACAGCATTGTCGGTGTATTCCTGAAACGCCGCCTGCATCTCGATGTGGTCTTCGGGAGGTATTTCCATGGCCGTCCGGAACAGTATCCTGACATCCGCCGGAATTCCCCTGACCCCGGACAGGTTCCCCTTCCTCATTACCAGATCCATCATTTCTTCGGAATAAAATCCTTTCTTCCTGGCGATATCGACGAAATATTTATTGATTTCCGTAAGCTCCGTGTCAATGGCCAGCCTTTTGTAGGCCAAGGCAAAATACGGCTCTATGCCGCTGGAACAGTCGGCGATGGCGGACAGTGTTCCGGTCGGGGCGATGGTAGTGGTTGTAGCATTTCTTACCCTTGGCATGCCGGGAGCGTCGTAGACTGAACCGAGAAAATTCGGGAATACCCCCCTTTTCTCGGCAAGTTCGGCGGACGCCTCCCTTGATTTCGAACTTAAGAAACGCATTATCCTTCGGGCAAGCGAGAATGCTTCCCCATGATTGTACGGGATGCCGAGAAGGACCAGCATGTCCGCCCAACCCATAACACCGAGCCCTATTTTCCTGTTGCTCTTGTGCATGTTCTCGATCGCGGGAAGCGGGTATATGTTGGCGTCAATGGCGTCGTCCAGGAAGCGCACCGCGGTGCGGACGTCCAGTTCCAGGAGAGGATAGTCCACATCGCGGCCTTTCACGTATGCCGACAGGTTCATGGAGCCGAGGATGCACGCTTCGTAGGGCAGAAGCGGTTGCTCGCCGCACGGGTTCGTGCTTTCAAAGTCACCGATCTGCGGAGTCGGGTTCATTTCGTTGATGCGGTCGATGAAAATCAGCCCCGGGTCCCCGGTCTCCCACGCGCTCGCCACGATTTCGTCAAAAACCGCCCTGGCCTTGAGTTTTCCGGCAACTTCCCCGGATCTCGGGTTGATGAGATCGTATTCCCCGTCAATCATCAGCGTTTCCATGAAGGAATCGGGCACTGCCACGGAGATGTTGAAATTCACCAGTTCATTTTCGTTCCTTTTTATCTTAATAAACTCCAGAATGTCGGGATGGTCTACCCTGAGAATGCCCATATTGGCGCCGCGCCGCGCGCCTCCCTGCTTTATGACCTCCGTCGCGGCATTGTATATTTTCATGAAGGAAACGGGACCGCTGGCAATGCCTCCCGTCGAACGCACGAAATCCGACCGCGGACGCAGCCGGGAAAAAGAGAAACCGGTGCCGCCTCCGCTTTGCAGGATCAGCGCGGCGTTTTTCAGGGTGTCGAAGATACTTGCCATCGAGTCTTCCACCGGCAGGACGAAGCAGGCGGCCAGCTGTCCGATGGACTTGCCCGCGTTCATGATCGCAGGCGAATTCGGAAGAAATTTCAGGGAGGAAATTAGTCGATAGAATTGTTCTTCCCAGTATGAAGCGTCTTCGTGATAGGCGGTTTCGACTTCCGATATCGAGCGGGCCACCCGCCTGAACATCTGAGAGGGGGATTCGATTACGTCGCCGTTTTCATTCCTCAACAGGTATCTTGCTCGGAGGATTTTTAATGCGTTTCCCGAAAGTTTCATAGTGGGAATTATATAGCATTTTTCTTACGTTTGCATACAAATCAAGTGTATACAATGAATTTAAAACAAAAAAGCAGCCAAAGAAGGCTGCCTGCGTTAATTATTTATTAATAAAATTTATTCCAAAAAAGCAATTGAACGCTGATCTAATCTGAATACATGAATTCTAAACTAATTCTTTACTTTGGTACCTTGTCCCAGTGCTCTATTCCTATTGCAACGAAGCCTTCCCTGAGGTCACGCAGTGCCGCCGCAAGAAGCGCCTCAATGGATGCCCGGTCGGACCCGACCGCGGTTAGGGTTATGTCGAGTTCCGGGGTTTCTCCGAGAGTCCTTGCCAGGGATTTGATGTAGACTTCGGGATGGGCGGGAACGACGCGGCTCAGTACGGGTTCCAGTATGGATTCGTCATTGCAGCGTACGGTGATTGCGCGCATGACGGATATGCCTTCGCTGAAAGTTTCCATGAGAAAAGGCCGCAGTGAACTGTTGAAGATGCCCTTCAGCTCCGAGGGCACGCCGGGCAGACTTATTATGGAGGTTTGCCCTGTCTTCAGCAGGACGCCGGGAGCCGTCCCGACGGGATTGTGCAGCGGAACCGCCCCTTCCGGGAGCCACGCCATTTTTTCCCTGGCCGGATTGAGGCCGCCCTGGGCCATGATCCCCCTGGCGAAAAATTCGTCGTAACTGTCCTTGACCATCTTCAGGGCGTTTTCATCCAGCCTTACCCCGACCCCTGTCCCCTTTGCGATTGCGGCAAGAGTAAGGTCATCGGCGGTAGGTCCGAGCCCCCCCGAAGTGAATATCACCCGGGGGCCGCGCTCCAAGGCCGATCGTATTTCGACCGCTATTACCTCAAGGTCGTCACGCAAAACGGTTGCCCTTGAAACATACCCTCCGAGGCTGTTGATTTCCCTGCAGAGCCAGCCGGTATTCGTATCCTGGATATCTCCGATCAGTATTTCATTGCCGATAATGAAAATTTCCAAAACGACCGGTTTTGTCATATTGCCCCTTGTGCGCGGATCAAGCACCGCTGCTTTTGGTAATCAGGACTACCCCGACGCAGACGAGGACGGTTCCCGCCCAGCGCATCGGAGTGACGATCTCGCCCAGAAAATATTGAGAAAGAAAGGCAACCAGGACATAATTCAAAGCCTGCATGGGAAGCGCAACGGAAAGGTCCTCCCATGACAGAACCGCAAGCCACAGGAAAAAGAATACCGCAAGCATGGTCGTGCCCATGATGAGCTTGGGGCTGGTGAGCGCCTGGAAAGCCGCGTGGAGGATTCCTTTCAGGCTCATGGCCGAAACGTCGCCCAGTTCTTTCATTCCCTTCGTCAGCATAATGTCCCCGACGGTGCCCGCGGTAACCGCCAGCAACATGACTATTACTGTTTTAAACATATGCTTTGCACTCTCCCCTGTAATTTCTCAGCCCTATGCCGAGCAACTTCAGTTTGTCCCTTATCCTTGGACTGGTCAACGCCTCCAGTTCCCGCTCATGCAGGTACTCCGGCATCAACTCCCGCAAAACACCGCACGGATAGCATCCCGGATGGAAATATATCTCCGTGGTCCCATCCACGAGACTGTCCAGCGCTCCAGACAGATACTCTTCGGTCATCCGGCCGGAATTGAGAAGACCCTTTACTTCAGCAGCGTAGGAAATGCCCAGTTTATCCAGACACGGACTGCACCGGCGGGCAAGGGAGGAAAAGATAAAGCCGTCCAGCATTTTGCCCGTCAACCTGCCCCTGTCGATGGCCAGGTTCGGCCACAGGTTTTCCCTGGTCAGCCTGAAGCTCGTTATCCCGTACTTCGGCATCAGTTGTTGAAGGATGTCGAATACCACGGGATGCATGTGGATGTTCAGGTGTCCGTCGACGTGTGAAAGCGGGATCCCGGTTTCCAGAAACCCGAGGATCTGCGCCTCGATTTCGCGGCGAAGCTGGTCTCTGAGGGATTTTTCGAAGAAATATCTCATCCCGGCCTTTACCGGATTGGTGGTGAAATTCCCCTCCGCGTCGACAAGCCCGGGGATTTCCTCCGGAGGAAGGACCGAATGACCCTGTACCAGGGTAAGATGGAGCCCGACCTGGAGGCCTTTGTTCTGACCGGCAATGGAAACGGCCTGCTCCAGGGCGGCTCCGCCGACCATCAGCGAAGCGCTGGTGAGAATCCCTTCCCGGTAAGCGCTCAGGATCGCCCGGTTCGATCCTTCGCACAGGCCGAAGTCGTCAGCGTTTATTATCAGCTCTTTCATGTTCGGATCGGACGATTTGAAGCAAAGTCTAACACTGCGCCTGCTTGCGCTTTTTCATGTAGGCCAGGTATTGTCTGCCTTCCTTCAGCATCTTCTTCCGTTCCTCTCCGTTGCTTATCATTTTCACGATACTGCGGAAGATGTATTTCGGACGGAAATAAAACTTGTTGTAGAACAGCTCCACGGCGTTGAATATTTCCTTGTTGGAAAGATGCGGATAGTTGATCACGCAGGTCTGGTGGCCGGTTTCGTCAATAAATGAATCGGAAGAAATCCACCCTTCCTTTTTGCACAATTCGTAAAACTCGGTCCCGGGATAAGGGGAAGCGAGGGAAGCCTGGATGGAATTCAGGTCGAGACAGCGGGCAAACTCGATTGTTTCCCTGATCGTTTCCCTGGTCTCACCCGGCAACCCCATGACAAAGGCGCCATGAACCGAAAGTCCCAGTTTTTTGCAGTTACGGGTAAATTCAATGGCCTCCGCCTTGGTCACGCCCTTCTTGATATTTTTCAGTATCTGCTCGTTGCCGCTCTCGTAACCGACGACCACGTGCCTCAGACCCGCATCCCTCATGATGCGCAGCGTTTCGTAATCGCAGTTCGCCCTGGCGTTGATGGTCCATGAAATGCCGAGGGGCTTGATTTTTTCCGCGACCGCCCGGGCATGGGCGCGGTCGGCGGTGAAGGTATCATCGTCAAACGATATTTCCCTTATCCCGGGGATGTTGTCGATAATCCATTTGACTTCCTGATATACGTTTTCCGGGCTCCTGGTGCGCATCTTCCTGCCGGAAAAGGTCTGCGGCCACAGGCAGTAGATGCATTTTGAGGGGCATCCCCGGCTGGAATAAATGGAAACATAGGGATGGAGAAAGTGGGGAATTATATATTCGTTTACCGGAAGATCACGCAAATAGACCTGGCTGGCAAAGGGAAGAGCGTCAAGGTCTTCGATGGGAGCTCGCTCCTTGGTATTGACCACTTTACCGTCTCTTTTGAAACTGATCCCGTTGATCTCTTCCCACGGCCTTCCCTCGGCCAGTTCCTTGACGGAGTAATCGAATTCGCCGCGGCAGACAATATCGACGGCACCGTTTGCGACCGAAAGAGACTCCTCCGGGAGGATCGTGACGTGGGGACCGGTAAAGACGGTAATGGTGGATGGCTTCTGCTCCTTTATCCTGCGTGCCGTTTCTATGTCGATGCGAAGAGTCGGCGTGGAGGTATACATGACTACCATATCGTAATCCAGTGCGATTTTCAGGCAATCGTCCAGGTTCAGCCTCTGCACCGGTGCATCGACAACCCGGCTGCCTTCAATCATGCCGGCAGGGAAACAGAGCCAGGTCGGATACCAGAAGGAAGTGACTTCGCGCGACGCCTGATACCGCGCCCCGGCGCCGCCGTCAAAGTCTTCGAAGGTGGGAGGATTAAGAAATAACGGTTTCATCCAGAACTCCTGTCGTACTATTCTTGTATGCAAAATCAACCTGTTACCATATAGACAGGAACATGTTTTGTCAAGGATGAACTGCCCGTCTGTTCAGATTCCGGAATGCCGGTTTTTACAGTCCGGACGAGATTTCCGGCAGGGTTTTCACAACCTTCCGGCTTCCGGATACCGAATCGTCCATGCCCGCGGCCGAAGCAAAAAAAACTATGTGGAACCAACTGTGAAATGCCGTTCTGCACCGTTCGGATGTTGAAGAAAAACGGTTTCTCTGGTACATTTCATCAACTCATAACAACAGGCATCCATATGGAACACAAAATCGTCGGACTCATCGCGGCCATGCCCGGTGAGATCAGACCGCTGCTCAAAATTGCCGGGAAATACTCGAAAACGAAGATCGGGGAATTCAACCTGTACAGCTTCAGTGTCAAGGGAAGGGAGTGCAGGCTCTTGGAATCCGGCATCGGCATCAGGAGGGCCGCGAGGGCCGCGCAAACCCTTATATCCGATGTCAGGCCCGGTCTGATCATTTCATTCGGTTTCGGCGGAGCGGTTCTGCCCGGAATGGCCGCGGGCGACCTGGCAGTTGCGGAAAGAACCTCTTTATGGCGGGAAACATCTTCCGATATCGGTGAGACAATTGAGTTATCAATTCCGGCAAGTGTTTTGCCGACATTGAAAAACATCGGCATCAAATTGGGATTTTCAGCCAGACAGGCTGATTTTATCACCTCCGGCAACATCCTCAACAAAAAGGAATTAACCGGATTTCTGCCGGGTTACGCGACAAATCCGGTTCTGGACATGGAAACATGGGCAATTGTCAGGGAAACAATCGCGGGAAATATCCCGCTACTGGCAATACGCGCCGTCAGCGATGCGGCGGATGAAGAACTCGACTTCAGCCTCGACCTGTTCACGGACCACGAAATGAACATCCGTATATCCAGGATATTACTGGCAATTGCCCGGAAGCCGGGACTATTGCCGCAGCTGATACGGTTGGCCGGAAATTCCAGGGTAGCGGGAAGAAACCTTGCTTTTGCCTTGCGAGGACTTTTGGAAAACGACTCTCTGACAGGCGCACAAATCCGTCAATGAATTGTCGATGCAAACCCGGACGGGACGTCAATTTGCCCCATCCGTAATCACTCTTTCCTGTTAAGTACCTCGCGAACTTTTTTCAGCAGATCGTCGGGGTCTACCGGTTTGGTCAGGAGATCCCCCCTTTCATGCATAACCTCGGCATCATTCAAATCGTCCGCCGGGTAGCCGCTCAGGAATAATGCCTTTATTCCGGGTCTTGCCTTGGTTATGGCATCATAAACCTTTCTCCCGCCAAGCTTGGGCATGATCACATCCAGGACAAGAATGTCGATTTCACCTCTGAGCCCGGCAAACGCCTCAAGCGCTTCCTCACCGTCGGTCGCTAAAACCAGGGTGTAACCCGCGGCTTCAAGCAGTGTCCTGTGGAAATCCCGGACTTCAGGATCGTCCTCGGCCAGAAGTATTGTTTCAGTGCCGCCAACGGGGGGGGTGTCATCTTTAATATCAATTTCGTCCTCGTTTACGTCCACAAGCGGCAGACATATCCTTACGGAAGTTCCCCTCGACGGCCCTGAATCGACGAAAATGCTGCCGTTATGCTGTTTCACGATGCCGTAAACGATAGACAGGCCCAACCCCGTACCTTTGCCCACTTCCTTGGTAGTGAAAAACGGCTCAAAAATCTTCTTTTTTGTCTCTTCATTCATGCCGCACCCGGTATCACTTACCGTTATACAGGCGCAATCTCCCTGTGTCCCGGTTCCATGCAAGTGCCGGCTCACTGCGCCGACAGCCGTTTTCGACGTGGTAATGGAAATAATTCCGGTCCCGGGCATGGCATCCCTGGCATTGGTAACGAGATTAATCAGTGACTGTTCGATCTTGCCTCTGTCGGCCATGACGAATAATTTTCCCGGAAAAATTTCCAGTCGCAGTTCCAGGGTCTCCCTGATGAGTCTCCTGAGCATTTTCTCCAGCTGCGTTACAATCTGGTTCAGATTAACCGCTTTCTGCACCATAACCTGATCCCTGCTGAAAGTCAGAAGGGCCTGGGTCAGTTCGGCGGCTCTTTCCGCCGAAGCCCGTATGTGTCCAACATAGTTCCTCAAAAGGTCGTTCTCGGCTGTCTTCAACATTATCAGATGACTGAAGCCGATGATGGCTGTAAGGATGTTATTGAAGTCGTGCGCAACCCCGCCGGCAAGCTGCCCTATTGCTTCCATTTTCTGCGCCTGGTACAGCTGCATCTCCAGGTTTTTTCTCTCGGTGATATCGGTATGCGTCCCGATAAACCGTACCGGTTTACCGTCTTCCGTTCTGGATATGACCTTGCCCCTGGCAAGAATCCATTTGAAGGAACCGTCCTTGCACCGGATCCGGTATTCCGCGGAGTAATGGGGCGTTACCGCCCGGAAGTGCTTTCTCAGGGCTTCTTTTACGAGCGGATAATCCTCCGGATGAACCCGCTCCGACCATTCTTCCACGTTGGCGCCGATTTCCTCATCGCGGAAGCCCAGCATTTCCTTCCACTGGCGCGAGAAATAAACCTCGCCGGTCTGCAGGTTCCGGTCCCAGACCCCATCATTGCTCCCCTCGATTGCGAATTCCCACCTTTCCTCGCTTTGACGCAAAGCCTCCTCGGAACGTCTGTGGTCAGTAATGTCAATATTGACGCCCATGATGCCCAAAATGGTATCTTCATGGACAATCGGCGCCAGAATTTTGTAAAACAGGCGTTTTTCTCCACGGACGAGATGTTCGGTTTCCTTCTTCACAACCTCGCCGGCAAAGGCCTTACGATTATCCTCCATCCACATTTCCAGTACTTCCCGGGATGGCGCCCATTCCTGTGGCCGTTTCCCGACAATATTCCCCCATATCTCGCGATCTATGGAATTCTGCATGAAGTATTGGCCGTCGGGGCCGATGGCCCATAACCCGAACGGCAGGTTGTCCATAAGAGCCCTGAGATGCGCCGCCTGTGTCTTTATTTGGTCTTCGGCACTTATCCTGTCGGAGATATCCCGTACTGCCGCCAGCAGCATCGGTTTTCCTTCAAGCTCGAACTGGTTGAGCGAGATGGCCGTGTATAAAAGCGTGCCGTCCGGCAGCCGAAATTGCCATTCGAAGTACTGCGGATCACCCTGCAAGGCGGATGCGAGGATATCGCGCGACTTTTCTCCCGATTTCCGTCCGTCCGGCTGAAACGGGGGTGAAAAGGAAGTCGGCTTGTCGCGAAGGAGCTTTTCCCTGCTGCAGCGGAACAGTTCGATTGCGGAACGATTGCAGTCAATGAAATTGGTATCTGCGTCAATAATAAAAAAAGAGTCACGGGCATTTTCAAAGATTGCCCGGAATTTCTGCTCGGTTCGTTTGCGTTCCGTAATGTCAACGAGAGTTACCAAGATGCCGTCTATTCCCCCTTCCGTGGTCCGATAGGGAAGAACTCGCATGATGTAGCATTTTTCACTTTCCGGGACTTTAACCTCCCGTTCCATCTGAATCAGTTCTTCAAGGACCTTATTTGCATCGCCGGGGAAATCATGCCAGTCAATCTTTCCCGCCTGGATTTGAAAGGCTCGTCCGATGTCGGATGGCGTCAAACCGAAATTGGCAGCCATTGATGGGGTAAATCGCTTGATATTGAGTTGCCGGTCGAGGAATGCCGTCGCAATCTGAGAAGCGCTCAACACGTACTCCATGTCGCTGTTTGCCTGGTTTAATTCCTTTACCTTGTTCCGGAGTTCCGCTTTGACGGTTGCAAGTTCCTCGCTGAGGGCCTTCAGTTCTATATTGGCGGATTGAAATTCTTCATTCGCGGATACAGGCTCTTTATTGGCCGACATCAGGCCATCATTTGAAGCCTCCGGTTGCTCATCAGGTAAGGCCGGGTCCTGCAGGTCCTGAATCCCTCCGGGAAATGCTCCAATGTCATTAATAACTGACGATCCACATAATGTAGGCCCCATATTTCCCCTCCAACATCCCGACCCGATTGCCAAAAGTTCAGATACATGAAAAAATCCCCGACACTGGCGATTCGGCGCGGTGCAACGTTTCAGGATTATTCTTCCGATCCTCAAGGCAGTGAAAGATTTTGCTTTTTAATTCTCCTGAACGGAGATATCAACGACATGCCGTCTATTAATTTCAGAGACGAAAAAAGCCGCCTGATAAGCACTAAGCTGATCAAAGCGGCCTGTTTGTTGCCTTTCTGATTCATGACAGAAACTCATTCGTCCCCCATCGTGAATGCAAAACTCATACTTTAGTATCTATTTTGGTCAAAATACTCTCACGAACCCTCAAAGTCAAGAATTTACAAATTTTCAAAGCCATCAATCAGAATAAAAAATCAAAAAATATTTTTAATATGGATAAAAGCGATTCAAATGAAACATCACGGAACAAGGAAGAGATTTTGTCAATCCGAGTTAATGCCGGGTTACGATTGAAGCTTTATTCCGGAAACCGGAGAATGCGGGAAATCACTCAAATGTTCCGATAGCTCCTCCCTTGCATACCGGTTCGCCCTCCGCTTCAGAAGCACCACCGAAATTGAAATGGGAAGAATAAAGATTAGTAACCCCGTCAAGGCCAGTAATTTCTCCCCGATCATATACGTAATGGTCAGATTGAAAACCAGTACCGACAGGTAAAGGAATGGTCCGAGAAGCGATCTGAAAGGAAGTTTTTTCATTCCGGAAGGGATCCTCGACTTCCGTCCGACCACGGTATCAATTATCTGCACCGCCAGCACAAGGGCGGCGCTTACCAGCCACCAGCCCAGGTAATTGGACAAGGGCACTCCGAAATGCACTCCCGCTTCCCTGTATCCGTATATCTGGCCGAGAAACCACCTGTGTCCCTGCAGCGCAACCGGGTCCACAACAATATCAAGAAACACCTGAAGCAATGATCCCAGAAATAATACTGACAGCGACTTGCGGATACGCCGCGTTTCCAGCGTCATGAAGTCCCATCGCCAGGTTTTTATCGGCGACACGACAAGAAGAGCCGTGGTGTAGCTGCAATAGGCCATAAAAACATATGAGAGCGAATCGAAAAACGGCACCCCGGCGACAAAGAGTTCCTTTTGCCTGGTGGTTTCGGTATAGTAATACCACCCATAAGGAAAACCGTTATGGACTGAACTGTATTCCGACACAAAAGCGATAAGGTAGCCGATAACGGTGAATATAACGGTTTTACGCCATCCGAGATGCAGGATGGCCGTAACCAGGTACACAGCAAGGAACGCAAACACGTAAGGTCGCATCGTTACGGTACCCGCAAGCAAGCGCAAAAATTCACTCATGATTCCCCCCTGTAAAAAAATGGCGCGACTTTCGCCGCGCCATCGGATCCGGCCCGAAACCTCAAGAACTTGTCCTGCTTCACTCCATGACTAGAACAGGGTCCCGACAACACTGCCGAGAACCGATATCGGTCCGGTGTCACCCAGTCCCTCAACGGCTTTTTCAGTTTTCTTGAGGGTTGCGGTTGCGTCATAATATAATTTGTCGTCGTTGACAAGTTTGCCGAGAGTTCCCTGGCCGCTGTTTATTTTCTGCGTAATTTCTTTTACATTCTTTGTGGCATCCTTGAATTCGCCATAAAGTGAATCGTCGTTGATCAGCTTGCCGACCGTTCCTTGCCCTTTGTTTATCTTGCCGGTAATGTCCTTGAAATCCTTCATGGCGACTTTCGCGTCATTGTAAAAGGCATCGTCATTTACCAGTTTGCCGATGGTGCCTTCGCCGCGGTTGATTTTCCCGGTTATGCTTTTCAGGTTTGCCGTGACCTCGTTGGTATTGTTGTAAAGCCTCTTGTCATTTAGCAGCATGGCCAATGAGCCTTCACCCCTGTCGAACTTCGCCGTGATGCTGTCCAGGTTGGCGACAGTGTTGCGCAGATTCGCACGGTTTTCATCCAGTATCGTGGATATTTTTCCTATTACCTCATTCTGGTTTTTATTAAGGTCCGTTATCAAAACTTTTGCATCTTTTGTCAGATCACCCACATTTTCAACGATTTGATCAATATTCGCGGTTTCTTTTCCCTTGACCACACCACCGGACGGGAGCAGCGCGGCCCCCGGAGAGCCGAAAGAAAGTCCGAGGAACTGCCCCCCCAGAAGACTGTTCATTCTTATGCTGGCAAGCGTATCGGTTTTGATCGCGGTGCCCTTCTTTACCTCGAAGTTAATCTCGACCTTATTTTCCAACACTTTTATATCGTCTATTTTACCCACATCTACACCTGCAAGACGCACGGAGTCACCTATTTTCAGACCGGTAATGGACGACAGATATGTCTTGTAAGTAATCTTTTTTTCAAAGGGATTCCATTTCTCTCCCAGCTCCATCATTACAGCAAAGATAAGAAGGGCCAATATAAAGAAGAACCCCACCTTTTTTTCAGCTGAAAAAGCCATTTGCTTGCCTCCTGTCAGAATTGCATAAACCTTTTACCGTCAAGGCCTTGAAGCAGCGGTAACGAATTTGATCTACATCAGAATTCTCGTCAATAAATAGTCCGCGGCAAGAATCATCATGAAAGAGAAAACGACGGACCTGGTTGTCGATTTCCCGATGCCTCTGGCCCCTCCTGATGTGCTGAAGCCGACGTAACATGACACCTGCGCGATAATACCGCCGAAGACCGTGGCCTTTATCAGTCCGTTTCCGATTTCCTTCAGCTTGAGAGCGGTCTTCAGGCTGTCATAATATGTTGAATAGGAAATGAAAATCTTGGGATGAAGATGACTTATAAGGCCGCCTCCGACCATTCCGATCATGTTCGCGTAAATTACCAGGGCGGGAAGGCAGACAAGACAGGCAATGAACCGGGGCATCGAAAGATAGCGGACCGGACTTATGTCCAGAGTTTTAAGGGCATCTATTTCCTCATATACCTTCATAACTCCGATTTCGGCCGCCATCGCCGATCCGACGCGTCCAGCCACCAGGAAGCTGGTCATAACAGGTCCCAGTTCCCTGACCATCGAGAGTCCCACTATCGCGCCTATGATGTCCTGCGTCCCGTATTTTTGGAGCTCGGCCCCGGTCTGGAGAGCCAGGACCATGCCGACGAAAAATGCCATGACTGTAGCTATCGGCAGCGTTTCATAACCTATGATAGCCATCTGGGCAAATATGCTTTGAAGATTCCTCGGGGCTTCCCGGAAGAAATACACCGTCTGCCAAAGGAGCTTAAGCATCTCCCCTACAATCTGAACAAAGTCCAGCAGTTTTTTGCCTGTTTTTTCCAGAGAACCGCTCACTTTTTGCTCCTCGAATCATTCTGTCCGCTACCGGCGCCTTCCGTCGACTGCTCCCCCCAGTTTATTCCGAACGGCAACCAGAGAATACTGAATTTCTTGCGGGTATCGTGCCTCTGGTAGCGGAACAATCCTTTCAAGAATTTGAAATCTCTTTCCTGCTTTTCCGACCGGTATGATATCAACGGAAAAAGCTCATAGGTCAAATCCCCTTTGCGATACTCGTGCCAATAGAGGTTCCAGAGAAATGACACGGCTGATTCGTCATCATTCCATTTCTGGACGTAGACGCGCCAGAGCGGCGCCCAGCACTTGTCGATGCCTTCTCTGTCCACGATAGGCTCAAGGGGCGCCGGAAAAGAAAAGCTCTTTATGCCTGTGTAGTCTTTTTTGTAAAGAAACAACGGCCACAAGGCAACCTTGTGCCTGTTTTTTCCGTCTGCGTTCCAGGTTTCCCTGTTGTCCGAAAACAGAAAATAGAGAATTCTGTCCCTTTCCTGGCTGAAGCTTTCGGAAGCAAGATTCTCATGGCTGTATAAAGGCCACATATACCAGTACTTCACGCTTTCCTTGCGTTTGTCTTCGCTGTAAAAGGGAATATACCGGTTAAGGGCCCTGTCTTCTCCCTTCACGGTGACAAAGAACGGCCAGAAATAATCCCATTCCTCGCTTTTTTTTGCGCTGTCGACGGTATGGCCGAAGAATGGCCACAAATAGTGATGCTCAACCCGCTTTGGAGAGTCGATCGAGACATAAAAGGGAAAGACCAGTAACTTCTTCGTCGGGTTATCGGTATCCAGACCCGTGTTTTCGTCAAAAAAAACAGGCCACAGGGCGAAGCGCTTTTTGTAGACGCCCTCTTTCGCCGACTGGCCGTAAAGGGGCCAAACCTGAAAACCGCTTTCTTTCTCACCTTCAATGGTCGATACAATCGGATAAAGATAATTGCGGGTTGTTGTCCCTTTTTTGACAGTTCTGCTGTAAAACGGGAACATCACATAGTGATATTCATCCTTCCAGAATCTCTCGTACAGATCACCGTAGAAAGGAAATACTGACAGGTAAGGCCCGTATTTGGCGGAGGTTCCCTGGATATAGAAAGGGAAAAGCATATTGTCTTTCTTTTCCTGTTCCCCCTCTTTTCTGAAAACATTATTCTGGTAGAGCTGCAGGACCTGGATTCTTTCCACATCCTCGGATTTCTCCGAAGAAGCAAGCGGATACAGATACGTAGTGCTTGAAATCCCTTCACTCTCATTTGTGGTTTTGTAAAACAGAGGACGTACGGCCAGGTCTTTCTCTTTGCCGCGCTGCTGCAGTTTAAATAACGGACCTAGTATGGAGAGATTGCTGTACCCCTCCTTCGGGCTTTCTCGATAGTCGATGACAGGCCACAGGGTGAAAATCGTGCCTTCCTCTCGCTTATCGGGGATGTCGGCGGCAAATAATTGAGAAGTCCCTGCTATCAGGATCAGAAGGAAAGCCGTGATAGCTTTAGCTGGCATAATGGATGATCCTTCAGGTCAAAAAAATCGGAGAACAATTATTTCTCTCGAACAGCAATTAAGTCAATAACTAATTCAAAAAAAACAAACATCGTCAAGCCGATTATTAAAAATACAATAATTTAAGTTCAATAATTCCGGTCGGCATAATCGACCCACCCGCCGGCAAGAACCAGGGCCTTGTCAAAAGGCGACAGGTCAAATTTGAACTTTTCCTCTCTTCCACCTCCCCTGACAACTATATCCTGACTTTCGACATCCAGATCAATCACGGCATCACCGCATTCCGCGAAGCGGAAGATATTGTCTATCTGGTCCCTGGGAAACTCGATTGCCGCCATTCCGCAATTGAACATGTTCTGGCGGAATATCCGGGCAAAGGACTCGGCAATGACCGCAGTAATCCCGTTCACCTCGAAAACCCACGGTGCATGTTCGCGGGACGATCCGCAGCCGAAGTTCGCACGCGTCACCACTACCCTGGCTGTTTTCGTCTTGTCGCTTCCGGGATCAAAGCCGGGCAGCTTGAGATCTTCCAGGATATAAGGCTTTAAATCTTCTTTTGTTATTTCCGTGAGATAACGCGCAGGAATAATTTCGTCGGTATTGATATCATCGCGGTCAAGAAACAGGACCGGTCCGCCAAAGCTTTTCATATGAAAACTCCTGTAATTTAAAATAAACCCTTTCGAAAAGGCTTCTTTATTTGAGATATTTCCTCGGGTCCGCGATCTTGCCTTCAATGGCCGTTGCCGCGCTGCACGCGGGAGACATCAGATGGACCATGCCTCCCTTGCCCATTCTACCCCTGAAGTTTCTGTTGGTTGTCGCAGCGCAGATTTCCCCTTCGGCCAGAACACCCGTGCTCATTCCCAGGCATGCGCCGCATGTTGGGTTCGTAACGCAGAAACCCGCCTCCATGAAAATGTCCATTATCCCCTCTTTCATTGCATCGCTGAACACTTTCGGAGTTGCGGGAGACAATATGCCCCTCACATTGGGCGATATTTTCCTCCCTTTCAGGATTTCAGCCGCTATCCTGAGGTCTTCAAGCCTTCCATTGGTGCACGACCCGATATACACCTGATCAACCGGCGTCCCTTCCATTTCGGTGACGGGTTTTACCATATCCGGCTTGTAACCGTATGTAACCAGCGGGACCAGGCCCGAAACGTCAAATTCGAGGACCTTTTCATAAACGGCATCGTCATCCGAGCGCCATTTACCGAAATCTTCAAGGGCCGCCGCTTTCGAAACATATTCATTCCCGATAAACGGCCAGAGGTAATCGACCGTAACCTGGTCGGGCATGCATATCCCCGACGTGCCGCCTGCTTCGATTGCCATATTGCTGAGCGTCATTCTCGAATCCATTGTCATTGCTTCAACAACCGGACCGCGAAACTCAAGGACGCAATCGGTGGCCCCGTTTACCCCAAGCTGGCCTATGACAAATAGAATGATATCTTTAGCGTAAACACCTTTGGGAATGGTACCGTTCAGGTTAATTCTAATGGTTTTCGGTGCCCTGAAAGCACATACGCCTTTCAGAATTCCGACTTCGAGGTCCGTTGTTCCGACACCTGCCGCAAAGGCGCCAAAAGCGCCATGGGTACAGGTATGCGAATCACCCATGATTACCGTATATCCCGGTCTGATGAAACCCTTTTCCGGAAATAGGGCATGGCACACCCCGTTCGCGCCGACATCGAAAAAATCCTTTATATCATGGCGCCGAGCCCAATCCCTGAGGATTTTGGCCTGGGTTGCGGTTTTACTGTCCTTGCTGGGAGTAACATGGTCTATAACGGCCTTTATCTTCGTCTTGTCAAATACCCTGTCCTTGCCCCGGGACATGAGGTCGGCAATTGCAATCGGCGTTGTTATTTCATGGCACATTACCACATCTATTCGAAGAACCTTGGACCCCGGGAAGGGTTCATCAATAAGATGGTTCTCAAAAATTTTCTCGGCTGTTGTCTTTCCCATTAAACTTATCATCCTTTCTTCAAAGTAATTTCCTGCGATTCCGTAATCTTATTCCATACATGCCGTGCCACGGCATCCAGTGATTTCAAATAGCTTTATACTGTAAACAAATCAATTCAATAAAGCAAATGGTATTATTGAACTATTGTAATATTTGCCAGGACATACGATTAGTGATATCATTACCCACTTTTTCAGGGAAGGGAAAAATATATGGAAATATCCTTTTCTCGAACAAATGGCGAGATAGATGAACTTATTGAGAGCCTGCTTGAACGGGCCGGCGATATTCATCATCCCGCAATTATACGAGAAATAATAATATCCGCGCTTAAGGCAGGACAGGAGACGGATTACCTGGCGGACCTCAAACTGTTCAATAACACCATGAAAGAAATGCGTTATACGAGCAAAGTATTCGCTCCATACAGGAACAGGAAGAAAGTGAGTATTTTCGGATCGGCAAGAACACAGCCCGAAGAACCGATATACCAGAAATGCGTCAGATTCGGCAAATTGCTGGCTGAAAAAAATTTCATGATAATTACCGGCGGCGGCGGCGGAATAATGGAAGCGGGGAATGAAGGCGCCGGCAGTAAAAACTCTTTTGCCGTGAACATCCGGCTTCCTTATGAGCAGCAGCCCAATCGTTTCATGGTCGAAAATCCCAGGCTGATTACGTACAAATATTTCTTCACGCGAAAAGTCGCCTTCGTCAAGGAATCCGACGCTATCGCCGTGTTCCCGGGCGGTTTCGGCACAATGGATGAAGCCATGGAAGTGTTCACCCTCATCCAGACCGGCAAGACGTCCCCGAAGCCGCTTGTCCTGGTCGACGACAGTGACGGCTACTGGAAACGCTGGTTTGAATTCATAAAATCCTGCATGCTCGGTAAAGGCTTCATTTCCGGTGAAGATTTCTCTATTTTCACCATTACCCAGAATGAAGAGGAAGCAGTAAAAGTTATCCAGAATTTTTACAGGAACTACCATTCCATGCGTTTCATAAACGGACTGATTGTCATAAGGCTCAACAAAGAGCTCTCGGACAGCAATATCCTTGAACTGGAAAACGAATTCCCCGAGATCATTATTCCCGGGACGCGGATCATCAGGGGCATCCCCCTTCCCGAAGAGGCCGACGAACCCGACTTATTGCATCTGAATCGCATAATGCTTCATTTCAATCATCAGCATTTCGGCCTTTTTATGGCTTTCATAAGAAAATTGAACGAATTTTGATTTAAAGAAAAAATATTCACTTTTTATGAATTAATTATCTTGACATATCCATTCTTCCCTGTTACTACTTATTCTAAGTAAGTTTCGGAAGTTTTTGCAGACCAATGAAAGCAAGGCAAAGAATGGAAGTATCCCTTGTTGTTTTCCTGCACCAAGACTCCGGAAACTTAGATGTCAGCGTTCCGCGTAATTTCGGGACAGAAGTTCCGGAAGCAAGAAAGGGGGTAGGAAAATGGCACAGGGAAAAGTAAAATGGTTTAATGACGCCAAAGGATTCGGTTTCATCGAACAGGAAAACGGTGAAGATGTATTCGTGCACTTCTCGGCTATCGTCGCCGACGGCTTCAAGTCGCTTTCCGAAGGTGAAGCGGTTTCTTTTGATGTAGTAAACGGACCGAAAGGTCTTCAGGCCGCAAACGTCAAAAAAATCTAGCTTAATTTCCCACGAAATGCCCCCTGCTCTTATCAGGGGGCATTTTTTTGACAACCTCTTGCTCCTCAATCCTAAAGGCTTTCCACAAACCTTTCTTTCTTGCAGTAAAGACGATTAAGAGCATTTATATATGCCTTTGCGGACGCTTCGATAATGTCCGTGGATGACCCTCTCCCCACAACCGTACAGTTGCCTTCCGCAAGCCTGACGCTAACCTCGCCGATAGCATCAGTCCCGCCGGTTATTGACCCGACGGTGTATTGAACGAGTTTTGCCTTTGTTTTCGCCAGTTTCCTGATGGCCTTTAATGTCGCATCAACCGGGCCGTCTCCCAACTCGGCGGTCCTTACCGGCTGATCGTCTATTTCCATCTGCACGGTCGCGGTTGCAACGGCAAACGAACCGCACGTAACGGTTATATGGCTGAGTTTATACTTTTCGCCGTTCTTCAATGTTTCATCGGCGACAATTGCATCCAGGTCCTCGTCAAATATCTCTTTTTTCAGATCCGCCAGTGCCTTGAAACGTTCGAAAGCCTTATTCAGGGTCTCATCTTCCAGCTCGTATCCAAGTTCCTGCAGCCGCTTTTTAAACGCATGCCGACCGGAATGCTTGCCCAATACGAGGACATTTGTTTTTAAACCAACCGACTCTGGAGTCATGATTTCATAGGTCGATTTTTCCATTAACACGCCGTGTTGATGTATTCCGGCTTCATGGGCAAAGGCGTTCGCCCCTACGATGGCTTTGTTCGGCTGCACGGAAATGCCGGTAACGGTAGTCAGAAGCCTGCTTGCCGGAGTAAGCTGTTCAGTCGCTATGTTGGTTTTGAAGTCCAGGATGTCGCTTCGCGTCCTCAATATCATAACGAATTCTTCCAGCGAACAGTTCCCCGCCCTCTCCCCGATTCCGTTTATCGTACACTCCACTTGCCCGGCACCTGCCTGGACCGCGGCAACCGAATTGGCGACGGCAAGCCCCAGATCATTGTGACAGTGTACTGAAATCACAGCTTTGTCAATATTTGCCACGTTGTCTTTCAGGTGTTTTATGATATTGAAGTATTCGGCCGGAATAGTGTATCCGACGGTATCCGGGATATTGACCACCGTGGCACCGGCGTCAATAACCGCCGCCACGACTTCGGCCATGAATTTGAGCTCGGTGCGTACGGCGTCCTCGCAGGAAAATTCAACGTTCGGGGTATATCCCTTTGCTCTCCTTACGGCCTTTACCGCTGCGTTCAGAACCTCGGAAGGCTTCATCTTCAGCTTATATTTCATATGAATATCGGATGTCGCGATAAAAGTGTGAATGCGCCCCTTTTCGCCGGCATACTGCAGCGCTTCCCATCCCCTGTCGATGTCCTTCTCCTGTGCACGGCAAAGCCCGGCAATTTCCGGACCTTTTATTGTCTGGGCAATTTTCTTTACTGCTTCGAAATCCCCTTCCGAGGCAATCGGAAATCCCGCCTCGATGATGTCTACGTTCAGCTTCTGGAGTTGCCTTGCAATCCGCAGTTTCTCCTCAATATTCATGCTTGCCCCGGGGGATTGTTCTCCATCTCTTAATGTTGTGTCGAAGATCCTGATAGTTTTGCCTTTGGCCATTTCACACCTCCGTATCGTCTGTAAAATAAAAAAAGCCTCCGCCCCGGTTAGGGGCGAAGGCTTTTTTCTTCGCGGTACCACCCTAATTTATTCTTGAATTCCGGATTGCCTTAAAAGACAACCTTTGATGTTGTTACCCAGGCATTTAAAAACTCGGCAAACCCGTAATTTAGAATTTACGGCCGCGTCGTAAACTGCCTGCAACATGACTGGAATCCCAGAAACTCGTTTATCCCTTCACGCGGGCGACGGCTCCGGCTAATGTATTTCACCGCAGCAGCTCCGAGGCGAGTTCGTCATTTCTCTTCACCGGTTCGCACCACCCACCGGCTCTCTGGGGAAAAGAACTCTGACTACTACTCCTCTTCACAGCTTTTATTTTTGTAATTTTGAGAAATAATAAAAGATCAGTTAACCGCTGTCAAGAAATAGATTTCATTTTGATTTAATTTTTAAAAAAAAGTTCATTCCTGATAAAATCATATTTGTAATGAAAATATCAAGTTACTGGGACTCTTTCCGTAGAACCTTTTCAAGTCTGCGTCTCCGGGGATATGTCATGAGAAATCCCATTGGACCTGAGGCAATATAGGCAAAAAAGACCGCAAACAGCATTATGAAAGGTTCCGCGGCAATTACAATCAGCAGCAGGATTGCAAGTACCAGAAACGCGAACGGCTGGCGCTTTATCAATTCCGGATCCTTGAAGGAATAGTAGCGGAAACTTGACACCATCAGGAAAGCGAGAGAATAAATAAGGATGAGGATAGCAAGTTTTTTGTATGAACCCCAACCGAAACGGTGGAACAACAGCACCGTGGCGGAAACCATGCTCGCTGCCGCGGGTATTGGAAGACCGACAAAACGCTTGCTTTCCACGGTGTTGACCTGCACGTTGAACCGCGCAAGGCGGAGCGCGCCGCAGACCACAAACAGGAAAGCAGCAAGCCATCCCAGCCGTCCGAACGGTTTTAGCGCCCAGGAGTACATGAGTATTCCGGGCGCAACGCCAAAAGCCACGAGATCGGCGAGAGAGTCGTATTCGACGCCGAATTTCGTCGACGTACCCGTGAGCCTGGCGACTTTACCATCAAGGCCGTCGAATATGGACGATACAAGAATCCAGATGGCCGCATTGTTGAAGTCGCCGTTGGTAGTGGCAACTATCCCGTAGAAACCGGCAAACAGGCTGCCCGTCGTAAAGAGGTTTGGCAGAATGTAAATGCCTTTCCTCATGCTTTCAGCCATATCTATTTTTTCGCCGTTCACTTCAGACATCCCAGAACCGTCTCTCCCGCTGTTGTCTTGCTCCCAATGGAAACTCGCATATCCGTGTTCTTTGGAAGATAAACATCAACCCTGGAACCAAAACGAATCAGGCCGTAGCGGTCTCCGCGCGTGAGAAAGTCACCTTTTGCGGGATATGACACTATCCTGCGCGCAATCAGACCTGCCACCTGCACAAACACAAGTTTCAAACCCTTGTCAGTTTCCACGATTATGCCGCTCTGCTCATTCTCGAAGGTTGCCTTGTCATCCCTCGCGTCAAGGAATTTCCCCCGCTTGTAAAAGATGTCGATCACGCGACCGCTGAACGGAACCCTGTTGACGTGGACATTGAATACCGACATGAATATACTTACTTTCAGCATCTCATCGTCGAGATGCTCCTCATGGGCTTTGCCGAGGTAAATGATTACTCCGTCAGCGGGAGCCAGCACGGCATCCTGTTCTTCAGGAACTTCCCTTTCTGGATTTCTGAAGAAATAAACAATAAACAGCGTAACAAAAAGTGCAAGCAGTGCCGGCAGTTTCAGGGAAAAAATGCCGAGGATAACCGTAACGAACACTGCTATAGCTATGAAAGGAAAGCCCTCCTTAGCTACGGGAAGGGCGGCGCGCTTTTGATTCATGACTTCCTCAACGGAAATAATCTTCCGGAACCGAAAAGCCGGGCCGTAAAGTTCGCGAATTCACCCCAAACTCAAGCCCGGCCCCGGTCATAGGCGGAAACTAGTTTTTCGATTTATCGACAATTTTCGAAGCGCCGATCCAGGCCATCATGGAACGAAGCCTGGCGCCGACTTCCTCGATTGGGTGCTCGGCCGCCCGGCGTCGCAATGCTGTAAAGACAGGCTTGTTGACCCGGTTTTCAATCATCCATTCCTTGGCGAATTCTCCGGTCTGAATTTCCGAAAGAATTTTTTTCATTTCCTTCTTCGTTTCAGCGGTGACGACACGCGGTCCGCGGGTAAGATCACCGTATTCAGCGGTATTGGAAATGGAGTAACGCATGTTGGCGATTCCGCCCTCATAAATTAGATCCACGATCAGCTTCAGTTCATGGAGACACTCGAAATAGGCCATCTCAGGAGCATACCCGGCTTCCACAAGGGTCTCGTAGCCGGCCTGGATCATCGCACTGACGCCGCCGCAAAGAACAGCCTGCTCCCCAAAAAGGTCGGTTTCGGTTTCTTCCTTGAAAGTGGTTTCTATAATGCCGGCCCTGCCGCCGCCGTTGGCGGAAGCGTAGGCAAGTGCCACATCCCTCGAATTGCCGGCCGGGTCGTGATGAACCGCTATCAGGGAAGGAACTCCGCCGCCTTTAGTATACTCGTGACGCACGAGATGGCCGGGACCTTTTGGCGCAATCATTATTACGTTTATGTCGTGGCGGGGAACGATCTGGCCGAAATGGATATTAAAACCGTGGCTGAAAGCGAGATAGGCGCCCTGTTTGATAAACGGGCCGATCTCTTCACGATACACATCGCCCTGGATTTCGTCCGGCAGAAGTATCATGACGACATCCGCTATTTTCACTGCTTCAGATGTTGGAAGCACGGAAAGCCCCGCTGCTTCGGCCTTTTTCACGGAAGCGGAATCGGGGCGCAGCCCGACCACGACATCAATGCCTGAATCCTTCAGGTTATTGGCATGGGCATGCCCCTGGGAGCCGTAACCGATGATAGCCACTTTTTTCCCTTTCAGCACGTCCAGATTACAGTCTTTGTCATAATAAATCCTCATGTATTCCTCCTCTATATTTCTTTGCATTTCACGCAGCGGTAAAATATAATGCGTTGAATTAATTATCCTTTCCAGCCTTTCGCGCCACGGCCGATAGCAACGGGGCCGGTTCTGACCAGTTCCTTGAGCCCCAGCGGACGAAGCAGTTCCAGAATAGCATCGATCTTCGACGGAGAGCCGGTAGCCTCTATCGTGTACGATTTTGGGGTTACATCAATTATTTTCGCCCTGAAAATATCCACGATCCTCAGGATTTCGGCCCTGTCCGAATCTTCGGCGGAAACCTTTATCAGGGCCATCTCCCTTTCGATTGAATCCTCATCGGCAAAATCAATGACCTTTATAACATCTATCAGTTTATTTAAATGCTTTGTGATCTGTTCGAGGATCTGCTCATCGCCCCGGGTCACGATTGTCATTCTTGAAATGGATTCCTCGTTTGTCGGAGCAACCGACAGCGAGTCGATATTGAAGCCGCGACCGGAAAAAAGCCCGGCTACGCGTGACAGGACCCCAAATTCGTTTTCAACGATGACAGAAATCGTATGTCTCATTGCATCCCTCCGGAGTATTTCCCAAATTTATTTTAATCACAACGTTAACATTCACTATCAGGAAGCAAGAACCATTTCGCTCAGCGAAGCTCCAGCGGGAACCATCGGCAGGACCTTTTCCTCACGGGCGATTTTGAATTCCATAATTACCGGGCCCGATGTTTTGAAACCTTTTTTTATGACATCCTCCACCTCTTCGGGTTTCGTGGCCTGAAACCCCTTGGCGCCGAATGCCTCGGCCAGCATTACAAAATCGATCGGAAGGTCCATCACCGTGTTGGAATAACGTTTGTCGAAAAAAAGCTCCTGCCACTGGCGGACCATACCCAGAAAATTGTTGTTCATTACACAGATTTTTACCGGCAGTTTGTTCTGCACGAGAGTGGCCATTTCCTGCAAGTTCATCTGGAATCCGCCGTCTCCGCAAATGGCAATAACCTGCCTGTTCGGGAAGGCGACCTGTGCCCCCATTGCCGCCGGGAGTCCGAATCCCATCGTCCCCAGCCCGCCCGAAGTCAGGAGAGTCCGCGGGCGTGTGAACCTGAAAAACTGGGCCGTCCACATCTGGTGCTGCCCGACGTCGGTCGCGATAATCGCGTCATCTTTACTCAATTCCTTCAGCTTTTGAATCACCATTTGCGGTTTGATGACCGATGCCGCATGTTTGTATGTCAAGGGATGTTTCGCTTTCCACGCTTCAATTTCACCAAGCCAGGGCTTAACATTATTCCTGAAGTTATCAACTGCTTCGGGAAAATCTCCCAGTACGTCAGTCAGTTTGGACAAGACATCACTCACGTCGCCGACTATCGGCAGGTCAACCCGGACGTTCTTTCTGATTGAGGTCGGGTCGACATCAATATGTATTATCTTGGCCTGGGGAGCGAATGCGGCAACCTTGCCGGTCACCCTGTCATCAAAACGCGCCCCGACCGCCACAAGCAGATCGCAGTTCATGACCGCCATGTTGGCATAGTATGTCCCGTGCATTCCGAGCAGCCCAAGGGAAAGCGGATTATCCTCGGGAAAAGCCCCCAGCCCCATAAGGGTGGTCGTTACAGGCGCATTCAGGGTGGTGGAAAGCCTGAATAACGCGTCGGCCGCATTTGCCAGGACAACGCCTCCGCCGACATAAATCACGGGTTTCTTTGCTGACAGCAGCAAGTTTGAGGCTTTTGCGATCTGTCTCGGATGACCTTCAATGGTTGGCTTATAGCCTCGAAGTTCGATGGAATCCGGGTATTTGAACTCGGTGGTCGCAACCTGGACATCCTTGGGCAGATCGATAAGCACAGGGCCGGGCCGTCCGGTGCGGGCAATGTAAAATGCCTTCTTGACGATTGCAGGCAGATCTTTCACGTTCTTTACCAGGAAATTGTGTTTTGTGCATGGCCTGGTAATACCGATGATGTCAACTTCCTGAAACGCGTCATTGCCGATGAGAGCAGTCGGAACCTGGCCGGTTATCACAACCAGCGGTATCGAATCCATATAGGCTGTCGCAATACCCGTGACCGTGTTCGTCGCCCCAGGTCCGGAAGTGGCTATGGCAACGCCGACTTTTCCGCTTGCCCGCGCATAACCGTCCGCCGCATGGACCGCCGCCTGTTCATGGCGAGGCAGAATATTCTTGATTTCGGGGCAGGAATACAACTCGTCAAAAATATTTATTACGGTCCCGCCGGGGTAAGCGAACACCGTATCCACACCTTCAAGCTTGAGACATTCCAGCAAAATTTTAGCTCCTGCCAGCTTCATCCGAAACACCTCTGTCGATTAATAAAATGGAAAAACCTGAATCTTTTCTCCATCAAATGCTTCAAAAAAGTTATTCCGCGGTCGTCACTGCACCTGTATATGCGGAAGTCACGACTTTTGCATATCTGGCCAGCCATCCCTTTTTGATCTTGGGCTCCGGTGACTGCCACTTAGCGCGGCGCGCCCCGAGAGTATCCTCGTCAACAAGCAGTTCGAGCTTGCGGGAGGGAATATCAAGCTCGATCTTGTCACCGTCTTCGACCAGCGCTATCGGGCCTCCCTCGGCGGCTTCCGGAGATATGTGGCCAATACACGGCCCTCTGGTGCCGCCCGAGAAGCGGCCGTCAGTAATCAGCGCCACGGAATCTCCCAACCCGAGCCCCATTATGGCCGCGGTCGGTGCCAGCATCTCTCTCATGCCGGGGCCCCCTTTCGGCCCCTCATACCTGATGACCACCACGTCGCCGGAACTGATTTTCCCTTCCATCAGCGCCGACATTGCCATTTCTTCCGAATTGAAGCAGCGTGCGGTACCGGTAAATTTCATCATGGCGGAAGAAACGCCGGACTGCTTTACTACCGCCCCTTTAGGGGCGAGATTTCCGAAAAGTATCGCAATGCCGCCTTCCTTCTTGACCGGATCCGTTACCGGATGGATAACACTCTCGTCGACATTCTCAATACTTTCGACCAGCTGCCGTATCGTTAGACCCATAAGAGTCGGATTATCCTTAATATCGTCCCCCAATTGCTTGAGAACGCCCAGCACGCCGCCCGCAACATCAAGATCTTCCATGAAATGCGGACCGGCCGGATTCATTGAGGCCAGTTGCGGAGTCGTTTTCGAAAGGATGTCAAAAGTTTCTATGGGCAGATCAACGCCCGCCTCGTTGGCAATTGCGAGCAAATGAAGGACAGTATTCGAGGAGCCGCCGAGAGCGAGATCGACACGTATGGCATTTTCAAACGCCGAGCGAGTCAGGATGCTCCTCGGGGTGATATTCTCCCGTACCAACTCCACGATTTTCTCCCCGGAAGCGAAAGCAATCCGCCGTTTCAGGGCGGAAACGGCGAGCGCCGTTCCGCAGCGCGGAAGGCTCATACCCAGGGTCTCCGTGAGAATCGCCATGGTATTGGCGGTGAAAAGACCCTGGCAGGATCCCATTCCCGGACACGCGTTGTCCTCGCAGACCTGCAACTCCTTGGCATCGATGACACCCGCCTTGTATCGCGCCATCGCCTCGAAAGTATCCGTCACGAAGGAGTATTTTCTTCCCTCGGGAGCACGCCCGGAAAGCATCGGTCCAGCGGTCACGACAATTGAAGGAATGTCGAGCCTGGCGGCGGCCATGAGCATCCCGGGGGTTATTTTGTCGCAGTTCGTCAGCAGCACCAGACCGTCAAGACGGTGCGCCTCGGCCACCGACTCAACCATATCGGCAATCAGTTCCCGTGTCGGCAGGGAATAATGCATTCCCTTGTGCCCCATGGCAATACCGTCGCAGACACCGGGGATTCCGAAAAAGAAAGCGTAACCGCCTCCGGAGTGTATCCCCTTTTCTATGAATCGTTCCAGGTCTCTCATTCCCACATGGCCTGGGATGAGGTCCGTAAAGCTTGTAGCCACACCGATGAAAGGCTTGTCCATTTCGCTCTGGGGAACGCCCGCCCCTTTCAGAAGCGCGCGGTGGGGAACGCGCTCCAGGCCTTTTGTAATCACGTCACTTCTCATTGTTCTTCCTCATATATAATCGCCGGAATAAATCCGTCATCCTGACATTCAGCGATCCGGCATTTTTGTGCAAGAGTTCAAAATAATATATTAAACAATAACTGTCAACAGGGAGTTAGGGAGGGCCTAATCGTTCCTTGACATCTTTTTGAATTCGGCTTCGGACGGCCTTATATAATATGGGTTAAGCAAAGACGGCGGCACCGGTTTCCCCATGGAAAAGGCATGCAGGGTCAGCATGGCCCCGGCCGCGGCACGGGGCTGATTACAGAAGCAGGGAGGGAAAATCGCCTTTCCGCCGAGCTTCGATTCAATAACTTCGCGATAACGAACGGCTCCCGATCCGACAAAAAGCGTTGATTCCCTTATCCTGTCCAGAAAAACGCCGGGAGTCGTCACGCAATCCTCAACAGACACCCTGGGGAGTTCATCGCAATTGTAGATTGCCGTGTAAACCTCATTTTTCCTGGCATCAAGCATCGGGCAGACGGGATATGCCGAATACGGCAGATTCAGTGCAAGCATTGCAAGTGTCGAGAATCCGAAGACCGGCTTGTTTGCTGCCAGGGCCAATCCTTTCGCCGTCGCGGCGCCGACGCGCAAACCGGTAAACGACCCGGGACCCAGAGCCACGCCAATCCCGTCCAGGCCGTCAACATCGAGCCCTGCGTCCCGCATGAGATCACAAATGCTTGTCAGAAGATGAACGGAGCTTGTTTTGTCTCCGTCGAGAAAAGATTCACCCCTGATCTTTCCGTCGACGCTCAGGGCGGCGCTGCAGGCTGTGGTGGATGTATCTATTGTCAATAACTTCAGTTCTTTTCTTCCATTCATATCAATATGACCATGCACCATGCGCCGCCGCCCTTGCGGCCCGCGCCTTTATCCCTGGCCGACGAAATAGCGGATAAAATCATTATAAAATGCCAGGATCATCAATCCTATCAACAATACCAGGCCGACCTGCTGCAGCACCTCGCGGGTCTTCAGGCTTACCGGCCTCCTGAACAGGCACTCCCACACGTAAAATATAAGGTGGCCTCCGTCCAGAATAGGTATTGGAAGCAGGTTCAGGACTCCCAGGTTTACGCTCAGAAGAGCCATGAATGCAATGAAATTGACGATTCCGGCCTGAGCCTGCTGTCCCGCCATCTTGGCAATCATGATGGGCCCGCCGATTGTATCCAGCGGGATCGCCCGGCTGATGATCTTTACCAGCGAAATGTATGTCAGCTTGATGACGTTCCAGGTCTGCCCGCTTCCTTTGCTGAACGCTTCAGCGGTGCCGTATCGCTCAACGACAAAATCATCGGAGACTACAATTCCGATCATTGGAGATGTTACGGTTTCGCCCAGTAGGTTTTTGTGGGTGGACATTTCGGGGACAACGCGAAAAGAGAAAGTACCGCCGTCCCGTTTAACCTTCAGATCCATTGGCTTGCCGCCGCTGTCGATAATCGATTTCGAAAGTTCGCTCCATCTCGACACGGGCACGTTATTCACGGCGACTACAACGTCATTGGCTTTTATGCCGGCCAGCGCGGCCGGTTTATTCTTGACCACTTCGCCTATCTTGGAGGTGGGCAAAGGCACTCCCATAAGAAATACCACGATAAACATAACATAGGCAAAAGCCAGGTTGAATACCGGTCCGGCAACGACTATGATAATTCTTTTCAATGGATGCTTTGCTACAAAAGATCTTGAAAGCTCATGCTCAGGAAGTTCCTCGTTGCCGCCTTCGCCCACCATTTTGACGTAACCGCCAAGGGGGAAGGCGGAGATCATGTATTCGGTTTCCCCCATTTTTCTGCCTATCAGCTTCGGACCGAAACCGAGGGAAAATTTCTCGACTCCGACCCCGAATATTTTGGCGAAAATAAAGTGACCCAGTTCATGAACAAAGATCAGGATTCCGAGAACGACAATAAATGATAGAAGACTTGTCATAATATTCCTTTATCCGATTGTGTCACCTTCTACACTGACGGCAGAATTTAAGGGACATGCCGTAGATTGCCGCCTAAACCTGCTTCCCGCCTGCCAGTAGTTCCCTTGCTTTTCCACGGCCCCATTTATCCGCCAGAAGTACCTCTTCTATGGAATTCAGATTGTGAGCCCGGTGAAGGTCCATTGTTCTTTCGATGAGCTCGACAATCTCAGTAAACCTGATTTTACCGGAAAGGAAAGCATCAACCGCCACTTCATTGGCGGCATTCATAACGGCAGGCATGCTTTCTCCATCCGAAAGAGAGCGATATGCGAGCTGCAATGACGGAAAGCGGTGGAGATCGGGCTTGAAAAACGTAAGGGAGCCCGCTTCGCCCAAGTCAAGGGGCTTGACTCCGGTCGTCACTCTTTCCGGAAAAGTCAGGGCATAGGCGATCGGGGCCTTCATATCAGGGACTCCGAGCTGGGCCATTACGCATCCGTCTATGTACTCCACCATGGAATGTATGATGCTCTGGGGATGAATTAAAACGTCGATTCGGTCGGAAGGCATGTCGAACAGCCACCTTGCTTCGATTATTTCCAGTCCCTTATTCATCATTGTAGCTGAATCTATGGTAATTTTCTTCCCCATGCTCCAGTTCGGATGGTTAAGGGCATCGCTTATGGAAACTTCGGACAATTTCCCCAGAGGATAATTGAGAAAGGGCCCCCCCGAAGCGGTAAGGATGATCCGCCTGACATTGTCGTTTTTGTGTCCCTGAAGTGACTGGAACACCGCGCTGTGCTCGCTGTCAACAGGATAAAGCCTTACGTTATACTCCTTTACAAGATTCATGATAAGGTGACCGGCGGCGACAAGCGTTTCCTTGTTTGCCAGGGCTATGCCTTTCCCGGCCTTTATGGCGGCGACGGTCGGGACAAGCCCTGCGGATCCCACAATCGCAGTGACAACCATCGAGGCGTCAGCAGCGGAAGCAGCAGCGATAAGGCCCGGCACGCCGTGCAGGATCTCCGTTTTCTTCCCGCCCAGCATTTTACGTAATTTTTTTGCCGATTCCTCCGTTATGACGGCGGCGACCTGCGGCGAGAATTGTTCTATCTGCCTTTTCAACAGTTCCAGTTTGTTGCCGCCGGTAAGGGCGACTACTTCGAATTTATCCGGATGCGATGCGACAATTTCGAGAGTGCTGACCCCGATGGAACCGGTTGAGCCCAGTATTGAAAGTTTTTTCATGTCTTATGCATTTCCTTCTTTGAACCTTCTGATCACTGTTTATGATTTAAAAAAGTAATGTGCGTAGAAAAAAGCTGCGGGAGCGGCGAAAAGGATGCTGTCGAGCCGATCAAGCAGCCCTCCGTGACCTGGAATGATCTTTCCCGAATCCTTCACGCCAAAGCTTCGCTTCAGCATTGACTCGAAAAGGTCCCCCAGTTGTCCCAGCATTCCCAGCAGCAGTGCCGTGGCAATGCAGTCGATCGTGGACAGCTCTGGGAAAAATGTCGCCCTGGCAACGAAAGTACCGGCCAGACTGCCTGCCAGCCCGCCCATGGAACCCTCGATGCTTTTTTTGGGACTGACCAGCGGATACAGCTTTCTCCTGCCGATGGCGCTCCCTGTGTAAAAGGCAGCCGTGTCGCCGGACATAACGATAACAAGCAGCAGAAATACCCACTGGATTCCGTGAGTCAGTTCCCGGATCAGTCCGAGATGACTCAGCAGGACAGGAACGTAGAGGATACCCAGGAAAAGAAGTGCTACATTACCGGCCGACTTGTTTATATTTTCGATTCTGAATAGAAAAAGCAGGGAGAATAACAGTACCAGCGAAGTTACGGCGAGAAGAAACCATGTGAAGTTTCCCGACCATACGGCAAGGCAAACGGGAATCCCGGATAAAACGGCAAGTGCTGTTTCCAGCCTTTTTCCGGGCAGGGCCATCTGATAGAACTCGTACAGTCCTATCAGCGAAAGGATTGCAACCAGTGAAAAAAACTGGGGAACGGTCCCTTTAAGGATGAAAAGTATGAGAAGCGGAAGGGCGACCACTCCCGTTATTAACCTTTTGATTTTTATCTCCTGTTCTGCAACTGGCCGCTCGTCAGGCCAAATCGTCTTTCTCTGGCCTGATAATTGCCCAGCGCCTTGTAAAACTCTTCGATACCAAAATCGGGCCAGTTAACTTCGGTAAAATAAAGCTCCGCGTAAGCAATCTGCCACAAGAGAAAATTGCTTATCCGCATTTCACCGCTTGTTCTTATGAGAAAGTCAGGTTCGGGAAGTTCCGCGGTGAACAGATACCTTGAAAAGAATTTCTCATCGAGTTTTTCCACATCCGTTTTTCCCGATGCAATTTCGTCCGCAATTATTTTCACCGCCCGCAGGATTTCCTGCCTGGCTCCGTAAGAAAGAGCCAGGGTAAGCACCATTCCGGTATTTTCGGATGTCTTGCTTAAAGCACATTCAACGGCGCTTTTCACATCGCCGGGGAGGTCTTCGAGTTCTCCGATGACGTTAAACCGTATGTTGTTCTTCATCATGCGGGGCGTTTCCGCGTTGATGTACTTCTTCAGCAGCGACATCAGGGACCTCACCTCGCTTTTCGGTCTCAGCCAGTTTTCCGAGGAAAAAGCAAAAAGCGTGAGAAATTGAATACCCAGCGTCGAACTCTCTTCGACTATGCTGCGAACGGTCTCCACGCCCTTCTGGTGGCCGATTATCCTCTTCAGCATCCGCTCCTGGGCCCACCGGCCGTTGCCGTCCATGATAATGGCGAGATGCCTCGGAAGCTTATCCCTGTCTAACGGTATCATGTTTATCCTGAAACAAAAAATCCCCTTCTAGAGGGGTGAAGGCGGATTTAATCACATATCCACGAATATCGCAAGCCCAAAAAGGCACTGCCGGAAGGGCCTTTTCAGACTTCCATCACTTCCTTTTCCTTTGCCGCAACCACCTCATCGATTTTGGCGACAAAGTTGTTGGTCACGTCCTGTACTTCCTTTTCCGCCCTCTTCAGATCGTCTTCGGTTATTTTTTTATCCTTTTCCGATTTTTTAAGATCATCGATAGCGTCACGACGGATATTGCGCACGGCTATCTTGGCGTCTTCCGCCATCTTCCTGAGCGACTTTACAATCTCCTTCCTTCTCTCTTCTGTCAGAGGAGGCATCGCGAGACGAATGACCTTACCGTCGTTTGTGGGAGTAAGCCCGATGTTTGCGTTCAGGATGGCTTTTTCAATAACCGAGATCATTTTCGCTTCCCATGGTTGTATGACAATAACTCTCGCCTCCGGCACGTTAAGAGAAGCAACCTGGTTAATCGGCGTAGGAGAGTCGTAATAGCTGACCTTTATGTCATCCAGAAGCGCGGTGGTTGCGCGTCCGGTGCGGACTTTCTGATATTCCTTGCGTAGAGAGTCAACTGACTTTTCCATCTGGGATTTCATGGCGGCTATTACGTCTTTAGTCATTTTTTTCTCCTTTGACAATGGTGCCGATTTCCTCGCCTAGCACCACCTTTATAACATTACCGGCCGTCTTTATATTAAAAATTATTATCGGCAGATTATTGTCCATGCAAAGGGATGTAGCCGTTGCGTCCATGACCTGCAGACCCTTTTTCAGCACGTCGATGTAACTCAACTGTGAATATTTGAACGCATTGGGATCCTTCATGGGGTCAGCGGAATAGACGCCGTCGACCTTGGTACCCTTCATGATTACTTCGGCGCCTATCTCCATCGCCCGCAGGCTGGCGGCCGTATCCGTAGTAAAATACGGATTGCCGGTGCCCGCGCCGAGTATCACAACCCTTCCTTTTTCCAGATGCCTTATGGCCCGCCGCCGGATATAAGGTTCCGCTACTTCCCTCATTTCTATCGCCGACTGGACGCGCGTATCGACACCCGCCTTTTCAAGCGCATCCTGCATCGCCAGCGAATTTATCATCGTGGCAAGCATCCCCATGTAATCGGCGCTTGCCCTGTCCATACCCTTTGAAGAGGCGGCCAGCCCCCGGAAAATATTCCCGCCGCCGATAACCAGAGCCACTTGCGTCCCGAGGGCTACAACCTCCCTGATCTCCGAAGCGATCGTGTTTATCGTCTGCGGATCGATTCCGTATTTTTGTTCACCCGCAAGAGCCTCGCCGGAAAGTTTCAGAAGTATTCTTTTATACAAAGGTTTGCCCATAATTTGCCACCTACTCAAAGCATTAAGATTTAAAGACGGGTCAACGCGGTACCGCCACACAAGTTAGGGTTCTAAATTAAAGAAACCTTTTTACCTTGACCGGTCTTAGAATTATTTAAGCCGGAAAAAACATAAAAAAAAGCCGACCATTCACATGGCCGGCTTTCTTTGATTAATTTCCGGCCGCGGCAGCAACTTCAGCCGCGAAATCGCTTTCCCTTTTCGCAAGGCCTTCGCCCAGAGCAAACCTGGCAAAGCGGCGAATAGACATGTTTTCACCTATGGAAGCAATGGTCTCGTTCAGGTATTCCTGAATCGTCTTGTCCGTATCCTTCACATATTGTTGCTCCAGAAGGCATATTTCCGCGTAAAACTTGCCTATCTGGCCATCGACTATTTTTTCGATAATGTTATCGGGCTTCCCGGTTTCCTTCGCCTTGGCCCGATAAATTTCCTTCTCGCGCTCAAGCAGCTCACTGGGAACTTCCTCACGACGCACGAACTGCGGTGACGCCGCGGCGATATGCATGGCAATATCCTTCACAAAAACCTGGAACATGTCGTTCTTGGCGACAAAATCCGTCTCGCAGTTGATTTCAACGAGTACGCCGATTTTTCCGCCCGCATGGATATAGGAACCGATGGCACCCTCGGAAGCAATCCTGCCTGCTTTTTTAGCGGCCGCGGCCAATCCTTTCTTTCTCAGGTAGTCGACCGCCTTATCCTGGTCACCGCCAGTTTCCATAAGGGCCTTTTTGCAGTCCATGAGGCCGGCGCCCGTTACTTTCCTCAGCTCATTTACCTGTGCGGCTGTAATACTCACGGTATCCTCCAAATGCCCGCCGCAATAATCCGGCGGCTAATTTATTTGTGTGTTTGAAATTGTTTGGAAAATGAAGCATTCACCACTTACGAACAGCAAAAACAAATACTATTCGTCTTCAGCTTCGGGGGCTTCCACGACTTCCGGCTGCTCCGGCACTTCGGTTTCGACACCGGCCTCGACCGGCCCGGCCTCGACGCTTTCCCCTTCGCTTTCAGCGAGAAGATCCGACTCCCTGGCCTGGGCTCCCTCGGCAACCGCATCAGCCACCTTGCTCGCCAGCAGACGTATGGCGCGAATGGCGTCATCATTCCCCGGGATTACGTAATCAATGGGATCCGGGTCACAGTTCGTGTCAACAACCGCCACAACCGGAATGCCGAGTTTTTTTGCCTCGGAGACCGCAATCGCTTCATTTTTCGGATCTATTACAAACAAGACGCCTGGAAGCTTGTTCATCCCCTTGATGCCGCCCAGGGTTTTCTGGAGTTTCTCGCGTTGTTTCTCCAGGCTCAGAATTTCTTTCTTCGTATAGGCTTCGACGGAACCGTCCTCAAACATCGCATCCAGCCGCTTCAACCTGTCAATGCTCTGTTTTACAGTGGAAAAGTTGGTCAACATACCGCCAAGCCAGCGCTGGTTTACGTAAAACATATTGCACTTCTGGGCCTCTTCGGCCACGGAATCCTGGGCCTGCTTCTTCGTGCCGACGAAAAGCACTGTTTCGCCGCCCTGTACGGCGTCCCTGACGAAACTGTACGCATTTTTGAAAAGCCGGACGGTTTTCTGCAGGTCGATTATGTAGATCCCGTTTCTTGCTCCGAAAATGTACGGCTTCATTTTCGGATTCCATCTCTTGGTCTGGTGGCCGAAGTGCACACCGGCCTCCAGCAGTTCCTTCATCGTAATGTTCGACATCTTTTTCTCCTTTGGTTTTCCCTCCGCCACCCAAACCCGTTCCGCAATCCCGGGTCAAACCGACCCTCTGAAACCGGACCACCACCGGAAAGGAAAAATGGCGTGTGAATTTTAAACAGCGTTTCTATATAACACGGGCCGCGCATTTCCGCAAGGAGATTTTACGGCCCGGACCCGTTAGGGAGAGTCGTCAAACCGGACCAAACCAACATGTTGACCATGGCTATTTACTTACCGCTTCCGGTCATGTATCATTACCAGGAATTATGAAAAAAATTCTTTATTTCTATATCTTCAAGGAAATTACCGTACCGTTTGTGCTGGGTTTTTCGGTTTTCACTTTTGTCCTCCTGATGGGGAAGTTGCTGCAGCTGGCGGAAATGGTCGTTGCCAAGGGGATGCCGTTCTCCGATATTCTGCGCCTGGTTGCATACATGCTTCCCTCCTTCTGCGTGGTCACCATTCCCATGTCCTTCCTGCTTGCCGTACTGCTGGCCTTCGGAAGGCTGTCATCCGATTCCGAAATTACAGCCATGAAGGCATGCAAAATAAGTCTTTACGGTTTACTCCCGCCAGTGGCGGCTTTCGGGTTGATCGCTTTTGCCATATCCATGTTCGTAACCATATATGCCCTCCCATGGGGAAACAGCTCTTTTAAGATTTTCCTGTATGACGTAATAAAGGCCCGGATTTCCCTAAATATCAAGGAAAAAGTTTTTAACGACAACTTTCCCGGCATGGTCCTGTATGTGGACAAGTATGATCAGAAAAGGCATTTCATTTCAGACATTCTGATATACGATGACAGAAAACCCAACGAACCGTCCACCATATTTGCCAAGAGCGGCGCCATAGCCACGGACGCCGACAAGAAAGAAATCAGGCTGAGCCTCAGAGACGGCAGCATCCATCGGAATCCGGGCAAAATTAACTATCATCTGGTCGAATTCGCCAATTACGACCTGAGCATCAACATGAGCCAGGCATCACCCGGAGTGAAAACCGACGAACAGGACATGTCCTTTTCGGAGCTCCGGCAAAACATCAATAACCCTTCGACAGACGCAAAAAGCAGAACCGATCTGCTGCTCGAGCTTCACAAGAGATTGGCGTTCCCTTTCGCGTGCTTCATCTTTGTCGTGATAGGCATTCCTCTGGGAATGCAGAACCAGCGCTCGGGCAAAGCCGCGGGCTTTTCGATGAGCATCTGCGTCATCATCTTCAATTACATCCTGTTTTCAATGGGAAAAACCCTGGGACAAAAGGGGTTGCTGTACCCCGCCATTGCCATGTGGCTGCCTAATCTGACATTGCTGGCCATCGGATTTTATTTGTTCAAGAAAACAGCCGAAGAACGGAAAATTCCCATCCTTGAAATCAGGCCGGCTGTCGCTGCATTGGCACGGAGGATCGCCCTGAAGCATTCAAGACCGTCATGAAGATACTGAACCGTCACATAACATCGACCTATTTCAAAATACTGGGGCTCTGCGTCTCATCCTTTCTCACGATTTATCTGGTGATCGATTTTCTCGAAAAGATCAACCGTTTCACCCGAGGCCATGGAAAACCCCAGTACATAGTATTGTACTTTTTGTGCAAGATCCCGGAAATCATTTCCCAGGTCATGCCGCTGGCGGCCTTGATGGCAACTCTCCTTTCCCTCGGAACCTTGTCGAGGCACAACGAAATAATCGCCATGCGGGGCTGCGGCATAAGCCTTCGGAAAATAACGGTGCCGATACTGGGCATTTCATTTCTGCTGAGCCTTTTCACCTTTTTTTCGAACGAAGTTATCGTAACGGAAACATCACAGGAGATGAAATACATCGACGACGTGCTCATCGAGGGCAGGAACCCGAATGCCTATTTCCGCCAGAACAACATCTGGTATCGAGAAAAGGACCTCGTCCTGCAGGCGAAGCTGTTCGAGCCGTCAATGCAAGCTCTTGAAGGCGTCACACTCTGGCGGATCAACAAAGCCATGCAGCCGGTCAATCGCATCGAAGCCGATAAATGTGTATGGAGCGGCAATTCCTGGGTGCTGGAAAATGTCGTTAACAGGTCCATTGCCGAAGGAAGCATCGCGAAAACCTCCAGCGAGGCATTTTCCCCGATTACGCTGGACCTGCGCTTGAGCGATCTCAAGGTTCTTGACAAACACGCCGATACCATCGGCTTTTTCAAGCTGAAGCGATATTGTGAAAACCTGAGAAACAGCGGCTATGACCCGACCAGGTTTGAAGCCCTGATGCATTCCAAGATTTCACTTCCTTTTGCCTGCCTGGTAATGACTTTTCTCGGCATTCCGTTTGCCGTCAAAAGCGGGCGGTCCAGTGGCATGGGCCTGGGAATCGGGCTGAGCCTCATTCTCGGATTTGCCTATTACGTGATCAACGCGGTGCTTTTTTCCTTCGGTCAGGCCGGCATTCTGCCGCCCCTGGTCTCCGCGTGGTCGGCCAATTTACTGTTTTCATTATCCGCGATATGGCTGACAATGACCGTCAACCATTGACAAGGGCCATGGCGGTGCTTTAATAAACTTGGGCCGCTTGATACGAAATTAATCCCGGTATTGCGGCGTCCCGCCGGAAGCCGGCAACTCCAGGGGAGGCACTATGGTTCTCCGAATCGCAGCTTTGTTGATGACATTCACGACTGTTCTCACAAATCCGGCTTTCGGCGCCACCCAGGCAAAAACCACCCAAAACCACCAGCCGCCGATCAATATTCTCAGCATAATCCCCGCCCAGGGGGAGCCGGGCATCAGCGTAACACTCTACGGCAGCGGTTTCAGCGAAGGGATAACCGCATTCCTCGGAAATACGCAAATACCGGCCCAGGTATACGGGCAGAAACAGCTCTCATTCGAAATTCCCAGCCTGGACCCCGGTCTGTACGCCCTGTATCTCAAGAGAAAGGACGGCAGCGCCAGCAAGATTTATAACTTTACCATTTTGCCGCTGAAACCGGTGGTGATGTCTCTTCTGCCGGACAAGATTTCCTCATGCGACTACGGAGGAGCGCGTGAAGTGCAGGTCAACGGAAAGAATTTCCAGCCGGGGTCAATGATAATGTTTGACGGGGCGGCAATCGGCAGCCGCTTCATCTCGCCCGAAGCCATATCGTTCACGGCGCCGGGAGTACAGGCGGGGCTCCACCAGGTCCAGGTGAAGAATCCGGGAGACGCGCTTTCAACGGTCATGGCATTGTTCATTGACGCAAAACCGGAGATACTGGGCATTTCCCAGGGCAGCGAGTCCGTCAACTCGTACAATCTGGTTATAAACGGGAGGAATTTTCTGCCGAATTCTTCTCTGATTGTTGACGGGACAAGGCTTTCCGGGCTCAGTTCAACCCCGGCTGGCAGGGAAAAAATGATCTATGTCGACTGCAACCAGATCATTTACGAACGTTATCCATATGACACTACGCCCAAAAATATCAGGCTGCAGGTATTAAACCCCGGTGGGGAGGCAAGCTCCGTTGTTCAAATAACGGCGCCGTAGGGCATCCGTTCATAAATCCGGCAACGAAAAAATTATTAAATATGTTCTGAGTAATACAATAATCCCGCAACAAATATTCCTCCCCCTTCAAGGGGGAGGCCAGGAGGGGGATGGGGGGATGCATTGGTGCCGAGAGACCCATCCCCACCCCGACCCTCCCCTTGAAGGGGCGGGAGATTTTGATGGAGACGGGAGATTTATTCCAATCAGGAAAAATGTTGTCATTTCGAACGAAGAGAGAAATCATGGGAGTTTCGCGACATCCAGTGAAAATCTCTCCCCCTGGTCGGGATGACGACAAATTAATTTGCCGAACAAATTTAACAGGAAATTCCACCATGAAAATTCTGCTTGTTCTTTCGATGCTCCTTCTGTCCGCCTGTTCGGCTTTTGTCACAAAGCCTGAGATAACGCTCAAGGACATAAAACTGGCAGGACTCAACCAGAAAGGACTGGACATCGATATATATCTTTCAGTATACAACCCAAATTCTTTTGATCTGCATCTGAAAGACTACAGTTATGATTTGAAAATCATGTCTCTGCCGCTGGCAAAGGGGAATTCCAGGACCACTTGCGATTTCGGCTCAAAATCCGCCTCCGACCTTCTGATAACGGTTAAAATCCCGTATAACGGCCTGACGGAAATATTGAAACATCATCCGAACCCCGATGCGGTCCCCTATCAGCTGCATGCGGATATGGCCGTTGGCTCCGCCCTCGGCAGCTTCAACGTCCCGGTTTCAAAGACCGGCACCTTCGCCATACCAAAAGGATTCCGACCGAAAAACGTCCTGAACAGGATCGGCGATATAATCAAAGGGTTGAATCAGTCAACGAAATAGTTCTGCCAGGCCATGTCTATGCTTTCCCTGGTCATTTGCGGAGCGTGATTGTAATAGCGGGCGCTGTCCACCACATGCTCGATGATATCCCTTGGATGGCAGGCATTCAGGCTGACGTCGAATTTCCTGTAATAATTATCGAGCAGGTAATCGAAACTCTCACGGTTGAAAGGAATTTTGTACGACCTGCAGACCATTTTGAAAATCTCTTCATACTCTTCGACCGACGGCCGGTCGATTTTTATCTTGTACCTGATCCTTCTCAAAAACGCGTCATCGACAAGGTCCTTCGGATCGATATTGGTCGCGAACACGACGAGCATATCGAACGGAATCGCGAACATCATCCCGGTATGAAGGTTCATGAAATCCACGCTGCGGTCCAGAGGAACTATCCACCGGTTCAGAAATCTCTGCGGTTCTATCTGCTGCCTGCCGAAATCATCGGCGATGAACAGCCCGTTGTTGGCCTTCATCTGCAGGGAAGCCTCGTAGTATTTCGCGATGGGGTTGAAATCCAGATCAAGCATGCGAAGGGTCAGCTCCCCGCCGGTCATCACAACAGGTCTCTTTATGCGCAGCCACCTCTGGTCGGTCTGATCCGCCTCCCTGTCAGGGCCCGCGGGAGTATGGCTTATCGGATCGAACAGGCTGATAATCTGGCCGCCCACCGTTAAGGCATACGGGATGTAAATCGTGTCGGGCATTACCTTTCCAATGGTCTCCGCGATGGCCGTCTTGCCGTTTCCGGGCGGTCCGTAGAAAAACAGCGCCTTCCCCGAGCTTATGGCCGGGCCGAGGCGTTTCAGGAGCTTTTCGCCGAGGACGAGATGGGAAAAAGCCTTTTTCAGGCATTCTTCCCTGACAACGATGTTTTTGACCGTCTGAAGATTCACCATTCTGCTGTAAGCGTCCAGGGTAACAGGCGCCGGTCCGGAGTAACGGCACAGCTCCATCAGCTCGTTGCCGCGTTTTATGCCGGTCTCGGTAATTTTGAAAGTATAGGTGACAGTCGCGTAGCCTGTACCTCCCTTTACCTCGACAAGTTTGTCCCTCCGCAGGCACTCGATTACCGAATCGATAACCGACATGGGCAGTCTCACGGAATCGGCGACGTCGGCAATCTTGAATTCACCCAGCGACATGATGTGTTTTGTTACCAGATCGGCGATAAAAGACAGGCTCAGCCCGGTATCCTCCACCGTATTGGGAACTGGCGGGCTGATATGAAAAAACTTTTCCAGCGTCTGTTCGTCAATAAGACCCAGCGCCATCAGGTTCTGCCCCAGCCTCCCGCCATGTTTCTGCTGCCTTTCCAGGGCGTGGCTCAATTCCTTGTCGCTGACGACACCGGCTTCCAGTAGTCTCCTGCCGATTTCTTCCATGAAAACTTCTCCCGTTCCGGAATCGCTGTTCATTTACTTATTCCGGCAGTTTTGGGCAACACGACTTCTTTGCGCGGAGTTGATCACATTGCCGGAAAGGCACATCGTGCAAGCCCCTGACACATCGTCATTTCTGTCATGAAACGGTTCTTTCATCTTCATTCTGCCCACATGCGCCCAGATCCTGACCAAATCCTTGAGCATCTGCAAGGAGTCGACCACGGGATTAACCCTTGAATCGGGCGAGTTAATCCATTTGATCGGTACATCGAGCACCCTGTATCCTTTTTTCTTTGCCATAGCCAGTATTTCCACGTCGTACGCGAACCTGTCAATAATGGCGTCACGAAACAGGTTCCTTGCCGCGTTCCCCGTAAACAGCTTGAAACCGCACTGGGTATCGTTGAAGTCGTCAATCACCAGGAGTTTAACGATTTTATTAAATATCTTCCCCATGCCTCTTCTCCAGAACGGCTGCTTTTTCAATATCTCGCTCAGGGCAAGCACCCTCGAACCGATTGCCACCTCGCAGTCGCCGTTTCTGATCAGACCGGCCAGCTTTTCGATCTCTTCAATGGGAGTGGAAAGGTCCGCATCAGTAACAAGCACCAGGTCGCCACTGGAGGCAAGAACGCCCTGGCGCAGCGCATAGCCTTTACCCCTGTTCGGCTTGTACCGCAACAGTTCGAGTTTGGGGAAAATATGGTCCAAATCTTTTACCGTATTGCTTGTTCCGTCAATACTGCCGTCATCGACTACAATTACTTCATACTCTTCTCCACATCCGGAAAAATACTCCGCGATCTTTCTCAGTGAAGCACCAATCCGTTTTTCTTCATTAAAAGCTGCAATAACAATTGAAATCATGCAATTCCTCGATCGACGACCCGCATATTAAAACTGTCCGTGAAACTTCTTTTCCATTAGTCTATCATCTTGAAGCAGCCATTCAAGCTGCTTTCTGGCAAAAACGGCCAATCGCGGAAATAGCAGCCGGATTAATCTTCCGTGCCCTTGTATTCCTTCCACACCAGGCCGGTGTCGGAGTTGTATTTCGTGATGCTGTCGGAGTCCTCAATATATCCGCTGAAACTGCCTTCATCATCCCAAAAAATTCCTTCCGGCATCAAAATGCGCGCAATCAATGTCCTTCCGCTTAAGGTTTTCTTCCCAAGCGGTCTTGTCTTGGCATTGCTGCGATTCTCATAAATCTTGACGCGGAAGGAGGCGGTAAAAGTGGTTCCGTTCCCCGGCGCGACGATCAGATCATAGATACCTTCCCCGGCCGTTCCGACAACCGCCTCGTATACATCGCCGGTCATTCTCGTTGCAGGTTTCACATTTTGAACCCGGCCGGCTTCCGCCCTGGTAATTGGCCTGTTCCTGTGCGATTTCAGATACTCCTTGAAAGAAACAGTAACAATCGGGTCCGCATGACCGGTAATCTCCAGTTTCAGGTCTCCGGTCAGCGGAAGAAGAGCTATTTTCCCTTCTTGAGCGGGAACCCCGCTCTTGGGCTGAATAACAGGATTTTTGCCGACAACTTCATTTTTTGATTTAGGCTGCTCCGCAACGGACCGTGGCCCTGCCCTGCCCTCGCTTTGCTCCGTCTTTCCATTCCCCTGTGATCGGGAGGGCTCCGCTCCCGGCTTAACCTGAGGCTGCCCACCGCTCTTTTCAAGGCTCCCGATGCCGCCCGACCGGGAAGGCGATTCCGCGGCGACACGCAGGGACGCGGACATGCCGCCAGCGACCTTTTTGCTTGAAACGGCATTATTGTCGCTTTTCCCGCCGGGCTGTCCGGGAACTTCCGCGACGGCGGAATTCCGGCTTGATACTTGGATCTTGCCGGCGTCATTGCGGCGCACGGTCAGCATCGACGCTTTTCCGGCGCTGGTCGCCACGTTCTGGATTGCCCCGGCGGTTCCCGGCAGCCTGATATCCGTCTTGGCCGATGGAACCGGTTTTGTCGCCCTCTCCGCATTTGCGACGTTTTCTTTGACTTCTTCTTCCCGCAGGGGCTTTTCCGGTTTTGAAGCTTCTGTTTTCTTTACGTTATCACTCTCGTTAACCGCGGCAGCCTTTGGTAAATCGCGCTGATTCAGACTCATGCCCGAACCGTCATCCATCAATTTTTCCACAGGTTTTGCAGGAACCGGCCGTTCTTTTTCAATTTCATTTTGTGGAGGTTTTTCCTCCCTTATCCTGACTGCCCTGGCCGTTACCATTTCGGTAACAGGTTCCGACTGGGTGATGGGCACGGTTTCAGGTTCTTCCCGTGCAACATTTTTTGCTTCCGGTTGATAATGTTCTTCCGCAACGACCGTTTTTCTTGCCTCTACGGATTGCGCCACATCCTCTTTTTCAGGGACTTCCACGCTTTGCTTAATGGCCGGTCCTGCATTCGTCTCCGGACCTCCCTGGACTGTCTGAGCCGGGTAAAGCCATATACTGTCGAACTTATCGAAGCTTTCGACAATCGGGTAGAACGGTTTGACTATCAGAACGGCAAAAAGCAGAACGTGCAGCCCCAGCGAGCACGCAAACGCCCACCACAGGTTCCGTTCGTCTTTTTTCTGAAATACCCAGACATAGTTATTCATAATCACCAAATGGAAACTCAGGCGCTAAAATTACCGGCTTGTAGATAATTCTATCACGACTTTTCCCGGCCATTTGACTCATGGCTGAAGTTATGCAAATTTTCCGGAAATTTTATTCGTCGTGCTTCTGGTTATCGTCTTCACTGGGAACCAGTTTCACTTGCGGGTATTTTTCAATCAGGCTTTTATATTCGGGAATATTTTTAACGAAAATGTCCGCGACCTTGTCCTCGTAAATGAGCTTCCAGTCCTTTCGTTCCATGAGATAGCGGGAAAGGGGGGAACCGGTATCATACATGATCCATGTGATTTTGTATTTCTCCAGAATCTTTTCCCAGTCAGGCTTCAGGCTCACAATTTTATAATAGTCCTTCATTCTGGCCGTGCCGTACATATCCGATCTGCCGTCGAAGAAGACCTTGTAATTCGGCCACAGGGCGTAAATCATATAATCGCCGAATTCATCGTCATTAAACGGGTTCCCGTGAACCGGCTCCCTCTTGAGAAACTCCACGGCGGCAATGGGCTTGACTTTCGGATCAAAGTAGTATGACAGTCTCCCCGAACTGACCAGAAACACGATTGCCGATATACCCAGAACGGGCCACAGGATGCCTCTGGCTGAAGCATCTATGGAAGCGATCCCCTCCGCTTTTCTCTTGAGAAAAGTGACAAAACCGCAACTCGCTTCCGCAAAAACGGAATCGGCCTGTCGCACCAGGATGGGTGTCGTCACTATCGCAAAAAGGGGAATATACCGGACGGAAAACAGCGCCATATGTGTGAACAGAACGACGAGCATTATTTCTATGACATTGAGCCTCTTCCGGGAAACGGCGAAGATGGCGATCATGAGGAGCAACACATACTCGAATACGAGCCCATCATGGAAGTTCACGGACATGAACTCCACTACGTGATCCATGATGAACCTGTTGGAGACGAGGTTAAACGGAAACAAAAGGATATGGAAACCATACGGGTTGGCAAGGCTTGCCAGCAAACACAGGAAAGTTATCAAGGCCAGTTTTTTGAATTTTTCCATGTGCGCTTTTCCACGCTCATCCCGTAGAGCGGCAAACTGCAGCAGGTTGCCGAGCGAGTATATAAAAAGCAGTATAAACCCGCCCAGGTATCCGCCATGAAGATTCACCCACAGGAGCATGATCGGCGGAAGCAGATAAAGACGGTCCTTCCTGCCGTTCTGATATTCGTCCAGCAGGCAATACCAGATTACCATCAGCAGCATCGAAAACATGTGCGGCCTTGCCAGCCAGTGAATCTGCGACGAAATGACCGCAAGCATG
The DNA here is from genome assembly GCA_035686205.1 of Geobacteraceae bacterium. Classification (GTDB taxonomy): domain Bacteria; phylum Desulfobacterota; class Desulfuromonadia; order Geobacterales; family Geobacteraceae; genus CAIWTU01. The sequence continues at coordinate 87,681 of DASRZQ010000161.1, forward strand.
ACGAATATTACGGCAAGGAAAATGTTCCCTTTATATGATCTGACGACCCTGAACATAACGTAGTAAACCAGTGCGATCACAAAAGAAAAGAAAGCAACGACTCCGGTCAGTCCGGCGAAGTGGTTTACGACAGCCATTATGACCTCGGAAAGCCATTCGTGGGCTGTCCAGGGGATTGGGGGGGTATGGAAGGAAAAAATGTCATGGCGGGGAATGGAAAAAGTCTTCAGGATGTACTCGCCCGCGCGTATGTGATAGCCGGTGTCGCAATCACTCAATAGTTTCCTGCCGTGAACGCAGAATATGTACAACAATAAGGACAGAAACAGCATATCGGCAATAGAAACGATAAAATATCCAGCTTTTGATTTCATACAATTGTCCTCATTCATTGGAGAATTTAGTCATCCTGCCCAGGAGCAGCCGGATTTCTCTTTTTTCTAAGAGTTGCAACAAGTTCCACATAGGCCTTTGTTTCGGTGCCCCTTCTGAACCCTATCTTTTTTGCTGCATCAAGTTGCTTTTCGGCCGCATCATACATGCCTGATTTAATCAGCTCCGCTCCAAATGCAAGGCGAACCCCGGCGAATGCCGGTGCTTTAGAGGTTTCATCCTGCCAGAAGGCAATCGGGTCGGTCCATTGGCCGACGCGATTGACCGTAGGAATTGAAATGAGCAGGATCGCTGACAGCACCACGACGAAAGGAATTTTCCCGACAAGTTCCATTACCACACCTCCGATGATAAGAGAAAATCCGACCATCGGCAGGTACATGTAACGCTCCGCATATGGGGTCCACGGCAAATTGCCGGTCAAAGCAAGCAAAGGCGGCGCCAAACCGGTCAGCAGGATCAATATGGGTAATCGAAACCGTTTTGCCTTGCAGTACAGCAAAAACAAAAGCGGAAAAACTGTTAGGGAAAATGCGGTGTTCACTATATTGGAAATATGTGTAATCGCAACACTAAGAGGAAAAGGAAAAAGCATTTTCCTCAAATAGAATCCGCATGCGGCCAAATCTCCCATTATTATTTTTTGCGGCGACCTGTCGGCCGAAATCACTTTCCCAAGGCCGCTGTCGGCCTGGACGTTGAAACCGTTGCGCATGAAACAATAGCTGACGGATGCAATAATAACAGTAAGTATAAGCATAATGGAGCTCTTTCTCGGCAATTTTTTTGTTTCGGTTATCAGATACAACACGGTGAGGGGAAAGAGCATTGCTGCTGACTCTTTTGATAGAAATGCACCAAGATATGAAACGAAAACAAGAAAAAAGTTTGAAACTCTCATCTCGGATCGTTCCCGTGCAAGGATAATCAGAAATACCAGGCAGAAAAAACAGGAAAGAAGGTCAGGCCGCGCCGAAATCCAGAGCACTGCTTCCGAATTCAGAGGATGCAGGGCGAAAATCAAGGCTGAGATCAAGGCAGATTCTTCTTTTTTGTCTGCCTCTCCGGCTATTTCCAGCGACAGAAAATAAACGAGAAGGGAATTCAACAGGTGAATTATTAAATTGACCAAATGAAATGCCGCGGCATTGCATAGGAAATATTTGTAATTAAGAATAAATGTAGTCGTGGTAAACGGCCTGAAATATCTGTCGATCACTTGGGGAAAGAATAGTTGCCGGATCGATAGACCAGAAGATTTGACATCACTGAGCATTCCGATATCGTCAAGGGCAAAAAATCCCGTATTGAGACAATTGAAATAAACAACTGAGCCGACCAGAATAATTGTCAGAAGATAAGTCGTGCGATTTGGATTTTTAGCAGTAATATTTTCCATTACCAGAATGACCTGATTTCAATGCCTTCTTTTTTGCCAATTGCAGATAGGCACATCCGTCCCTTCGCAATTGCGAAATCGCGGAGAATCCATTTGATCTTTTTATAGCAATTATGGAACTTCAATGCGCAATTTCAACTTTAGCTCTTTTTGTCGTCATATATGCTATGACAAAAATAAACAGTAAGATTTTAGCGAAAAACAAAATCAGGCGGTTGCCTGCTAAGGGGCCAATTGCAGGGGAAACAAATGGAAGCAATGTGACCACTATAAGAATTAATAACTCTTGCCAGCGAAGGCTATTTTGAGTTGGGATGCAAAGAGGTATGAGTAGCACCAGTTGGAGTTCTTCGGTCGATGTAACGTGCGGGCAAAAGATCAGGTAAGACATTAAAGACAACGCCCAGATGCCTCCCTCCGAAAGTTTTGATCGGATACCTGTTAAAGCAATGCACATGATCGCAATTAACCATAAGACTGCCGAGATCCGGGTGGCAATATCATCCGACAAACTGAGATCAACGCTCAGAACAGCACGAAGGTTTGCCATATGACTGGGGACGAGGGACCAAGCAAAAATTGAGCCTGAATTGATCCGATCATAGAAGCTGAGTAAATGCATGTAATCATGGACCCAATTTGGTCCCAAAAGAGGGCTGACCACCAGGGTTAAAATGACCGCCAGTACACCGCCTACGAGGAGAGACCGCCATTTTCGCAAACTCACCAGCGCCGAACATGCCACCAATGCAAGCGGAGGCTTGGCGGTAAGCGCCCACAACGCCAATCCCTCTAGGAATGAACTTCGCCAGCCAGCAACCGAATTTTCATATTTTGTCTTTTCAGCAATGAATAAGAGGCCGACTCCCGTCATAAGAGCTGTCTGTCCGAGATCAAAGCAAGCTTGGGCTAGCGGGCTGAGAAAAGCTAGCAGACCTAAGCCGAAACGACATCGTGAAGGGTGTGTTATCCACCAAATGGAAATAAGTCCCATCAAATCAAAAAGATAAAATGCCAAATAATTTGGAAATATAATAAACGGGACAAGTATCCAGAAAATAGTGGGTGAGTAGCCAAAGGGAAGGGCATTTCTGACCTTCTTGCCAGCCCATTCGCTCGTAACCTTTAAATGATTATCTACTGAATAGACCGAGGCTCCCGATTTTACAGATGTTTGGCCGAGCCAGGTTTTATTTACAAAGTTGATGATTGATGCCAAATCAACAATGGTTGTCCTGTAGTATGGGGAACCCGGCCCGGCAGATTGTATTGTTATCCCAAACGGACTAGCGGTTCGGTGCTCATCAACCAGTATGTGTTTACCCACCAAAACCGTTAGTAAAAGCCATACGATTGCATGAACAACAATCAAAACCCGCATGCGTTGTTGTTCGTAATTTAAAGGTTTGAAGGTATTAAGTCTGAAACTCATTGTTTGTTGAATTAGATTCTTCCGTCAAGCACCAGAAACAAAAAAGTTTCAATTCTGGCACATACCTGATATTATACTTGCACGGTCTTTTACAAAGTGAGCCATTGTTGAAGCAAATGTTCTCAAAATGTTGCTATGATACTCGCATAAAATCATTTTAAATACCATAATATCGGACTATAACAATTTCAATAATATTTCATCCATTTCCAATATAAAACTCTATTAGCCAAATAGTATCTATCAACGAAATTATTACCTGCAGTTACATCAAGTACTGCTTTTTACAATCAAATTGTATTTCATAATGCACCAGAAAGCCCATAATCCATCTTTCCAATTTATCTTTTTCCCTTCCTTGTATGAACGGCCCGAATATGAAATGCCTACCTCATATATCCTGCATTTGAGTCGCGCCAACTTTGCAGTAATTTCGGGCTCGAATCCAAACCGATCCTCTCTGATGTCAATTTTCGATAATAGATCCGCCCTGAATACCTTGTAGCAGGTCTCCATGTCGGTTAGATTCAGGTTGGTACACATATTCGAAATAAGAGTCAGAAACCGGTTGCCCGCATAATGCCAAAAATACAGCACCCTGTGCGGTTCGCTTCCAACAAACCTTGAACCATACACAACATCCGCCTTTCCGTCCAGAATGGGTTTAAGCAATTTTCCATACTCTTCGGGGTCGTATTCAAGATCCGCATCCTGAATGATTATGATATCGCCAGTAGCATTTGCGAATCCGGTCCTAAGGGCAGCGCCCTTGCCTTTGTTTCTGTCATGACAAATAATCCTGAATCTGACATCTTCCCGATTGACGTGATTCTTCAGAATTTCCCGAGTGTCATCCGTCGAAAAGTCATCAACGACTATTACTTCTTTCGCACAAGGGAGAGGAGCGGAGTAAACCTTGTCAAGAATTGAAGATATCGTCCCTGCTTCATTAAATACTGGAATAACAATGGTTACGACCATTGTGCAACCCTCTGAAATGTTAATTCGTGCGTCGCCAGATGCCTATTGGTCCTTCTTTCCGAACCGCCTGAAAGAAACCGTTTATATTTCCATAACTTGTCTCATCGATTTTCCAACTTATCAGGTAATCAATTGCGGGGTATTTAGAGAAATCAATTGACCCGGGAAAGAAAGAAATCTCTTTCTCGGAAGGAAACGATTGCCCAGAGCCTTTATAGTGCACCTGAAAATATTTGAAACATGCTTCATAGTCGCCAACGTCTACGCATTTGTGAAACAGGCAATAATATGAAACGGCATGAAGAAGCACATCTACCCTGGACCATCCGCGCCCCTCCGGCTTGTATGCCATGACACGAGCCCCTTCCGGCAACCTGAATGACAGCCCCCTCAAATA
>DASRZQ010000162.1:0-5138 GCA_035686205.1 Geobacteraceae bacterium
GCAGGTTTTACGGGAGCCGGGGCAATGCCGGATTTATTTTCAGCTTTTCTGGTGGTATTCAAATTACCTGTGTGTCCGGCCTGTGAAGGCGTTCCCGCGGTTTTATCCAAATTCGCGGCAGGATTTTTCATTTCCTGCACGACGGTCAAAACTATCTTTTTGTTGTCAGACGGGTCCGTAACAGCGGAAAATTCCACGTGATGCTTCAACTTGAAAATAATTCGCGTCACCGGATGACCGTCTGTTTCGGATTTAATAATATCTATACGGCTGATCAGTGAAGATTTAACGTCCAATGGGGTTCTAAAAGGATTGAGGGCGGCAGGCGAAAGGTCGACAACCTCCCGGGGCGGCTCGACAATGTTATAAATTTTGTAGTTCAGAGATTTACTCAAGATAATTTCTATTTTGATGTTATCTCCGGTTCCGGTTATAAGGATATCCCGCAAATATGCCGGTGCAGTGTCAATTCCGTTCTCCTTTCCATGATTAACGGCCGAGGTGCAACCGAGATGGCAAAGAAGCCAGACTGCCGTCAGCAGCCTCATTGCGATTGCCATGGCGGAGCGTAAAGCAATTTGTCGGGTGATGTTTCCTTCGGCTGTGCAAGAATTATGGTCCATGCCGGTTTCTCCCCCATCGTGCCTTAAGATCGCGCGAATCATCCCTTCTCCCGGGATTCAGTGTCGCACGATTTCCATGCCGGGTCAGTAATTATGGTCGACCCCGGAATGGTTATCACATCGGATCTCGCCGATGCTGTTAAAACTTTACTCAAAAATTCATGAACTTCAAGGAATTATATGTGCATTTATCCGGAATTCGAGCAATTAGTAATATGTAAAATAAGTGTCAACACAAATGTAAACAACTCGTTTTTTTGATCTCCGAATCATTATTTGTGCAGGTAACATGTAGATTTTTCAATGGAACAATTATGGTATCCGTTTTGCTTCATTTAGATTGAACAGAATGGAGATCGGCAATTTAAATTCTATTGAACTGACAAATTGTTACTGTAGCTAATTATATCTGCCGGTCCGGTTTTTGATATAATGCATTTATAATACATGAAGTTTGGCGGTCAAAAGAATGGATTTTTGCCAAAACGGACTAAAAGTCAATTAAAAATTAAAATTGTATTATAAAAAAAATAACATTTGATAACAAATATTATTTGTGTCCGTGAGGCAGGATGAGCGGTTATACGATTCAGATTTGTACAAATTAACTAATTAAGCTAAAAATTTACTTAAAAATACGTTGTTTTAATTAATCAGGGAGACCGTATCATTTGACATTTCCTTCAAGCTTTATAAACTTTACTCCGGAAAGGTTGCACGAAGAAGAGATAATGTATACGTCTTCAAGTATAGGTCTTTCCTCTAATCTGATAGTCTTGATGCCTGACGGCGGGTATTCAAGCTGTTTCCCAATTCTCGACGAACCGCCATTTTCTGTGAGAGAAAGCATTGGTGCGCACAGATTTTTTTGTTTCATGTCAACCCTAGGGTGCCGGGATGGTTGGCGTCAATACCATGTGGAGCATGAAGATGTCGAGACGAAAAATACTTTATATTTGCATGGATGAAAAGTTCAATACCATTGCGGAGGAATTTAACAGGAATGAGTGGGATTTTCTGATCGCTGTGGATATAAAGTCGGCAAAGACTTTACTCAATGAACAACCTGACTGCTTTGTCGGGCTGCTTTATATAGATGATCGTGAAGCTGCTCTGATGGAAAAATTCGAAGAGCTACTGCTGATGGACAGCCCCACTGAATGGATTGCGCTGGTGCCGCCCGGTTGCCTGGAATCGGAGCGCTTCTGCGAGTTTATCTTCAAAAATTTTTATGACTACCATACATTGCCCCTGGACATGCCGCGCCTGCTGGTTACGCTCGGCCGCGCTTACGGCAAGTCAAGGCTGAAAAGCAGGCTGGCCATGGGACACCCGCATATCGGGGAGTTTCAGATGATTGGCGTAAGCCCCGTAATGCAGGAACTCTACGCCAGCCTGCGCAAGATCCAGAATACCGATTCGCCGGTGCTTATCCGCGGAGAAAGCGGCACCGGCAAGGAACTGGCCGCAAGGGCGATCCATAGGCATTCGGCGCGCTGCCGGGCGCCATTTGTCGCTGTGAATTGCGGCGCCTTGCCCGGACATCTCATCCAGTCGGAGCTGTTCGGTCACGAGAAGGGCGCGTTTACGGGGGCCGTCCAGCGCAAGGCGGGCCGAATCGAGTCTGCTTCGGGCGGAACGATTTTTCTTGACGAAATCGGTGACCTGTCGCTGGACCTGCAGGTAAACCTACTGCGATTCCTGCAGGAAAAGACTATCGAGCGGCTCGGCTCGAACCAGAGTATAAAGGTTGATGTGCGGGTAATCGCGGCTACCCATGTCGACCTGGAAAGGGCCGTGGAAGGGGGCCGTTTTCGCGAAGACCTCTTTTATCGGCTCAATGTGCTGAACCTGAAAATACCGCCGCTCAGGGAAAGAAACGGAGACATAGAATTGCTGGCAAGGACCATCTTCGAAGAATTCCTGGGTGAAAAGAATCGTGTCGTCAAGGGGTTCAGCCAGCAGGCCCTGCGAGTAATGACCGTTTACGACTGGCCGGGCAATGTGCGGGAAATGATAAATCGGATCAGGAGCGCGATGGTTTTGTGTGAGCACCACCTGATCACTCCAGCCGACCTGGGGCTGGAGAAGCGGTCCGTGCCGAGGAATGTCGTGTCGCTGGATGACGCGAGGGAAAAGGCGGAGCAGGAGGTTATTCAGCATTGCCTGCAGCTTAATCGTAACAACATATCAAAAACCGCGCGGGACCTCGGAGTGTCGCGCGTAACACTATACAGACTGATTAATAAATTCAATATCATAATATGATTTGAGTGATTAATATTTGATGGTAAAATTCCAACTGGTGTCCATTGAATGAAAAGGAGGGAAAGTTATGAGAACTGGTCTGCATTTGTTTGTGCTTCTTGCCGCCTCAAGTATCGCTCTCCCCAGCTATGCCGGCGTTTCGTCCGGCCAGCCAAAGCAGGATGACGTTAAACAACTCAGGAAGACCGTCGAACAGCAGGGCGAGCAGCTAAGGGATCAGCAGCTTCAGATAGAGGAGCTGCAGCGCAAGCTGGGCGCTGATGACAAATCTCTTGACATACGCGGTGGCCAGGGTGAACCGGGCCAGTATCAGCCACCTCCGGCCGAAAAGAAAGGCAAGGGAAAAAAGGCGCCCGGAAAACAGCCCGAACAGGCGCAGGAGCAGCTGCCGGCGCAGCCCGTCGGACGCCCCCCGGAGAAACCGCCCCTGTCCAAGCAGTACAAGGAGATAGAGGCGATCTTCCGCCAGCAGGGTGTGCTGACACCCAGACATACGCTGGTAGTAGAGCCTTCCTTCCAGTATGCGTTTTCATCTTCCAACCAGGTCATCCTGAGCGGCTTCACCATAATTCCCGCGCTCACCGTCGGACTGATCAACACCCAGAAGGTCGAGCGCAACACTTACATCCCGGCCCTTTCGCTTCGCTACGGATTGACCGAGCGGCTCGAATTAAATGCTTACGCGCCTTTTGTTTACCGTGAAGATTCCACGGTTTTTACGCCACAAAATGTAAGTACTAATGGTACTACTTCCCAGGAGGCTTTCAATTCCAGGGGCGACAACATCGGCGATGTTCAGTTCGGCCTTCGCTACCAGTTCAATATGCCGGCGAGCGGCGGGCCGATATTTATCGGCGGGTTGCTCGCCAAGTCAAATACAGGCAAAGATCCTTTCCACATTTCAACCGACCCCGTAACCGGGATACAGAAGCGTCTGCCTACGGGAACTGGATTCTGGGCTCTCCAGCCGAGCCTGTCCGTGATCTACCCGTCCGATCCGGCGGTTTTCTTCGGTTCGGTCAATTACCTGTACAATTTTTCGGAAACATATCCGGTTGGCGGCGTGGAGACGAAAGTAGACCCCGGCGACACCTTCGGCTTCAATTTCGGCATCGGTTTTTCCCTGAACGAAAAGACCTCTCTCAGCATCGGCTGGGAACAATACATAATTTTTCCTACGGACATAAATAACAGCTCCGTTCTCATAGCGCCTACCGCGAGACAGAACACAACACTGGGCAGCCTGGTGTTCGGGGCCGCCTACCGGCTGAGCGACATGGTCACCATCAACTTTTCTCTTGAGGCGGGAATTACACAGGATGCTCCTGATGTGGTACTGACGCTGAGGGTTCCGTTCAGCATTTAGGAAAAGCAAGTCCGGCGCACATGACGGTGAACCGGGTTGAGAAAGGGATAATCCCCCGATCTTGACCCGGTTTTTTTATGCATTGCGGTGAAACTTTCGGTCCATAGTCTGAAGCGGAACTGAAAAGGCATTTCTGTTCAACCGACATATTTCCACAAAAATAAATCAATACCGGAGCGCCTTAAGGGGCGATAATCGCGGCCCGAGACCTTATGTTGCTGCCAGTGCAATATCGCGCGATCATTGAAATGATAAGGTAACAAAATTAGAAAGGAACAAAAATCCGGAGTGTTTTTTAAGGGCCTTTACATTTCGATGGAAGTACTGGACGTCATTTTGAGGCGATTGGGGCATGCGGCGCTGACACATTCGCCGCCTTTCAATTCTGGGCACAGAATACAAGATTTGTCTCTTTGCAGCCTTCTTTCGGGGCCGTCGTGCTTGCTTTTCCATTTGCCTGGATCCCTGACGGGATCACGGCCGATGACCGCCCATCCGGTTGACCGGCGAAAAGCCCTTATCCTGCCCGTGGCTATCAGCTGTCCGAGAAGATAAAAGGGGACTTCCACGTATTCGTCATCGTCATGCATGATTACGGGAATCTTCATATTGGCGCTCTCTTGTGTAGTTGATACAGTACATTCCCTGCTCTTTTCCGCTGACTGTCATCAATTTTGCCTTGTCACATATATGGAAGATGATCATTTTACGTAACCCCATCCCCCCTCCCGATATCCCTCCCTCCCCTTCAGGGGGGAGTCCCAAAGGCGGGGATGGGGTTACAAAGGCGATCCGGCAAAGCAAAACTAATGCATCATATTGATGAATTGCTGCCTGATATTTGCCGTGATGTTCAATTGACGGAATATGGTCGCGCTATT
>DASRZQ010000163.1:0-14107 GCA_035686205.1 Geobacteraceae bacterium
TTTTCCGGTTTGTTCCAGACAGGAACAATGATATCTGCCGCAAAAAGCTTCATATCAAATCATGGGGAAAACGTCCGTAGCCTTTTGCAGTGGAGCCAATGTTCCTGGGCCGCATAAATCTGGCGGGCTTTTTCACGTCAAGGGGAGTAGATTGGAAAAAAATATAATGATTCTGCTGCAAAATGATCACGTTGCTTTATCTTGCAAATTACGGGCGGAAAAGTCTTTTGTCCTGCGCCCTTAATTAGGATGTTATAGCCACCCGGCGGAGGAGATTGAGCTCATCCAGAACCTTGCCGGAACCGAGAACGACGCAGGAAAGCGGGTCTTCGGCAATCACCACCGGCAGCCCGGTCTCCTCGCGAAGGAGCAGGTCCAGGTTGCGCAGCAGCGCCCCGCCTCCCGCGAGCACTATTCCCTTGTCCACGATATCCGCGGCCAGTTCGGGCGGCGTTCTTTCCAGGCATATCCGGACAGCCTCGACGATGGCGTTGACGGGCTCGGAAAGCGCCTCGCGGATCTCGTTCGAGTCGATTTCGGTCGTCTTCGGGATGCCGGAGACCAGGTCGCGTCCCTTCACTTCCATGGTTCGCACCGTCTCATCCGGATATGCCTCGCCTATCTCGATCTTTATCAGCTCGGCGGTCCGCTCGCCGATAAGAAGATTGTACTTGCGCTTTATGTACTGCACGACCGCTTCATCCATCTTGTCGCCGCCCACCCGGACCGATTTGGTATAGACGATCCCGGCCAGGGAAATTACCGCCACCTCGGTAGTCCCGCCGCCGATATCGACAATCATGTTCCCGCCGGCCTCCACGATGGGAAGCCCGGCCCCGATGGCCGCCGCCATCGGCTCCTCGATCAGATAGACCTCCCTGGCGCCCGCGGACTCCGCGGATTCACGCACGGCCCTTTTTTCCACCTGGGTTATTCCCGACGGGACGCAGATCACGATGCGCGGCCTCACCAGCGTTTTCCGGTTGTGCACCTTGTGGATGAAATAGCGGAGCATCTCTTCGGTAATGTCGAAATCGGCGATCACGCCGTCTTTCATGGGGCGGATGGCGGTAATGCTTCCCGGCGTCCTGCCGAGCATCTTCTTCGCCTCCATGCCAACGGCAAGGACCTTCTGCTGTCCGCCGTACATTTTCTGCACGGCGACCACCGACGGTTCGCTGACAACAATTCCTTTTCCTTTAAGATAAACAAGGGTATTTGCCGTTCCCAGGTCAATCGCCAGGTCACTTGAAAACATACCGAATATATAATCGAATACCTTAAGCATATCCGCTCCTGTCAACTATTGTATTTGATCGAAAAATCCCCGACACAGGCGTGACTTATCGATAATTTTCAACGAATCTTCCGGATAGTAGCAAAATACATTTCTTCTGGCAAGCGAGAAAAAGCCCGTAAAATTATCGACGGGAAACGGGACCCTGGCGAAACCAGCCGGACTCCGGGCAAAAACGGCATATCGTACGGCAAACATGGTATATGAAAAAAGATATATTACCGCTGTTTCCGGCAAGGAACCCGAGTGTTGACCTGACGTATCACGGCCAAAACACCCAATCTTCTGGTTGCTTTTGCCATTCGAATATATTAGTATTTTTAATTCTGTTTTAGGGCCTTCCAAATTTTTCTTATCAAGGAGAAATCTCGCGATGCTTGGAATAATGAGGAAATACAAGCAGTCAGTATTAATAAAGGGAGTATTCGGGATAATAGTCCTGTCATTCATCGGAACGATTTTTCTGGTGTGGGGCAAAGGCGGGAAAGGGATGGAAGGCTCGGATTTTGCCGTCAAGATAAACCGGACCAAAATCACCTTCGACGAATTCCAGCGGAATTACAACCGGCTGCGGAACATGTACCAGCAGTTTTCGCAGCAGCCCCTGACACCCGAACTGGAAAAACAGCTGGGGCTGAAGAAACTGGCCATGGAGAACCTGATCAACGAAACCCTTATGCACAACGAGGCTGAACGCATGGGCATAACGGTATCCAAGGATGAAGTAATCAACACCATCGCAGCCATTCCCGCCTTTCAGAAAGACGGCGCTTTCAATGCGCAGCTGTACCAGCAGCTGCTTCAGAGCAAAAGGATGATGCCGGAGGCATTTGAAAACGACGTCAAAGAGGAACTCCTGCTGAAAAAAGCCCGCCAGAAAATCACGGACCAGGTAAAGGTGAGCGACGCGGACGCGCTGCAGGTATACAAAAAACAGCATGACAAGGTCGACCTGCTTTTCGCCTCCTTCAGCCCGGCGGGAGTGAAATCCGAGGTGAAACTGACTGACAGCGACCTGAACATGTATCTGCAGAACCACCAGGAGGTATTCCGGACACCGGTCAAGGTCAGCATTTCGTATGTTCTGGTCAGTCCGGAAAAGGTTTCCGGCGGCCTGAGCGTGACAAACGACGAAATGCTCAATTATTACCAGAAAAATATCGACAAATATCAGGAAAAGGGAAATATCCTTCCCTTTGAAGAGGTGAAAAACCGCGTCAGGGAAGACGCCCTGAATTTCAAGGCAGCAAAGCTCGCTTACGAAAAGGCCGCGGAAGCCCTGAACAAAAACCTGAAATCCGCGGATCTCAACGGTGCGGCCCGCATGCTGGGAACGAAAATAGAAAAGACCCCTCTTTTCGACGCACAAAATCCACCTGCAAGCATCGCCGGAGAGAATGACCTGATCCTCAAGGCATTCAGCCTCAAGCCGAACGAAATCGGCGGGCCGGTAGAGACGGGAAAAGGCGTTTACCTTTTTACGATGAACGAAAAGAAACCCGCCGCCGTGCCTCCTCTCGCCCAGATCCGGTCAAGGGTCGAAAAAATGGCCGCCGACGAAAAGGCACTGAGCCTTGCCTACAAAAAGGCCGCGGACACGCTTGCCCTCATGGCAAGCGGGAAAACACCGTCCGGACTCCGGGATACCGGGCTGTTCTCCTGGTCACAGACCGGTGAAATCAGCGGAATCGGCAAATCTCCGGAAATCATGGACGCGGCATTCTCGCTGTCAAGAACGGCTCCCGTGCCAAAAGTGCCGTTCAAGTCGGGTGATAGCTGGTACGCCATAAAACTGAAAAACAGGATCGACGCCGACACGGCCGAATTCCAGAAAACGAAAGAGCAGATCAAGCAGACCCTGCTCCCGGCAAAGCGGGAGGAAGCCCTGACAAACTGGTTGAAAGACCTGAGGAACAAGGCGAAAATAGAGATAAACCCGATGCTTCTGGCGGATAATCAGTAACGTTTTAGGTTTTAAGTCTTAAGTGTTAAGTTGGGAATATTGACAGATAAAACGTATTCGATGGCAAGTTTTGCCTGGGTTTACCTGACACATAACACATAAAACCTGAAACATTTAATAAACAGGAGAAAAAATAAGTGACACAACTCGTTTTGAATACGGATTTCCCCGACCTGAAGCTCGCGGGACGGGGCAAGGTCCGTGACATTTACGATCTCGGAGAGTCGCTGCTTATCGTCACCACCGATCGCATCTCAGCCTTCGATGTCATCATGAACGAAGGCATTCCCGGCAAGGGATACGTTCTCACCCGGATTTCGGCTTTCTGGTTCAGGCAGATGGAAGATATTATTCCCAATCACATCATCTCCACCGAAGTGGCCGACTTCCCCGCGGAATGCGGGAAATACGCCGAAATCCTCCGGGGCCGTTCAATGCTGGTGAAAAAAGCGAAGCCGCTGCCTGCCGAATGCATAGTCCGCGGCTATCTGGCGGGTTCAGGCTGGAAGGAATACCAGGCGACCGGCTCCGTTTGCGGCATTGCCCTGCCGCCGGGACTGCGCGAATCGGACCGGCTGCCCGAGCCAATTTTCACCCCTTCGACCAAGGCGGAAATCGGGGACCACGACGAAAACATACCGTTCGAAAGGATGGTGGAGCTCTGCGGCGGGGAACTGGCGGAAAAGGCCAGACAGGCAACCGTTCAGATATACCTGAGGGCCCGCGATATCGCGGACGGAAAAGGGATCATAATAGCCGATACGAAATTCGAATTCGGAGTTTACGATAACGGTCTGATAATCATCGACGAATGCCTGACGCCTGATTCAAGCCGGTTCTGGCCCAAGGATTCATACCGGCCCGGCGGGCCGCAGCCGAGTTTCGACAAGCAGTTCCTGCGCGACTATCTGGAAACGCTCGACTGGAACAAAAAAGCGCCGGCGCCCGTTCTGCCCGAAGAAATAATCCGCAGAACGGCGGAGAAATACCGCGAGGCGCTTGAGAAACTGACCGGCAGGTAAAGAACCAGGCACAGGCACAAGGCACAAGGCACAGAGAAAAAGCAAAAGGAGAAAGGCAAAAGGGAGTGGCAGCCTGCGGCCGGCTGCCCGCTGTCACTACCGTGAAAGGCTTCTGATATAGCCTTTCGGGTATTTTTCCCTTGCCTTTTCGACGATTGCCTTCATTTGGGCGGCTCCAACCCTGATTTCCGATTTGCATGTGGGGCAACGGAATTTGCAGATAGTCCTTATCCTTGCGATGCTTTCCCTGATCTGGCCGCCGCAGCCGCAGTCCAGGGTCACGATGACCGGATCGAGGGACGGGCTGATCGGACCAATAGTCTGTATGTCGGCAAGGGTCCGCCATTCGTCGAGGCATTTCGGCGGGGTTGCTGTATCATTTCCGTCCCAGGGACCGTGACCGGTCCTGCGGTCGAATACCAGCCTCGCGACGGTTTCAGCCTCCTTTTGCCAGGTCAGAAAATCCTCGTCGATAAACAGTCCGTATCCTTCTCGCAGATAGCGGATGCAGAAAGTACCGTTCCCGGTTTCGAAAAACCACATATTTGAAGCCTCCGGACAAAATGTTATTAGCGAAATTCACAATCGTCGGATAACGACCGACGGATTCTACTCCGCGAACCAGCCGGAAAGATACACTCCATTCCGTCACGTGTCAACATCCGCGATGACCGGACACGGCCGGAACGGCAAAACGCACCGCAAGCGTGCATAGGCTTCCTGAAAATCAACACGAGCAGAATAAAGGAGAAATAAAAATGACCATTTTTTACGAGGGATGGCAGGAAAAGGAATACTCCTGCGGGATTTGCGACTGGAAAGGAAACGGCGGAGAAAGCAGCCGGGGACTTTTCTACCGCAAGATGTACCTGGAGCTCTTTTGTCCCGGGTGCAATTCATTTCTCGACCTGATCATATTTCCGGAGTCCGCCGGTTGCGACGCAATGTCGGAGACCCTCGCCGAGGAGCAGAAACAGGCCCTGCTGGAGCAGGAAGAGCAGATGCGGCAATATCGGGAACGCTGCCTGAAGGCTCCCGATCAGCTTCCCGAGCTGACCGATGAGGAGTTCGTCCTTCTCTGGGACCAGGTTGAAGGGGATACGCAGATAAGAAATGGGGATCTGGTTATCTGGAGCGAACCGGTTGCCTATGAGGGATTCGAACGGTACGAACGGATCGCCCTGATCCTGAAGGAGAAATACGGAGCCCGCGTCAGGGACCTGCAGCCCACGGACCGGAGCATGCTTTTCCTTCACGGCGATTTCGCTTCCTCACTGGACTTCGTGGCAAAAGTACGGAAAGAGCTGTTCGGGGTGGAATAAAATCATCCGTGCGACGTGAGATGTGAGAAGTCAGACGTAAGATGCGAGATACAGGTTTTACGTCTTGCTTCTTACATCTCCCGTTTTACCAAGGACCTTTTCGTAAAGGCTTATGTACGCGGCCGCTTCCCGCTCCGGGGGGAAGTTCTTCAACACGTAATCCCTTGCCTTCGCGCCCAGCCTTTCCCTCAGTTTCCCGTCTCCCATGAGTTGTTCCAGCTTCTCGATGAAATCGTACTCGCCCTGATACAGAAAACCTGTGACCCCGTCTTCTATAACCGACCTGTTGCCCTCGATGTCAGACGCAAGGACGGCTTTTCCGCAGATCATGGCCTCCAGGACGGTATTGGCCATTCCTCCTTCGAAGGAAGATGTATTCAGTACGATATCGGCCTGGTTATAGAACCAGCCGATGGCTTTGTGCCCTGCCTCTCCGAAATAGTGGGCAAACGGATACCGCTCGATCTCGGCGAGAACCTCGGCGGCATATCCCCGGTGCAGTATCGGTCCGATCAGGACGAAATACAGCCCCGCCCGCTTCTCGTGGACCCTTGCCAGCAGAGGAAGGGGGAATGCCACGTTTTTCACCGGCCGGATACCCGCCGGAAGGAGTATGACCTGTGCGTCCTTGGAAGGCCTGAATTCTTCATGGTGGGGATAATTGCTTCCGGGAAGCTCGACCCCCTGTGCGATTATCGACATCCTGGCAGCGAGTTCGTGGGTGTCTTCAATCAACCGCGCCCCGATATTTTCATGAAACGCGACCAAGGCAGAGGCATCCTGCAGGGACGATAAGGTGTCTTCTCTTCTTGAGTCCTGCAACGCCTCGTATACATCCGTGCCGGTAAGCGTGATGATATATGGCTTGCCGAGGGCGGCGGCTATCAGGCGAGCGATCCTCCCGCCGATAAATCCGTGAAATGCATGCACAATATCCGGCTTGAAGCTTTTTACTTTCTTGAGAACATCTTCAGCGGCAATGCTGTCGAGAGAAAAAACACCGACCTCGCAACCGCCTGTGACGAGATTCTTTTCAATCCGCCTGACGGTAACCGCGTTTCCCCTGGTAAAAGGGTAGTAGCAGGGAGTTATTAGGGCTATTTTCATGCGGTATGCTCCACAAAGAGGAATTTTGCCTCTGTCCGGTCGTATACAGATTACCAGCAAACGGGCATGACCGCAAGGATAAAGCCCTTGCCTGAAAAGGCCAATCATGCTATTTTTTCTTACCGTTTTTTTGGTTTTCCAGGTCTGTTTATAATGGTTTTCCGCCAATTAAACGGATTGCTTTCCGGTCCTTCAATTTCCGGTCATTTCTGAGAGCCAGTTCTTATGATCATAACCATACTCGGTTGCGGCACATCCACCGGTGTTCCGATGGTCGGTTGCAGTTGCCCCGTCTGTTCCTCCACCGATCCCCGGGACAAACGGACGAGGCCGGCCATCCTGATCCGGACGGCAGATAAAAACATACTCGTGGACACCTCCACCGACCTGCGCCAGCAGGCCATCAGGGAAGGAATCCCCCGCATCGATGCGGTCCTGTTCACCCACGCCCACGCCGACCATGTCAACGGTATTGACGACCTTCGGGGATATCACCTGCTCCACAAACACGTTATACCCTGCTTCGGGGAAAAGAAAACCCTCGACACCATCAGGGGGAATTTCGCCTATATTTTTGAAGGAATGCGGCAGGGCGGCTACACCCCCCTTCTGCAGCCGCACATAATCACGGGCGTATTCACCCTGTTCGGCCATAGGATCGTTCCGGTGCCGCTCGTGCACGGCTATTCGTATGCAACCGGCTACCGGATCGACGACTGCGCATACCTGACCGATTGCAGCGACATCCCCGAATCCTCGCTGGCGAGACTAACCGGACTGGAGGTGGTTATTATAGACGCTCTCCGTTACACCCCCCACCCCGCCCACTTCAATATCGAGGGGGCGATCAGGATGGTTCGGAGACTGAAGCCGGCCAGGGCCGTTTTTACCCATCTTACCCATGAAGTCTCCTACAGGGACGGCCTGAAATTGCCGGAGGGGATGGAGCTGGCGTACGACGGCATGACCATCGAGGTCAGATAAGGAACCGGGGATGCGAGCCCGAAATGCTTATTTGCGATCAAGCTCTAACTCAGACCGAATGGGGTACTGAACATGAATCAGGACATTCGACTACATGGAAAATCCGGCGATGATATTGAATATTTTGCTTATCTCGCCGGCACCGACATCTGCGAACGATACGTTTTCAATATGAGCCGCGAGGACAATAACTCTCTGCGCTTCTTCTCGTCGGGCAACCAGTTCATGATCGGCCCGGACGGAGTCAGCTACAGCGGCAATGGCGGGGCTTTCTGCGAATACATGTTCGGCATCGACCAGCCCCTGACGGACCTGGCTAAAGGGGAAGTCCTGAACAGGCTGGCCATGTACGGCGCTTTCTACGAGGAAAGCAGCGGGAAGCTGCAGCTCACCGACCGGACGGAAGGCGAGCAGAGCTACGACCGGATATTTTTTGAAGGCAACGCGGTCTGCAACTACTTCTTTTTCGTAAATTCCGCCAAAATCAGCGGCTCGCTGAAGAGGCAGCAGAAAGAGATCCTGAGAATACTCGGCAAAACGATCAAAAGGTCCACCGCCGCCGGCGCCGAGGAAGACGAGATCATACTGGACCAGATATTGTCCCTCCTCAAGGATCCGCGGGCGCAGGTATTTCTGTTCAAGCTGATCAACAGGAAGCACCAGGAATACCGGAACTTTTTCAGAGACCTCTATCACGCGAACAAGAAAATCTCCGACGAGGACTTCTCCGTTCTCACGTCCTTGGCGGATTCGAGCCGCATAGACCGCTACCAGCAGGAGCGGATACGGGTCGACGTCATGTACAAGCATCCGGCCAACAGGGGGATTGTCGACGAATACAAGAACATTCTCCTCGCCTGCAACCGGAAGGGGGAAATAAACAAGATGGAAATAGCCCGGCTCGACAGGCTTAAAACCCTGTCCGTCCGCAACAAGATACCGGACGCCCTTTTCTACCCCCTCGACGAGATGCTGAACAAGGATATCAGGATAGTCGACCTGGAGGAGCACGCATATCTTTCGGAAACCAGGCAGATACTGGAAGGCCTGTTTCTGCATGAACGCCGGATCGAGAATATCATCGACGTCGACGACATGGTAAAGCTCCTGCACGCCAAAAAGCAGGCAACCGAGAACCGCGATTTTACCTTCGAGGAAATCCTTCTGGACACAAGCAAGGCATGCGACGAAAAGATCCGCGACGGCGCCTGCGTGTCAATCCTCGAAGGTCTTTCCTCGATAATCACGTACTTCGACCGGTACGACTCGACATCTTCGATCATCAACAAGCTTGCCTTCATGGAAAACATCAGGGTTTCCGAGGACATGGTCCGCAGCCTCCTCGGCAACAAGAGGGAGTTCGACTCGCTCAGGAAGGGACTTTTCGAAGATCTGTTCATTTCCGGGCTCCTTGCCAACCAGTACCTGGGAAACTACGGAAGAAAAAAAGTCAAGACTCTTCTGAAGGGGCTCGCATCCATCGAGGAGAACAGGCTATCCACCCCGGCGCTTCTCCACAGGCTGCTGGAGATAGACGTGGAAGAACGGCT
The DNA here is from genome assembly GCA_035686205.1 of Geobacteraceae bacterium. GTDB lineage: Bacteria > Desulfobacterota > Desulfuromonadia > Geobacterales > Geobacteraceae > CAIWTU01. Next base: position 9,246 of record DASRZQ010000163.1, read on the forward strand.
GTTCATCCTCGTCCGCGACCACATAAGGGAAAGGGTCAGAAACCTGTATTCACGCTTTACGTCCAAGGCCAACCAGGAAGTTCTCAAGAACGAAGTAACGGAAGAATTGCGGCAAAAGAAACTCCTGAAGGGGGATATTCCCGACGGCCTTTTCCGCGAAATAATTCACACCATCAAAAAGGAAGCCATTTATCTGCACACGATACTTCCGCAAATCATCTCGGAAAAAAACATCTCCCTCCGCGAGGATTTTCTCGAAAACTCGGGCCTGGACCGCTTCTACGTGGAAGAACTGGAGCGCGAATACTGCGAGCTCAACCTTCTGGACATCTCCGAACTGGATTCAATAAGGAAAGGGTGCAGTTAGCAGCCAACCCCAGGCATGAGACGTAAAACGTAAGACGTGAGAGGTAAAAACCACGGATACAAAGCTTTACGTCTTACTTCTCACTTCTCCCGTCTCGCTGCATTCTCCCTGAATCCCTTGACATCCTCCGGTTTTATCTCCTAAGATAATAACAGTGTAGAAAACTTACACAGGAGTGTTTATGAACCCGATATACAGTCACATCAGCCAGCTGCGGGACAAGATCAATAATTACGGCAAGGAAAACCTGGAAGAGATGCTTTTCGCCGCCGCCGAAGGGATCAAACTCGTTACCGGCTGCGAACGTATCAGGGTCTACCTGGAAGACCTCACCAGGGGCGCGCTTTCCTGCCTTTACGCATCCGGTACGTTGTCCGCGGAAATCAAAAGCGTCACCTTCCCCATCATCTCCGCCGACGCACTTGTGTCAAAGGCATTCGTTTCCCAGTCGTCCGCCGAAATCCGCGACGCGGGAGCAGGCGCGCTGCCGCTGGACAGGGAGGTGACCGGCCGGTTTTCCATCGCCGCGACATGCCTTCTGCCCATTGTCAGCCAGGGCAAGTCGATCGGAGTTCTGTGCCTCGACGGCGACAGGAAGGGGGAAGTGGCTCCGGCCCGCGGCAGGCTGCTCGTGACCGAGTTCCTGGCGGAAACAGCCGACAGCATAAATCACGCCTGGAAGTACCACCAGCAGATACTGCTGGCCCGCCGCGTCGAAGAGTATAAAAAAAGGGAAGCGGCGGCATTCATGGTCGAGTCCGCCGTCCGGCTGATAGACAGGATAGCCCTTGCCTCGGTGCTTGTTCCGGTAACCGGGCAAAACGGCGAAGTGGCGCTGGAACGCCTGGCGAGCTATTCGGAGGAGCCCGAGCTCAAGGCCAGGTACGACGCCCACGGCTCCATCGGCCTGAAAAAGGGCCTTTCCCTGCTGGCAAAGTACGTGGCGGACAACGGCGTAATTACTGATGAACGGCTCCTGAAGCCCCTTTTCATTGCCGACCTCGATAGGCAGATCGTGCAGAAACGGGAGCTCGCGGAAAAAATGGCGCTGCGCTCCCTTTTCGTGGTGCCCCGCTATGAAGCCGGAACCCATAAGGTAATCTGCCTCGTAAACTACTACACCCGGGAAATCCACCGTTTTTCCGACTTCGAGATGGGACTCCTACAGGTGCACGCCGAAATGGTGGAGCGGGTAATCCGCGAGATAGGCGGAGAGCACCTGGAGATCAAGGTGCTGGCGGAAATCACAGATCTGCTGCAGGCCCGCAACGAAGCCCTTCAGCCCTTCCTGACCAAGGTGCTGTCCAAGGCGACCGAGCTGATCGGCGCGGACACCGGCAGCATCGCCATTGTCCAGGAGCGCGACGGCGAAAAATGGCTGGTCGTCGAGGACGAAAACGGCAATGTCGTCGGCGCGAAGAACAAGGAATGGCTGAAGAAAAACATCCCTCCCATGAGAATCGGCGGATTTGACCTGCCCATGGAAGAGCGCAGCCTTACCGGTTACGTCGCCTGGACCAAGCAGCCCAAGCTCATCGCCGACGTGGAAGAGGAACTCCAAGGGGACGGGTTCCATCGCTCCATGAGCGAACTCATCAGGAGCGAGATCGCCATGCCGGTCGTCTGCGACGACGAGGTCATCGCCGTCGTCTGCCTCAATTCGCTCAGGCAGGGCTATTTTACCGAAGAACACAGGCGCATCCTCCAGATCATCGAACGCCTCACCGCCCGGCACATTGCCGACATCCAGCAGATAGAGAAACTGCAGAGCGAAGTCAACAGGCTCGCCAGCGACGTCGCGTACAAGGACCCTCACGTCTCCTCATACCGGCTGGGAAACATCATCGGCAACAGCCGCAAGGCACAGGAAATCGTCGAGTTCATCAACAGGGTATCGGTCCCGCTTACCAACCGGATCACCCTGTGGAGCAAAAACGTCATGCAGGAGGCAACCATCGGCCTTCCGTCAATTCTGGTGCTCGGCCAGACCGGAGCGGGCAAGGAATTTTTCTTCAACAACCTGTACAACAAGCTGAACGAGATGTACCGGCAGCAGATCAATCCCGCCGGCGAGCTGCCGGTGAAAAAGACCAACATTGCCGCCTACAGCGGAGAGCTGACATACTCGGAGCTGTTCGGCCACAAGAAAGGCGCCTTCACCGGCGCGTACAGCGACCGGAGAGGGATACTCGAGGAAGCCCACGGCGGCATCGTCTTCCTCGATGAAATCGGCGACGCCGACCCGAAAACCCAGGTCCAGCTCCTACGGTTTCTGGACAACGGCGGTTTTTTCCGCCTGGGGGACAACCTGGAACGGTTCAGCCGCGTCCTGCTCGTCGCGGCCACCAACAAGAACCTGCTGGACGAGATAAAGGCGGGGCGTTTCCGCGAGGACCTGTACCACCGGCTTTCGGAGCTGTCCGTTAAAATCCCGCCACTCAGCGAGCGGAAAGAGGATATCCCCGACCTCGCCACCCACTTCCTGGGAAAACTTTACCGCACCTACAGGGGAAAAGACGAGCTGCCAGAAGATTCGCCTGCACTGACCGAAGAAGCGAAAAAAGTGCTGGTCAACCACGGCTATAAGGGGAACATCAGGGAGCTTCGCAGCATCCTGCTGCGGGCACTCTTCTTCAGGCGGGGCAAGGCGATAACCGGAAAAGACATAAGCAGGGCCATCCAGGACAGCATCAAGGACACGCCCGAGACGACCCAGGAAAAACTCAACGACCAGCTGGCCGGGGAGATCCTGGAAAAGATCAGCAACGGCGGCGATTTCTGGGACACGGTGTACGACCCTTATTCACACAACACCATACCGAAGGATGTCGTCAGGCTGGTCATTGAGAAATCGAAGCTCGCGGCAGGCGGCACAATGCCTCAGATTGCCCGGCATCTCAAGGCGGTATCCGGTGAAATGAGGGAAAGCGCTGAAGAGCGGAAGAAGTTCTTCAAGTTCAAGAACTTTCTGTACAAGACGGTGAAGATTTGAACTTAACGCGACTCACGATTTCAACCTAGAGATAAACCGATAAAATGGTCGGATGCAGATAAAACCTGAAGTTTCCGCAAGCTCACAGACCAGCCCCATGTACGTCATTCCCGTGAAAGCAGCCAGGGATTTATTGTTAGACCAGGTATACTAAATACCCTGATACGCAGGTATGACGAGTATTTTCCGGACGCTCGACCAGAAAATTCCTTTCATTTCTCTCTATCAAATTTTTTTAGTGATATTTCCGCAGCCGTTTTTCAAACAAACCCCATACATTCGAAAAAGCCCCAAAGAATAATTTGGCAGGTTGTTGGCCGGAAGGCTTTCCAACACACCAACCGGAATGTTGGCCAACGTTAATTATTCATCAAAATCAATGTGTTGCTTCAAACCGTAATTTGTTATAAGCTGGCATTTCGTGCCGTTGAGGGGACTTGGCCGGGTCTCATCAATAATATGTTAAAAACAGGAGAGAGTTTTGTCGCACGATAACCATGGGTCACAAAGCGGGGACGGCAGCATCAACGTTGGAGTTGGTGATTTCCGTGGAGCGAATGTGAATGTCGGTGGAGATGGAAAGCCAACTTTTACACCGGAACAGATGGGCATTATACGCCACCCCGTCCTTAACGGATGCAGCATCAAAAGTGAAAGCCTTAATACATTTGGGATTGTTACGGGCCTAGCCAGTGTGATTGGTCTTTATTTCACGCTATTTCAATTTCCACAGCCCCAGTACTCGTCTTGGTCTGCCCTTTTCTTGTTTTCGTTCGCAATAGCCGTAACCTCCTTCCTTATTTCTGTCGTCTTGAAAAAACGAAAGTTCGAGCATTTCTTCTTCCGTAAGTACTACTTAGAGGCTGGCACACAAGGGGGGATCTATCTAAACAGATTCACTGCCATCTGCCCTTGGTGTGGCTCGAAGATGAATTTGCGAAACATCGGCCCAAAGTACGGGCCTCGCAACGATTTATTTATTTGCGAGCGCAATCCTAAACAACACACAATATTACTTGATCCAACTGTGTTGCCGGAGATTGAAGAGCAATGATTTCTAACTAGGCAGATTCACCTGACCAAAAGGCCGTCAGGTGATCTCCCACGTTATGTGAGTAAAGAAATCTCGATGGAAAGGTGTCAGAGCTACACATCTGACAGAATGTCATGGATTGAGCTTTGTGAAATGTGTAGCCCTGACACTCATGTTTTCCGCCATGTTTTCCGATATATTTAGGGCGGCTTTGAGGCCGCCCGCTAAGCCAACAACACAACTGCCGAGCAATTAGTTCCTTCCTTGCCGAAACCTGGTTGATTTTGTTTCAAAAATCCTTTTTCTACATTCCTCCCGTCACCGGAGAAAATCCAATCCGGTCCCCCTGGTTAAGGACGGTCCAGAAGCCCACTTCCCTGTGGTTCCTGAATACGATCTTCACTGCGTCGAGGGGGATCTCCATCTTTTCCGTCAAATCGTGGACCGTTGATCCCTCGTATAGTTCAAAT
>DASRZQ010000164.1:0-6938 GCA_035686205.1 Geobacteraceae bacterium
ATATCTTGATATCCGCGCGGGTTGATGACGGGAATCTTTCCCTGGCCGTGGAAGACGAGGGGCCAGGGATTCCGGAGCATTACCGGGAAAGGGTTTTCGACAAGTTCTTTTCCATGCAGCGGCCCGATACCGGCAAGAAGAGCACCGGCCTGGGGCTGAATTTCGTCAGGGAAGTGGCGATGCTTCACGGCGGGGAAATCACGCTGGAGAACCTTCCCGAAAAGGGGCTGCGGGCCGTTCTGAGTCTGCCGGTGTGAGGGAAATCTAGGATTAAAATTTAAAATATTTAATTGATATATTATATGTTTTTTGTTATTTTCCAAGGTAAATTTTTAACTACAAATGGAAATAGGAATTTGTTAGCATGAAAACCTTAACTTGACTGGTCGCCTCTGTTTCGGCCTTATCTTCATGGATCATAAACGCGGCGAAGTTTTTGCGAAGCAGCCTGCATGCATTTCCGGATTCCATTTTTGAGATATTGGGACGCGACCCGCAAGATATTTTAAAAGCAGCAGAAGGAGATATTGAAAAGCATGGATACCTCTCTGAACCGGCTGAGCCGGGAATCATCCGGCTGCGTGACCGTCGTTGCAATGGGTGACAGCCTTACCGTCGGCTACGGGGTTGACGAAGAAGAGTCGTATCCCTTTGTGCTGGAGCGGAAACTCCGCAAGAACGGCCATGATTGCCGCATAATCAACGCGGGCGTCAACGGGGAAAAAAGCGGCGATGCGCTGGCACGGGTGGACCGGGTCCTGTCGTTGAAGCCGGATATCGTTATCCTCCAGACAGGCACGAATGACGGGTTGCGCGGGAACTCTCCGGAACTGATGAAGGAGAACATCGACTCAATCGTCCGAACCCTTGCTGCGCAAGGCGTCATTGTAGTGTTGGCCGGAATGAGGAACCTCAAGCATCGCAAGAATAATTATGACGAGGAATTCGCGCGGGTTTACCCGGAGGTGGCCCAACTGCACGGGGCGATCCTTATCCCGTTTTTTCTGGCCGGGGTGGCGGGTGAGCCGCACCTGAACCGGGCGGATGGCATTCACCCGACCGGGGAAGGATACCGGATAGTGGTGGAGACGGTGTGTCCTTTCCTGGTGGAGGCTATCGAAAAGGTGCGCGGGTGCAAAAGAAGCGTTCCGGCCGGGTGACCTTACGTCTTTGCAAAAACTCCGCGGCGAAATTTCCCTTGCATCATAAAAATCAGATCCGGAAAAATAGTCTTGGGAGTCAGTCGCTGACTGCATCCATGCATTTACTGTTCATGGCGTCGTCCGCCGCCTCCCTGGCCCTTTCGCTCTGATTCGGACCCGGGCCGATACGATCCGTTACGCATATTTCCGGCGGAGCTATTTTCGATACCGCAAGATAAGGAGTTATATTCGGCGGGATGCCGGTCCCGTGACTATAAACCTTAACAATCAGCGCAACCGGCACTTCCTTCCCCTTCACTTTCGCGATTCTCCATTCGACCTTTTTCCCCAATTCGGAAAAATGCCCCGTCACATATTGACCAAAGAGCAGCGGGTATTCTTCGTTGTCCGGATCAACTACGGTAATTGTCATCCTGGAGTCGAAATCCTCGACCAGAAGTTTGTAGCCGTCCACTCCGGGGCAGGAGCGCAGTGTATACCCGCCCCGGTCCGCTGTTTCAACTATCCTGCATTTTCCGCTCGCAAGTGAGGTGTCCACGCTCCTGGCCTTTACCGCCAGTGAGTACGGATTACGGACCGTAAAAAACGGAAAATCGCTCTTTAAGGCCACAAGCGGAACCCGGAAAAGTTGTTTTCCGTAGTTTCCAGAAAGAACTCCATATGCAACCCAGGCAATTCCGATGTTGAGCAGAATGCAGATGCCGGCCGGAATCAGAACTCTTTTTCTGCCGCCGGACTTGCAGAGTGAATAAATTCCGGTCCCCGACCCGGAAGCGAACAGTGTTAATGACGTGCCTGATGCCATTGTTCCGGAGATTTGGCCGTTGCAGAAATGTCTGGCAAAAACAACCAGAGCCGACCCTGCCAGAAAAGACGCGGCAATGCAGAAATAAAGGGATTTTGGAGGCGAGTTCGATTTTTTTTTCATCTGTTCTCCTTCCAGGGCGGGTATGAGTCTATTTACCAGATTTTTGGAAGCAGGACAAATAAAATTAGTTAAATTACATTATTTATTGATAATAATTTCCGGGATAAAGTAAAGATTTTCCATTTCAACTGGCGGTGAATGGCAGGTTGGCTGAGAAGGCGGCGGGATTATGCGAAAATCCGGTCGCCGGGAGCCAGCCTTGCGTTATAAATAGGGAGAGAAAGAGTCATTCCACGGAGTTACCGCGGCGGGTTTTTCCGGCAGAGCCCGCAAACGCCGTCCATCAGCCCGTCGCCCATGCTCCCGGATTTTACCGGTTTCCAGCGGGGCTTGTCGATAACGGCCTTTCCTATCAAAACATCTTTTTTGGAATAATAAAGCATTCCAAGGTTTGCCAGACGTTTGTTCGCGCAATCCAGGCGTTTATGGTTCAGGGTATAGCCCAAGTTCTTGAATTTGGGGCCGAATGTTTTTGCCATGTCCGTTACATTTTTCCTGTTTGAAACCTCTTTTGTCCAGATGTCCATCGTTCCGCCGGACTGGCAATTTGCCGTTTCGGGAGAATAGTATCCGGACAGGCTGCCATCCGAGGCCGAACCATAGTAGACCCACTTGAATTCGGCGGCATATCCCCGCCCGGCAAGACATAGGGTCGCGGCAAAAAATAAAAAACTTGCCTTGAAGATTAATGGATAATTTTGCATGGAGGCTCCTTTCTAGTCAAATAAAAGTAAGTTTATCATAAAACGATGACAAGACCCGATGCGTGCGTAAAATTCACATTCCGAAAAAAATCCCTGGATTAATAGAGGATTTCACCTGGCCTGAAAGGGAATCCTCCTGATTTCCTGATATACTTTTAAAGTCTCTTTAAGATTCAGGGAGGCTCCCATGCCAGACGAAAAAAAGCCGGCAAGACAATTGTCCGCAGAAATCAAAGCATTGAAAAAACGCATCAAGGAGCTTGAATCCGCCGAAACGGAGTGCCGGCAGGCAAAGGAATCCCTGCGCAAGTCGGAGACCCTGCTGAGCAAGGTGTTCGAATCGTGTCCCAATCTGCTTTCCGTCCTCGACAAGGACCTGCGAGTCGTCCGCAGCAACTGGCATGGAGTGAATGATGATGTTTCCGTTGAACTCAGGGACCGGAACCCTATCTGTTATGAAGCGTATTACCCCGGCCAAAACGTACCGTGCGAGTCCTGCCACGCCCTTGAGGTTTTTAATACGGGCAAACCGGTTACAGCGGAAAAGTTCAATCCGAAAATAGGGCATGTTGAAGTGCACGCCTACCCTTTGTTTGACGATTCGGGCTGCGTCGACCTGGTTGTCGAGCAGGTCATCAACCTCGCCGGACGAAAACAGGCCTACGAGGCCATGCTGAGAAGCAACCAGCGTCTTGATCTCCTTGCCGAAACCGCCAGCCAGCTGCTGAGGAGCAACTCACCGCAGAAGGTAGTGAATGCATTGTGCCTGAAGGTCCTGGATTTCCTGGAATGCGATTCATTCTTTAATTATCTGATCGATGACGAAAAAAAGCGTCTGCATTTGAATGCATGCGGCGGGATTCCGGAAGACGACGTCGGGCGGATGGAGTGGCTTGATTACGGAACCGGGCTGTGCGGCTGTTCCGCACGCGACGGCTGCCGGCTCGTGGTCGAAAACGTCCAGGAAGCCAGAGACCGGTATACGGCGTTGGTCCGGCAGTTCGGCATTCGTGCGTATGCCTGCCATCCGTTGATTGTCCAGGAGAAGGTGCTAGGCACCCTGTCATTCTGCACACGCAACAGGACTCATTTTACCGAGAACGAGCTGTCGCTGATGAAAACGGTTGCCGACCATGTTGCCATCGCCTTGAGCCGCAAACGGTCCGAAGAGGAACTTCGCGCGGCCCGCGCCGATCTGGAAAAAAGGGTCGAAGAGCGGACCGAGCAACTGGCGAAGACAATCGACGCTCTCCTTGTATCCGAGAAAAAGTACCGCGCTCTCTTCGAGGAATCAAGAGATGTCGTCTTTATCGTGGATGCGAACGGCATGCTCCTGGATATCAACCCGGCCGGGGTGGAACTCCTAGGCTATACGAAAGAGGAACTGCTCGCGCTTGACCTCGTGCGCGATCTCAATATCAGCGAGCAGGCCAGGTCGCAGTTCAGGGAAAAGTTCGCTTCGGACGGTTATATCAATGATGCCGAACTGGAATTGAGGGAGAAGGGTTGCGGGACCGTCACGGTTATCGTCTCGGCGTCGCTCATGCATGACGACGCGGGGCGGGTGACCGGCTACCGGGGGATTGCCCATGACGTGACCGAACGCAAGCTGCTGGAACAGCAGCTCCTTCAGGCACAGAAGCTGGAATCCATCGGTCTGCTCGCCGGGGGGGTCGCCCATGAATTCAACAACCTTCTTACCGGTATTTCAGGGTACGGGCAATTAATACAGGACCTCGTTCCTCCGGACGACGAGCTTTTGCAGGAAAGCGTCAACCAGTTGCTGAGGGCCGCGGAACGGGCCGCGGAACTCACCAAGAGCCTGCTTGCCTTCAGTCGGAAGCAGCTGATAAATCCGAAGCCTGTCCTTGTTCACACCATCATCCATAACGCTCTTGGTCTTATCAAACGGGTAATCGGAGAGGATGTCGAATTGAGCACCGGTTTTTCGGATAAAAAGCTGCTGGTGAAGGTCGACGCGGGACAGATGGAGCAGGTTCTGATGAACCTTGCGACAAATGCCCGCGATGCGATGCCCTTTGGCGGCAGCATACATATAACAACGCGGGAAGTGGTTGTCGGGGAAGGATCCGAATCCGGTTACGGTCTCGCTGTCCCCGGAAATTACGCAATGATCTCGGTTTCCGATACGGGGACGGGCATTGACGAGAAGTCCCTGGAAAGGGTCTTCGAACCTTTCTACACCACCAAGGAAGTCGGCAAGGGGACCGGCCTGGGGCTGTCCATCATCTACGGGATAGTGAAACAGAGTAACGGTTTTGTCCATATCGAGAGCGAGCCGGGCAAGGGTACTACCGTATCCATTATTCTGCCGACCATTGATGAGATGCCCGCCGGCCGGGAGAAGCGGCATAAGATAAAACCGGATATGTATGGTACCGAGACCCTGCTTGTCGCCGAGGACGACGAAACGGTTAAATCTTTCCTGGCAAGAATACTCGAAAGGGCGGGTTACCGCGTAATAACCGCCGAAGACGGTGAATCCGCGGTTCTGAAATTCAAGGAAAACAAGGAAGAAGTTGCGCTTGTTTTAACGGATGTTGTCATGCCGAAAAAGAACGGTGAAAAGATTTTCGAAGAAATAAGAAGTTTAAGACCGGGGATGAAGATGATTTTCATAAGCGGGTATTCGTCGGAAATCATCCGGAAGGAGTTTGTCAAAGAAATGGGCGTGGAATTCCTGATGAAGCCTTTTCTGAAGTCCGACCTGTTGCGAAAGGTGCGAAAGATGCTGGATAATGGCTAAAGAGCCGGTCGTTATGAGATTTTCTCCCGAAATTGTCCATCCCGCCACGATCTTTTTCTCATGCCGGTATTCCCGGCAATCTCGTATTAGTTCCCGGAATTTGACTCCTTGTGCTAGAATAGTTTAAAAAACCAGTTGCAGGCTTGGTAGTGAAGACTGGATTACGGGTTTGTCCCAATAATAGGAGGAAACCGGCATGAGAGCATCAGAAGTGACCGACGGAATTTTCCGTTTGTCCGCGAATATCGGATCCGACATCCTGTTTGAGGGGATCTGGCCGCTGCCCCACGGGGCGGCGATGAATTCCTACATAGTCAAGGGGCGGGAGGTGGCCATCGTGGACGGCGTCTGCGGCTGGGACGGAGTGCCGGAAACGCTGTACGCCCAGATGGAGCAGATCGGCGTGGACGTGAAGGACATCCGCTACGTAATCATCAACCATACCGAGCCTGACCACACCGGCTGGCTCAAGTCGTTCCAGGAAATCACCCGGGATTTCGAGGTGGTGATCACCCAGAAAGGGCTGGACCTGGCCAAGGCCTTCTACAGCCTGGATGTCAAATTCCGGACGGTGGCTTCCGGCGACGGCATCGACCTGGGCAACGGCAGGAAACTCGTTTTCGAGGAAACCCCCAACGTACACTGGCCGGACACCATGGTGACCTTCGAGCCGTCCACCGGCACGCTCATGCCGTGTGACGCTTTCGGCACCTTCGGCGCCATCGGCGAAGCGCCGTGCGACGACCAGCTCGACGAATCGCAACTGCGCTTTTTCGAAATGGAGGCCTTGCGCTATTACGCCAACATCGTGGCCCGTTTCTCACCGTCGGTGATCCGTGCCATCGAGAAGGTCAAGGGGCTGGACGTCCGCATCATTGCTCCGGGCCACGGTCCGATCTGGCGAAAGGACCCGCGGCGCATCGTTCGTCTTTATGAGCGCTTCGCCGCCTTTGCCAAAGGGCCCGCGGAGCCGATAGTCACTGTGCTCTGGGGGACGATGTACGGCAACACCGGCCAGGCGGTCCCGCCGGTGGTTGACGGTATCGTCTCCGAGGGAGTGGAGGCCGTAGTCCACCAGGCGCCGCAGACCCACATCAGCGATATCCTCGCCTCGGCCTGGAAATCCACCGGCATCGTGCTGGCAATGCCCACTTACGAGTACAAGATGTTCCCGCCCATGGCCATGGTGGTTGACGAACTCGGCCGGAAAAGCGTCAAGGGAAAACTGGCGCTGCGCCTGGGCAGCTTCGGCTGGTCCGGCGGCGCCCAGGCCGAACTGGACGAAATAATCGAGCGGCACAAGATGGGGTGGCGCTTCCTGGAGCAGGTGGAGTTCAAGGGTGCCGCTTCCGCCGAGCAACTGGAGCTCCTGTACC
>DASRZQ010000165.1:0-23500 GCA_035686205.1 Geobacteraceae bacterium
TTCCTTCCTCGCACTTCTCCCCCTTGTGGATGACCACGATCCGGTCCGCGTCCTGGATGGTCGAAAGCCGGTGCGCCACAACGAGAGATGTCCGCCCGGCGAGCAGGCCGCGCAGCCCTTCCTGGATCAGGCGCTCGCTGGCCGTATCGACGCTGGAGGTTGCCTCGTCGAGGACAAGGATTTCAGGGTCAAAGGCCACCGCCCTCGCGAAAGACAGGAGCTGCCGTTCGCCGACGGAGAGATTGCTCCCCCTTTCCCTGACTTCTTCCAGGAATCCCCCGGCAAGGCCTTTTATGAACCGGTCTGCGCCGACCGTGCTCGCCGCCCTCTCAGCCCTGCGCCCGGCCTCTTCGTCTCCCAGGCAGATGTTGTATTCGATAGTCCCGGTAAACAGGAAAGGCTCCTGCAGAACTACCCCTATCCTTCGCCGCAGGGACTGCAGCGGGATTTGCCTGATATCCGTTCCGTTGATGAGGATGCTGCCCCTGCCCACTTCGTAAAATCTTGACAGAAGCCGTGTCACCGTGGTCTTTCCGCCCCCGGTTTCTCCCACCAGTGCAACCTTCTCGCCCCGCCGGATGGTCAGATTGAAATCCTTGAGTACATAATCATTTTCGTTGTAGGCGAACCAGACATCGCGGAATTCTATGGTTTCGATGGGTTTCGGCTCACCCTCCCCCAGCCTCCCTCCCATTGAGGGAGGGGGAAGAAAAAGAACTCTCTCTCCTTCTGTGGGAGAGGGGGAACTCTCCGTATCCAGCAGGAGAAAAATCCTCTCCAGCGCCGCCATTGCCCCCTGCATGATCGAGTACTTTGCCGACAGGTCGCGGATGGGAGAGAAAAACTTCTCGATGTACTGGATAAAGGCGACCAGGGCGCCGAAGGTGAGGGCACCGCGGAGTATCTCGCCCCCCCCGTACCAGATTATGAGACCAACTGCCACCGATGAAAGTGCCTCGACGACCGCGAAAAGGGCGGCATCCCAGGTGATTACCGGCAGGTTGGCGTCCCGGTAGGCGGAGTTGAGCTCGGTGAACTGCCGCCGCTCCTTCTCCTGCTGGTTGAAAAGCTGGATAATAGCCATCCCGCCGAGGTTTTCGGCGAGGAACGAATTGAGGTCCGCCAGCCGCGACCGGACCTCGCGGAAAGCCCGGCGCATTTTGGTGCGGAAGGTGAAAGCGATATAGATGAGTACCGGCAGCACTGAAAAGGTGACCAGCGACAGCTTTATGTTGATCCAGAGCATGATCCCGACAATGCCGACCAGGACCAGGATGTCTCCGACGATTGATATGATTCCGGCGGCGAACATTTCTCCCAGGACTTCCACGTCGCTCGTCACCCGGGTTACCAGCCTGCCGGTCGGCGTACGGTCGAAGTAGGAGGTGGAAAGATTCTGGATATGGGAGAAGAGCTCCATGCGGAGGTCGAACATCACCTTCTGCCCCAGGTATTGCAGGATGTAAATCTCCAGATAGGTCAGCAGCGCGTCGGCCAGGATGAGAGCGAAGAAATAGAATCCCAGGAGAGGGAGGCCCGACAATTTGCCGGTGACGATGTGCTTGTCGATGGCGACCTTCAGAATCCATGGCTGGGCGAGCTTGGTGGCGGCGATCAGGGGAAGGAGGAGCAGGCTCCATATGACCAGCCACCTGTAAGGGCGCAGGTAGCCCACCAGCCGCGCCATGATGCGCCTGTCGTAGGCCTTGCCCATTATCTCGTCTTCGTGCATGCCCGCAAAATGAGTCATTCGGATTCCTTGGGTAAATAGACTGAGGGCTGAAAACTAAAGGATCTGCTGAAAACCTCAGGTTTTTAACCTTCAGCCTTCAGCCTTAACCTCTTCTTCAATACTCCTCGATTTCCTGCCGGAGCTGCTGTTCCCGGTGCATGGCCGCGTAGAGGCCATCCAGCGCCACTAGTTCCCCGTGGGATCCCCGTTCGCGGATGACCCCGTCGTCAAGGACGATAATCATGTCGCAGTCGCGGAGCGCCGATAGCCTGTGGGAGACGATCAGCACCGTCCGGTCGCCGTAGTATCCGGAAAGACCCTTGAGGATCTGCTCCTCGGTGCCGGCGTCCACGGCCGAAAGTGGGTCGTCGAGGATCAGGACGGCGGGGTCCTTGAGCAGGGCGCGGGCGATGGCCGTACGCTGTTTCTGGCCTCCGGAGAGGGTTACGCCGCGTTCCCCGACCATGGTTTCGTAATCGCCCGTGAATCCAGCCACGTCGCCGTCCAGGTGGGCCAGGCGGGCGGCGGCCTCAATCTCCCTGGACGTGGCGTCCAGGCGGCCGTAGCCGATATTATCGGCTATGGTCCGGGAGAAGAGGAAGCTTTCCTGGGGTACATAGCCGATGGCATCCCGAAGCTGCGCCAGGGGAATGCGGTTGACGTCGATGCCGTCGATGAAAAGCTGCCCGTCCCCGACCGGGTAAAGCCTGGCGATCAGCCGCATCATGGTGCTCTTGCCGCTTCCCACCGGGCCGACAATCCCCACACGTGTCCCTTTGCCGATATTCAGTGAAATCCCTTTAAGCAGGGTTTTATCGCTATAGCCGAAGGAAAGGTCTCGGAATTCTATTTCGCCGGCTATTTTTTCCACCTTTGCCGGATCGGCCGGTTCCCGCACCGTGGCCCTGGCGTCGAGCACTTCGTTGAGGCGCGACATGGAGGCCGCGCCGCGCTGCAGGAGGTTCAGTATCCACCCCAATACCACCGTGGGCCAGATGAGCATCGCCAGGTAACCGTTGAAGGCGACGAAGTCGCCGAGGGAGATCCGGCCGGAAATGACCCTGGCGCCGCCGGCCATGAGCACGATCAGTGTTCCCAGGCCTCCCACCGAAGCCATGAACGGGATCAGGATGCCCCGCAGGTTGGCCATTTTCATGCTGTAATGGAGATATTTCCCGGCGATTTCCCGGAAAGTCTCCACCTGGGATTTTTCCCGGCAATAGGCCTTTATCACCACCGACGCGGAGACGTTTTCCTCCACCTGGCTGGAAAGCCGGGCCAGCTCTTCCTGGGCATGCTTTGAGTGGTTGAAGATGTGGTGGCTTACCCGCTTGACCAGCAGGATCATCAGTGGATACGGGATAACGGCATACAGAGTCAGGAGCGGGCTGATGCTGGCCATCAGGGTAATGGCGGAAAGGTAGACGATGACGGTGTTGACGACGTTCAGCACACCGAAGCCCAGCAGCATGCGGACGTTGGTCAGGTCGTTGGAAAAACGGGACAGGATGTCGCCGGTGCGCTCCCCGGAAAAATAGGGGAGATCGAGGGAGATGAGCTTTGCATAAAGGTCTTCCCTGATTTCAAATTCGATATGCCGCCCGGCATGGAGGACGTGGGTGCGGGAATAGATTCGGACAACGCCGTGGGCAAGGGCCACGCCTATGATCAGGGTGGCGTAATATGCGGGTGAATGCGAGGCGGCGGCCGGCTTCCTCAGACTTTCGACCGCCAGTTTCAGAAGCCAGGGGATATACAGGGCGAAGCCGTTCGCTCCGAGCAGAAAAAGGAATCCCCGCAGGTATCTTGACCGGCAGGCATTTACGTAATTGTATAATCTGCTGAATTCGCTGATTGTAATCTCCGGTTAATTCGAGAATTTTCCGACGCTTATGGAAATGTCCGATTATCTTTTATAAGGCAAGTTAAGTAACCGGTCAAGTTATCTCATGCGGGAAGAAGGAGGGGCAAAGAAAGCCGGATTTCAACCAGTCGTGGAATTTGCCGGGTAAAGAAACGGGGATAGGCCGCTTTTTAATGAACCGTCTGTCCCCGTTCCCATATACGGATTTTTTCGGTTACCGCCGGGAGAATTTTCTGTAAATCAATATAAACCGGCCTTCCCGTCGGAATACCACTCAAATGAACGGTCATCGGTTTCCGGCGGGCATCCGATATAGTTTACATCACCTTCATGCTGGTCCGGGGTCTGGAAAGCGTGATTGTACATTTGATAGATAAATATCTGGAGATCGTTCTTTCCGATATCGGCAGGATAGCTCTCATCCGGATTCCCGCAGGTATTCGAATCAACGCTCTGCCCCGGACCCATCAATAACAGGGCTCCCGGATATATCGAGCACTGCGCGACCCGGTCGAGATCCGGGTTGAAGCTCTCGCATATTTCATAGCCTTTCCGATAATCCGTTTTTGTTATCCCCCTGCCTGGCGGAACAAAAGTCCACCAGCTTCCAAAACGGTTGTTGCGGCCTGTCTGAGGGTTTGTCTTTTTCGTATAGACGCGAAAAATCGGTAACACCTTCTTGACTTTAAGGACTTTCCCCTCGTAGACCCCGCCCTTGCCCGCAGGCTTCAATGCATTGCCTATCAGATCCGTATAGACATGCTGCTGTTCCGCATATCCGGCTTTTTCAACCGGCGTTGCGACCTGTTTCGAGTCGAAGGTTGAAATGACTTCGACTTTATCCCGGATTTCGACCGGCAAGGGGAAATCCGCCCGGGTCACAGTTGGAAGAATCAGGATGAAAGCCAATATGGCGATGATTGGTGTTTTCATGATGAAACGGAATGGGAGTTTTTGATTCATATGTTTCTCCTGATTTCAAGGAAAATTCGATGGGAGGGAGAGAGTTGACTTACCTTTTTATTAAAAGGTTTTCCATTTTTAAAAATTTATTATTATTTAATACCCAATATATAGCCATTTTTCTTTGACAAGTCGAAAACTTTTTTGCGGTAAAGGCTTCCACCTCACCCGCGGAACGCTGTTCCGCGGCCGGTGAAACCCGGATTGATAAAATAAAGCGCGTTTAAGGTTGATTTGCCTCCGGCTTTTATGGGATAAACAAAAAGATTATCGTAAGCGATGAAAGAAAATACAACGGAGGGTAACCAGTGTTGCGGATAAAGTTCGGCACCGACGGATGGCGGGGGGTAATCGCCCGCGACTTTACTTTTGACAATCTCTCCATCGTGGCGCAGGCCACGATGGATTACCTGATAAGGGAAGGTCTCGCGGAAAAAGGGTTGGTAGTCGGCTATGATCGCCGTTTCATGTCCCGCCAGTTCGCCGAGAGGGTGGTAGAAGTCGCGGTGGGGAACGGGCTGAAGGTTTACCTTACGGACGGATTTGCCCCGACACCGGCGGTTTCCTGGGCCGTGCGGCATCTGGGCGCCGGCGGCGGGGTTATGATTACGGCAAGCCACAATCCCCCTGAATACAACGGTTTCAAGATCAAGGAGGCTTTCGGGGGCTCAGCACGCCCGTCGATCACAAAAAAAGTCGAAGATATCGTGGAAACGAACATCTCGTCACAGCGCAGGATCGAAGAGGCACCATTTGCCGGGTTGCTGGCGGCGGGAAAGGTGGAAATGATCGACGCTAAGGCGTCCTATTTCAGTCAGCTTGCCTCATATGTGGACCTGGATCTCATCAAAAAAACAGGTATCCCGGTAGTGGCCGATCCGATGTATGGCGCGGGCGGCGGCTGCTTCCCCGAGCTCCTGCCGGGGATCGCCGAAATCCATGGAACGGAAAACCCCTGTTTCGGCGGGCAGGCGCCGGAACCGACCGAGGAGCATCTGGCCGAGCTGTCAGCGCTGGTAGGCGGCGGTTCGTACCGGGTGGGGCTGGCACTGGACGGCGATGCCGACCGGATCGGGGCCGTTGACGAAACCGGCGAATTCTTTTCTTCCCACAGGATATTCACCGTGATTCTGCGTCATCTGTACGAGCGGAAGGGCATGCGCGGCGGAGTTGCCAAGACGGTTTCCACCACGAGCATGATCAACGCGTTATGCGACAAATACGGACTGGCGCTGTACGAAACCCCGATCGGCTTCAAGCATATCTGCGAACTGATGCTGGACCACGATATCCTGATGGGCGGTGAGGAGTCGGGCGGGCTGGGCGTGAAGGGGCATATCCCGGAGCGCGACGGCATCCTGATGGGGCTCCTTCTCCTGGAGTCTATGGCCATGACCGGCAAAGGGCTGCGGCAGCTCCTGAACGAGACCATGGACGAAATAGGCTATTTCTATTATCGCCGCAACGACATAGCCATAGACAATGTGAGCAAGGAGAAGCTTATCGGTCGGTTGAAGGCCGGAGGAATCGACACCATAGCGGCCAGGCGGGTGGCCAGGGAAAACTTCAGGGACGGTTTCAAATTCTTTTTCGCCGACGGTTCCTGGCTGCTGATACGCCCATCCGGCACCGAGCCGGTCCTTCGCCTGTACAGCGAATCCAACGACCCGGCCGTGGTGGATGAGCTGTTAAAAGCAGGCAGGGAAATTGCCGGGGTTTGACGGAAGGGAAATGTAAAAGCTGTCGCTAATGGGGTGGTGTAAAGTTGGATGGGTTTGGTTGGTTGGTTAGTTGGTTAGTTGGTTGGTTCAACTGATTAACAAACCAACTAAAAACAACCTTTATCAACTGCAAATCCGGTTTCTTCCCTTGTTTTTTGCCCGGTAAAGGGCGTGGTCGGCGGCTTTCAGAACGTCGTCCGGGGTTCGCAGCTCATCATTTCTTTCGGCAACGCCCATGCTGACCGTCACCGAGACATACGAGCGCCCGCTCCTTCCCGTCCTCAGCTTTTTTCCCTTCCTTGAGGCGGCCGGCCGGTCATCCGCGCGCAGCCAGAGCCGGTAGTCGGCGATGGTCCTACGCAGGTTCTCCAGGCGGGGTATGACTTCTTCGGCCGATTTCCTGGTGAAAACTACCGTGAACTCCTCGCCTCCATACCTGTAAGTCTTCCCTTCCGGGATAACCGATTTTATCCTTCCGGCTACCATTTTCAGTACCTGGTCGCCGACGTCGTGGCCGTGAGTATCGTTGACCTTTTTGAAATGGTCCACATCCAGCATCGCCACGACATAGCGGCGTCCGAAGCCGGCCATTTCCTCATTAAGCGCCCGCCGCGAGGCGAGTCCGGTCAGTTCGTCCCTGAAGGCCATATTGTAGGAATCCCGTAAAACGCTCAGCGTAACTATCAGCCCCGCGGCGGCGGCGAAAACCGGTGGCATCAAAGGGTCGGCGATCATTGTGAATGCAAAGGCGACAGCGGCCAGTGCGCCGAATATGCCGCTTTCGACGGGCGTCTGCCTGACAAGAGCTCTCGCGCCGGTCAGCAAGAGACCCATGCCGGCCGCCGGCAATGCCGGAAAAGGAGTCGAAAGTAAAGGAGCGACAACGTTGCGGCCGTGTTCAAAGATGACGGCGGCATGAAGGGTTGACGGCCCCATTTTAAGATAAAAGGCGATTGCCGCGGTTTGCAGGGCGATAAACCCGATTCGCATCCGTCCGGAGCCGGTCAATATGCCTTTTTCCCGCATGAAGCAAAAAATCGTCATGTTGACGGGAAGGAGCAGGCAGATCGCGCCGAACAGCCGCTGCGAAGGGAACCGGTCCATGCCCCAGCAGGTCAGTACGAGCATCAGAAGTACAAAAAAAGGCCTGCTGCGGTTGAAATGGGAACTCAGAAACAGACCTGCGGTGAAGATGAGCCACGGCGCATAGGCGGCATTTTCCCGCACATAGGGCGGCAGCATGGAAAAACATGAGGAAAAGAAATATGCCGCAAGCAGGACCGCTCCGGGAGACAGAAAGACAAACAGTTTTCGTAAAACAGGGATCCTCAAGGGCGAAGCCTCGTTACCGCTGGTGAAAAAATCGGGTAGTTTTGAAGATCAAACGATGGCAGATTTTATATAAAATGTAAATTGAATAATAAAATAATTAAAATATGAAGCAAATCCGATGCCAGATCCGGGGAATCCGGTTCCTGTTCAGCCGTCATGGGATGAATGGTTTTTTTTCGTAAATGACGAAGGCATGGGGGATCGGCGCCGGAGCTTCTATCCGGGAAATTTCGGAAAACTCTCCGGGTATTGCCGGAAAATAAGTATCCCCTTCAATTTTCTCATGAATAACGGTCAGGTATATCCTGTCGGCAAGCGGCATGGCCGCCCTGAATATCTCGCCGCCCCCGCAGATGAATGCCTCGTCGGCATCCGCGCATTCCGCCAGCGCTTTCCGCAAGTTGCCGGCGATAATACATCCTTCGGGGTGAAATTCCGGGTTTCTTGTTATCACGATGTTTTTTCTGTCCGGCAGCGATTTTCCGATACTCTCGAAAGTTTTCCGTCCCATGATGACGGGGTGTCCCGTTGTAATTTCCCTGAATCTTTTCAGGTCGTCGGGCAGACGCCAGGGAATCGCGTTGTCGCGCCCGATGACACGATTTTCGGACATTGCCGCGATAAGTGAAATGATCACGGGCTTTTCCTTTCCCAGCAGGTAAATTTACCGCAGAGTTACGATAGTCGCCCCGTTTCCTCCCTCGTGCCGCTCGCCGGCCCGGAATTCGCTCACCAGCGGATGACCGTCGAGGTGCTCACGAACCGCGGCCAGCAGCGCGCCGGTCCCGATGCCGTGGATGATCCGCACTTCCCTGAACCCCTCGAGGGAAGCGTGATTGAGGAATTTTTCCAGGCTTGTCAAAGCGGAGTCCACCCGCATCCCCAACAGTTTCAGTTCCCTTGTCGCCGTTTCCTCCACAGGAGCGGGACGCCGCGCTCCCCTTTTCGAAGGGATCGCCACCCTGCCCTTTTTCGGAGAGACGTCCGAAACCGCGACTTCCATCTCCATGGCGCCGGCCTTCACCCGCAGCCTGTTCTGTTTCCTGTCCACCTTGAGCACCGGTGCGTCGTAGCCGATCGACCTGACGAATACCGTATCGCCCTCATGTATGTCTTCGATGGGAACTGACGGTTCCGGATGGAATTCCTGCAATTTTTCCTCAACGATTTTTCCGGCCTCTTCAAGTTTTTTCAGGGAGGCGCGGCTCTTCTCCCTTCTCGCTTCCTCCAGGACCGCCCTTGTTTCGCGCCGTGTTTCGGCAATAATTTCCCGGGCCTCAAGATATGCCCTTTCCAGGGCATCGCGCTTCTGAATTTCAGTTGATGCCTCCCGCTCCCTGATCAGACGCTCTCTTTCCTCCAACTCCTGCGTCCTTGCGGCCAGACCCGCCAGCATCTGCTCGTGACGCTGTCTCTTATCCTTCAGCTCGGCGAGGAGGCTGTGGAACTCCGTGTCCATGCGGCCGAGCATCCCCCTGGCAAATTCGATGACATTATCGGGCAGGCCGTATCGCCGCGCTATTTCCAGGGCGTGCGACTGACCGGGCTCGCCCGCTTTGAGCCGGTACAACGGGGTGTACGTCCGCTGATCGAATTCCATGGCGGCGTTTACCATGCCGTCGGTCTTGTGCACGAACCCGGCGATCTCCGTCAGGTGGGTCGTGGCGAATACAAGCGCGCCCTTGTCCCGCAGTTCCCGCAAAACCGCGCAGGCAATGGCCGCTCCCTGCACCGGTTCGGTGCCAGTCCCCATCTCGTCTATCAGCACGAGCGTCCTTGAATCGGCGCGGCTCAGTATCCCGGCGATATTTGAGACATGTGCCGAAAAGGTGGACATGCTGCTTTCGATGGACTGCTCGTCACCGAGATCAACGAGCAGCCCCTTGATGAGAGGAAATGTTGATGCGGACCCGGCGGGGACCGGAATGCCCGACAAAGCCATGAGATGGAGCAGGCCGACCGTCTTGATGGAAATGGTCTTTCCACCTGCGTTGGGGCCGGTTATCACCATCACGGAGTCCTTTTCGCCCAGGACGACATCCAGGGGAACGACCTCGCGCAGGCTGCCTTCCTTGCGCAGAAGCATCAGGATCGGGTGCCGCGCGTTTACCAGCCTTATTTCGCGGGATGGTCCGATGGAGGGGACGGTGGCGTCCATGGTTTCGGCGAACTGCGCAATACAGTTCAGCAGATCGAGATAGACAAGGGTCCTGAACTGCGCCTCTATTTCCGCTGAATCTTCCCGTATCCAGCCGGATATTTCACGCAGGATGCGGATCTCTTCCACCTTTTCCTCGGCGACCAGGTTTTCCAGCTCGTTTGCCAGGCCGATTATTTCCAGCGGCTCCATGAATGCCGTTTCGCCGGAATTGGAGACATCGTGGACCACGCCCGCCACCTGCCCTTTGGAGTCCATTCTCACCGGTATGACCCATCTCCCGCCCCGCTGGGTAATGAAATCGTCCTGCAGGAAAACGGCAATCCTTTCGTCCCGCACGATCTCCTCCAGCCGTTTTCGTATCCTGGCGGTCAGGTTCCTCTTTCGCGTCCTCAGGTCGAAAAGGAGATGTGACGCGGTATCCAGGATGTTCCCTTCGGAATCGAGGGACTGTTCAAGGGGTTCGAGGATATCGGGGAAGCCTGTCACGTGCGCCGACAGTTCCCTGAGAAGGGGGATGTCTTCGCGGTATTTCATCTGGGTGGAAATGGAGGAAAGGATTCTCATGACGGGCATGAAAAGCACCAGTTCGCGCGGGTCGAGAACCGCCCTCTCCGGCTTGACCTTGTACAGGACCGGCAGGATGTCGTGAAAGGACGCAAGCCTCAGCGGGACGCCCATCCGGGAAATCCCCCGTATTTCCTCGACCTGGCCGAAGCGCCTTTTTATTTCATCCTCCGCCGCAAGGGGAAGGATATCGAGAACGGCCTGCTCCGAGACATCGCTGTGGGACTGGCCGGCAATCGTTTTGAGGATTTTGTCGAATTCAAGTATTTTCAGTGTTTCCCTCATGTCCATGGCTTATCTTCTCCGGTCCTTCATACTTGGCTTTTGCCCTCTTTTGTCTTTTCAATTTCCGTCTTCGTATTTTTTCGCCCTTGAGCGTGCGTCCAGTCGCTTCCCCGCCAATCAGCGCGATCTTTTCCAGGAGCTCCCGGCGCGCCAGAAACCGGTTTACGGACTGGCTCCGGTCCTTCATGCATTTCACCTCGACGCCGGTCGGTGTATGCCTGAGGTAAACGCAGGTGGAGGTCTTGTTGACGTGCTGCCCTCCCCTCCCCGATGAACGGATGAACTTTTCCTCGATGTCCGCTTCGCGGACGCCGAGGGCCTCCATTCTTTCCCGCAGCCACCTGTTTTTCTCTTCACTGACGGCAAAGGTCGTCATAGCCTGGACCCGTCCCAAGACACCTAATAGATGCGTCACTGGAGCAATAATACACTCCAACGACGCATATTGCCCATATATTTTTCAGTACTTCATTTTTCTCCGTCTCATTTTCTACCACCCCCGCCCTTACGGGCTCCCCCCTGAATCAGGAGGGGGCTGGGGGTGGTCGACGTATGTGACATATTCTGACACACATGTGTGGTAGCCTTTAATCATGGATGTTTCAGGCGATCTATCCCTGTTACGGGAAGCGATATCAAATCCGGCTTCCGACCCGGAAACCGGCATTGGAGGAAACATGGAACCTTTGGTAATTTTCGGCGCCGGTCTGGTGATCTACTGCGGTTACCTGGCTGCAATTGACGAGATTCGCGATTTTAAGAGATGCTACTCCAGACACAAGGCCTCGCGCGGGACAAGGATGGCAAAGTCCGCGAAAAATCACGCGCGCCCGGTGGCTGCAAAGGGCGGAGCATATGCGGGAAATCCGGCATATGCCCGCGGAGGCAGGCTTCTGGCCGCCCAGGCCCGCTGACCATCATAAGCTTCGGATCGTCGGCCCTTGACCTTTTTCAGGGACAAGTATACGATTGAAAACCGGTTTACCAGATCACAGACAGGTGTGATTGGCGTTAGTCTACCGCTGCCAGAAAAAGAGTCGGCAAACTGCCGTCTGGATTTAAATTTTACCCCTCACCCGGCGCATTGCGCCACCCTCTCCCTCATGGAGAGGGGGAATAACCATCCCTTCTCCTTGAGGGAGAAGGTGCCCCCCGCTTGCGCGCCATAGCGCTTCAGCGCGCAGGAGCGAAGGGGCGGATGAGGGGGAACTTGCGGAAGACCGGCGCTTCCAGGTAATCGAATTTTTCACCGGGAAACGGCCAGGAATGACGGTCTCGAAGCAACATACAAAAGTTATAGCGGAGGTTGCGGTCCCGCTTCCGCTGGATACCATATTTCGCTACCGCATTCCCGATACGATGAGAGCCGGGACGGAGCCGGGCAAAAGGGTTTTCGTCCCTTTTGGCCGGAGAAAGCTTACCGGGTATATCCTCTCTCTGGCTGAAAATTCCGGCGAAGAGCTGAAAGACATCCTGGAAGTGCTCGACGTCGAGCCGCTCTTTACCCCGGGAGAGCTCGAATTCTTCCGCTGGGCGGCATGTTACTACCTCCATCCCCTCGGAGAAGTGATCAAGGCCGCCCTGCCGGCGGGCATCAATGTCGAGACCCGGAAACGGGTCCTGAAAAACGAAGATGGAACGGTAACCGCCGAAGAACGGCTTGCCGGCGGCAAGCGGGTCAGGACCGAAACGTTTTACAGAATTCTTTCCCCTTCTCCGGAATCTCCCGGCCTGCGCGGCAAGGCGCTGCACATTCTCGAATTCCTCCAGAATGTGGGAGAAGCTCAAAGGGCTCTCATATCCAAGAATTTCGGCGATTCGTCCCAGCAGCTCAAAAAACTGGCCGGCCTGAACCTGATCGCCGTAGAAAAACGCGAGGTTTATCGCGATCCCTTCCGGGAAGAGGTCTTCGAACACGATTCGCCCCAGGTCCTGAACGAAAGCCAGTCGCGGGCCTTCGACCGGGTTGCCGGGGCCCTGGACAAGGGCGGATTTTCCCCGTTCCTCCTCCACGGAGTTACCGGAAGCGGCAAGACGGAAGTATATCTCCATATCATTTCCCACTGCCTGTCCATGGGGAAAAACGCCTTGGTGCTGGTGCCGGAGATAGCCCTTACGCCCCAGCTGGTCAGGCGTTTCAAAAGCCGGTTCCGCCAGGGCATTGCCGTGCTGCACAGCGGGCTTTCCACTGGCGAGCGCTACGATGAGTGGCGACGCATCAGGCGCGGTGAGGTTTCCATAGCCATCGGCGCCCGCTCGGCCATATTCGCGCCGTTGGAAAGACTGGGCGTAATCGTAGTCGATGAGGAGCACGAAGCCTCGTACAAGCAGACCGAAGGCTTCACCTACAACGCCCGTGACCTTGCCCTGGTAAGGGGAAAGATGGAAAACGCGGCGGTGATCCTGGGATCGGCCACCCCGCTTGTCACCACCTTTTATGCCGCAATGCAGGGAAAACTGGAATACCTGGAACTTCCCGAGCGGGTGCGCGGCCTGCCCCTTCCGGACGCGGAGATTATCGACGGCCGGGGGCAAAAGGGCGAAACCCTGCTGCCGGCCCTGTCCGCGGCCCTTGCGGAAAACCTGGCGCGGGGTGGCCAATCGATCCTCTTCCTCAACCGCCGCGGATTCGCCACTTTTCTCATCTGCCGGGACTGCGGCTACGTGTTCCATTGCCCAAACTGCTCCGTCACCCTCACCTACCACCGTATAAGGCAACGCCACTACTGCCACTACTGCGATTTTTCCGTCCCCGCACCTTCCGTTTGCCCTGACTGCGCCAGCGCCGACATAGGACTCCTGGGCAGGGGCACGGAGCGGGTCGAGGACGAGGTAAAGGCCCTGTTGCCGGAAGCGAGGGTTGCCCGCATGGACAGCGACACCACCTCCGGCAGGGGCGGCCACGCGCGGATCCTGAAGAAGCTGGAAGACGGAGGCATCGATATCCTGATCGGCACCCAGATGATCACCAAGGGCCACGATTATCCCGGTGTAACGCTGGTGGGGGTGATTTCAGCCGACACGGCGCTCAACCTGCCGGATTTCCGCGGTGCCGAGCGGACCTTCCAGATGATCAGCCAGGTCACCGGGCGGGCCGGCAGGGGGGATGCACCGGGCAAGGTGCTCATCCAGAGCCTGTCTCCGGACCACTACGCCCTGGTGAGGGCCGCTGCCCATGACTTTGCAGGGTTCTTCAACGACGAGCTTGAATTTCGCCGGGAAGCCGGTTATCCGCCATTCACTTTCCTTGCGACGGTCAATCTGTCCGGCACATCGGCCGAAGCCCTGGAAAAAAGCGCCGAAGATGCTGCCCGCCTGTTGCGCGAGCTGCGCCGCCGGCTCGGGACAAGGACCGAAATCCTCGGGCCCGCGCCCGCGCCCCTGGCAAGGGTCCGCGGCAGGTACAGGAGACAGATCCTGCTCAAGTCCTTTTCCCGCAGGGAACTGAACGGCATTCTGACGCAGTTCAGAAATGAATTCAAGCTGCACATGACAGTGAGAATGAACCTCGATGTGGATCCGGTCGACATGATGTGACAACAAGGGACTGCAATTAAACGCTTTCATGCACACGGCTTCATGGTGAATATATCGGTATCAGGTGAGACAAAAGCAGATGCGTATGGTAAAGTATTCCAAACGGAAAACTGGGATTCCGTTTTACGGCAATGGATGAACAAGTGGGCATGATGGCGGGCGTATTATGCCCTTCGGTCTTTCCGGCAAACGGAGAAAAAATCAGCCCGTTGGCGAAAGCCGACGGAAGACATATATTAGAAGAAAAATGAGAAAGATAGCACTAATCATAATTCTGGCGTTCGGGCTGGGGGGGTGTGCGACGCTGAGCCAGCCCGGGGGTCCTTTTTACGGGGTTGAACAGAAAAAAATGCTTTCCGACGCCGTGATACTTCTGCAGCAGGGGAAAAAAGCCCGTGCCGCCGAACTGCTGGCTGCCGTCTGCAAGGCGCCACCGGTTCCGGGAGTAACTGACGAAGCCCTGTTCCGGCTGGGCGTGCTTCGTCTCGGGCCTGGTGATGAATCGAAAACGATAACGCAGAGCAGAAATTATCTGAATCGGCTGGTAAAGGAATTTCCCGACAGTTCATGGACGCCGCCCGCTTTGACCTTGAGCGGTTTTCTCGCTGGAACTGACAACAAGCTTCAGCAGCTTCAGCAGGACGGTAAACTGAAAGAGGTTATTATTTCACTGACGAAAGAAAACAGGGAACTAAAAGAACGTAACGCCTCGCTGTTGAAAGAACAGAGGGTCCTGAAGGATTCGAACCTCTCTCTGCTGAAGGAAAACACGGAGCTGCGACAGAACGTGGAAAAGCTTAAATACATCGATCTGGACCTGGAGCGAAGGCCCAGAAACAAGTGACAGCCCCCGTCATTGTCTGGTGTACAGTGCGTTCAGCGAAAGAATCAGAAGGGCGGCACCGATCAGCAGCATCCCGGCCCCTTCATACAGCCCCGGTTTTTCCCCGATCTGAATCCAGGCAGCCAGCACCCCGACCAGGGGAATTGCCAATGATCCCATGCCGGCCGCTCCCGCGGGAAGCTTTTCGACGATGAACATCCAGAGAAACCAGGCGACGGCATTGCCGGGCACTATGTTGTAAAGCAATGCCGCGATAAATGATGGCGACCAGTTGACAGGACCCTCGTGCGCAAGGAGCGCGATTATTATAAGGGGAACGGCGCCGAAAAGCATCTGCCAGGCGGTAAGGGAGAGCAGAGGCATGGTTTCCTGCCTTCGAATTCTTTTCGCGGCTATGACGCTGGCCGCCCAGGAAATGCCCGCAAGTATGGCCAGCATTTCAGAAAAAAGCCCGCCCCGCCCGTGCCAGGGCTCGAAAATCAGGAAGAGGCCCGCGCACGAGACCAGAACCGCCAGCCACTGTACCCCCCTGATGAATTCTCCCAGATAGAACCTAGCCATGATCAGCAGCCAGAAGGGCATGGTATAGACAAGGACGGCGGTCTTCCCGACTCCTCCACCGACAAGCGCCCAAAAGGTAAAGCCGATGAATGCGGTGGTCTGGAGCAGGCCGAGCAGAAAAACCTTCGGCACCGATTTCGGCAATACCGGTTTGCCTTTCAGCGACATAAGAGGAAAAATGACCAGCGCTCCGAACGTGGTCCGCATTGCCGCGAAGGTGAAAGGACCGCAGTCCTTCAACGCGACCTTCATTACCACCCAGTTGTAGCCCCATATCAACGCAAGGACAATAAGCGCGGCAACGGCGGCATGGGACTGATTCAGAAAAGGGTTCTTTTCATTGCGGCTGCTCATGCGTCTTCGAGTTCCAGCAGGGCCATGCCCGATGCCGGGTCCCGCCTGCGCTCGGCATTCACGCCTTTTATCTCCATGATT
The DNA here is from genome assembly GCA_035686205.1 of Geobacteraceae bacterium. Taxonomy (GTDB): domain Bacteria; phylum Desulfobacterota; class Desulfuromonadia; order Geobacterales; family Geobacteraceae; genus CAIWTU01. Next base: position 16,000 of record DASRZQ010000165.1, read on the forward strand.
ACCGCCTCCAGCACCAGGAACGCCGCGGAATCTAAACGAAGACAGCCTACCCTGACGCTGTCCCGTTTGCCGTATGCGCCATGGAAGTGTACCTTTGGTTCCCCGTCCTGCCTGAAAATGGTGCCGAATCCGACAATCTCGTGGCTTTCCCCAATTTCGCGCCACACCGGGACCGGCGGCATCTCTTCCTGTTCCGGGCCTACAACAAATCTGCCGCCTTTCATGCCGCCGAGCAGATGGAACGCGGCGGCTGCAATTTCCTCTTTTTTCGCAATTTCGGCAAGACCGCCGAGGACGTCGTCGCCGTCGGAAAACCGCACTAAGAAGATCCTGCCCGTCTCACCCACCTGATATTTCATTTCTCCGTTTTCCTTTCGAATCCTTCGGGCAGAGGCTCCCTTTTCCGCACCCAGTCCGGAGGCGCGCCGCCCGAGGAGAGGGCTACTATCCCGCCGACAATGGCGCACGTGGTGTCGCGGTCGCCCAGTCCGCTCACGGTCCCCCACATGGCCTCGACGAAATCGTCAAGATGGTGCGCGGCGCTCCAGAGGCAGAAAGGGACAGTATCCTGGGCGGAAACGTAGTCGCCCGTCCCGAGGGCATCAACGGCCAGGAAAAAGTCTTTGCCCGGGATGTCCAGGGCAGTCTCGATTCCTCTCCGGGTTAGGCCATCCGGTACGAAAGAGAGGGTTTCAAGCAAAAAATCACGTCCGTAGGGCCGGTCTGAGCGTCCTGCTATCGCGGCCGCCGCGGCAACAGCCATGGCGCCGGCCTGGCCCTCGGGATGGGCGTGGGTCACCATCGCCGACAGCCGGGCTTCACCCGCGGCCCGCTGTGGATCACCGCTGAAGAAGCCGCCTATCGGCGCCGCCCGCATCGCTCCGCCGTTTCCATAGGACCCGCCGCCAAAAAGCCGTGTGGCTTCCGTCCGCCAGTCTTCGCCAACGGCAATGCGCGTCAGCAGCTTCTTCGCGCCTCCCGCATATCCCCGCCACGGTTCCTGCATGAACCGTTCGGCGAAGGCGCGGGCCAGCTCGTCCTGGTCGATTTTGCCGATATTTTTCAGAATCTCGACGATGGATAAAGCCATGTGGGTGTCGTCGGTCCACCGCCAGGGACCTTCGGGCAGATCACGCCCGGCCGGAGACCGAAAGAAAAACAATTCCCCGAACGCGTCGCCGACCGACAGGCCTTCCAGGCTGAGCAGGGCATCATCGAATGACATGGCAGGACCTCCCTTCAAAGAATTACCGTTAACAAAACGTTGCACGACCGGGAAGCATACACTTATTTAGAATAATTTCATGATGGTATTAAAATCTTGTGGTTGAAACGGAGAAACCTTCTGTAGGGGCGAGGCATGCCTCGCCCTAGCGCAGGCCGTCCATGAGGGTTGTGGGCGACGCAAGCGTCGCCCCTACGAGAGGTTTTTTAACCACCGGCGCAATAACTACATACTACCGTTTTTCCCGGTCAGTACAAGAAAAATCACATGTCCCAAGGCAATCCGCCTCTTTGCCTCATCCTTGCGGAGCTCTGATATGATATTATTGAAACATGACGGGGTGTGACATGGAAGCCGAAAGCGTAAGAAAAAAGAGAGTATTTTCCGGCATCCAGCCGACGGGCAAACTGCACATCGGCAATTACCTGGGGGCCATAAAGGTCTGGGCGGAGCGCCAGGACGAGTTCGACGGCCTTTTCTGCGTGGTCGACATGCATGCCCTGACTCTTCCCGAGGACATCCGTCCCGCGAGGCTGCGGGAGAAAACGCTTGAAGTGGCGGCCCTGTACCTGGCGTGCGGCATTGATCCCGAAAAATCGACCATTTTCATCCAGTCGCACGTCCCAGGGCACGCGGAGCTTGCCTGGATTCTTACCTGTATTACCCCGGTCGGCTGGCTGCAACGGATGACGCAGTTCAAGGCTAAGTCGGAGAGCGCCGGGACCGTCGGTGCCGGGCTGCTCAATTACCCGATCCTTATGGCCGCGGACATCCTCCTGTATGACACCGACCTGGTGCCGGTCGGTGAGGACCAGAAACAGCATATCGAGCTGGCTCGGGACATCGCCCGGCGTTTCTCGTCTTTGTACGGCTTTCCGCTGCGCATCCCCGAGCCGCTGATCCGGGAAAGCGGCGCCAGGATAATGGGGCTGGACGACCCGCTGGTGAAGATGAGCAAAAGCATCGGGGAAAGGGTGAAAGGTCATTCGGTCGGGCTTCTCGATTCGCCCGGGGAAATACGGCAAACCATCATGCGGGCCGCCACGGATTCCGGCAACGAGGCGAGATTCGACCATGCTTCGCCGGGCGTGAAAAACCTGCTGATAATGTACGAGGTCCTGAGCGGCCTTGACCGCGGGAAAATCGAGGAGGAATTCAGCGGAAATGGATACGCCCTGCTGAAAAGGAGACTGGCTGACCTGACCATCGAGACGCTGCGGCCGGTCAGGGAGAGGTATGTTGCCATCATGGCGGAGCCGGCCGGTCTTGCGTCCGTGCTGGCAAAGGGCGCGGAACGGGCGAGGTCCATTGCCGGACCGATGCTTGCCGCGATAAAGGAGGCGGTTGGTTTTGTTTCGGGCTGGGAAAAGGGGGGGCGAAGGGTCTTTTGAATTGTGAGAAACCAGACAGTCGCAGAGGTTTTCGCTATATTCAATGTTTCAGTTTTTCGATGTGATTTTCATGAAAAAAGGGGTAAAAACCCCTGTTAACTCTTGTCCGGAGACAGAGTATGCGTTGAAAATATTTGCCTTGCCGTCATCTTCGGAAGATATTCCGGCCGCCGATGGTATGCCCGATTGCGGGCCGACCGCCGGTCGGACGGGCTTCTCGGTTTCCTCAGCTCAATGTCCGGCCGGTTTCGCCTGTCCGTTGCACATGCCGCTGTGCCAAACCTGTGAAATGTCGAGCCAGATTCTTCGACAGCGATGGCACACTACGACCCCGTCGCCGTTATCTTCAAGCTGGTGGCTCTCCACGCGGAGTTTTGCCTCCTCGTATGAAACTTCCTGTTTTCTCGCGGCAGATGACATCCTTTCCTCCCGATTCATTTTCACTACTGCTTTCTGCATACAAACTGTTTCGGACCGCATGGGAAAAACTTTAATCCGATTCGCACGGCCGTGTACAGCGAAAAAAGCCGCTCACCGGCATTTTCGGCAAAACGGCCGCTTCCCCCCGAAACAGGCGGGTATACGAACGCGCAAGCCATAAAAGCAGATTATATCTTCGCCGCCGTTATGTCAACGGTTACAAATGAAGGAAGGAAAGATTTGATTTTTTTTGCCCAAATTTATATATTGATTGTAAAGCATTGACTGAAGGGACTCCATGATCAGAAAGATTCTAATATATCCCGATCCCGAGCTGAAAAAGAAATCGGTTCCGGTAACCGTTATCAATGAAAAGACCGTGGAACTCGTCAGGGACATGAAGGAAACCATGTACGACGCTCCCGGCGTCGGTCTCGCCGCACCGCAGATCGGTGTCCACCAGAGGATAATAGTTATCGATGTTTCCGGCAAGGATGAAAAACCGGAGCTTATCGTTGCCATAAATCCGGAAATCATCCATAGCGAAGGCGAATCATACGAGGAAGAAGGATGCCTTTCCGTCCCCGGCTTCGCGGCCAATGTCCGCAGGCACGCCAGGGTAGTCGTCAAGGCCCTCAACCTGGAAGGGGAAGAAGTGGTTTACAAGGCCGACGAGCTTCTGGCGATCGCTTTCCAGCATGAAATAGACCACCTTGACGGCATTCTCTTCATCGACCATCTGTCACACCTGAAAAAAGAAATATTCCAGAAAAAATACCGGCGCATGCTCGAGGAAGGACGGGCACGGGCCTGATGGGCAAACTGCGTGTCATTTTCATGGGGACGCCGGAATTTGCCTGCCCCACCCTGCAAAAACTCGTCGACCGGGGCGAAGATGTGATTGCCGTGGTCACGCAGCCGGACAAGCCGAAAGGCCGCGGCCAGAAAACGGCGCCGCCTCCGGTGAAGGAACTGGCGGAGAAAAACGCAATAACGGTTTTGCAGCCGGCGAAAGTGCGCTCTCCGGAGTTCATCGGAACAGTCAAGGGAATGAACCCGGATATTATTGTCGTTGTCGCCTTCGGCCAGATTCTGCCCAAGGCGCTGCTTGACATCCCCAGGTTCGGGTGCATAAATGTCCATGCGTCCCTTCTTCCCCGCTACCGGGGCGCCGCCCCGCTGAACTGGTGCATAATAAACGGGGAAAGCGAAACCGGTGTGACCACGATGCTGATGGATGAAGGACTCGACACCGGGGCCATGCTGCTGAAGAATACGACCCCGATAGACCCCGAAGAGGACACACGGTCTCTTCATGACCGGCTGTCGGTCCTTGGTGCCGAAACGCTCTCGAAGACACTGGACCTGCTGGCTACCGGGAAGCTCAATCCTGAAAAACAGGATGACTCCCTCTCCTGCTACGCGCCGATGCTGAAAAAGGAACACGGCCGGATCGACTGGAACCTTGACGCCGCGGCCATCAAGAACATGGTGCGGGGCATGTCGCCCTGGCCGGGAGCATACACCTGGCTGGACGGTAAGCTGGTCAAAATATTCAGGGTCCGCGCCGGTTCGGCGGCGGACCGGGACAAGGCCGCGCCGGGAACCGTCCTGAGCGCCGGCAGGGAAGGAATCGAAGTCGCCTGCAACAGCGGCATCATCATAATAGACGAACTTCAGCTCGAAGGGAGGAAACGGCTTACGGCCGGAGACTTCCTGGCAGGCTGCAAAATCACGCCGGGCATAATATTAGGCAACAGGGAAGATCGATCTTGAGTACTGAAAATGTTCAGAAAAAGCTTCCGGGCAAGCAGCTGTTCGTGGCCCTGATGGGATTGACCTGTCTTCTCATCGCGGGCATCATCCTTCTCCTTTGGTGGGCGGAGAGAACGGGGCTGGCCGGTATCCACCCGTCCCTGCCGAAGATAACCGGAATAGCGCTGGCGCTCATCGCCGGTGCCATAATCCTTGGAACCGCGCTGCTGGTCCTGACCACGGTGCTCGGGAAGGATATCCTTTTTACCCGGCTTCTGCGCGGCACGGTAATCAAACTGCTCCTTCCGGCCATCGAATCCATCGGCAAAGTCCTGGGTATTCCCAGGGATACAATACGCCAATCCTTCATAGCAATGAACAACAGCCTTGTCCTGTCCCAGAAATTCGCCATCAAGCCCGATCGGCTGCTGATACTTCTTCCCCACTGCATCCAGCTTTTCGATTGTGAAATCAAGGTCACCGGCGACATCGACAAGTGCGTCCGCTGCGGCAGGTGCGATATCAACGGCCTGGCGGACCTGGCGAAGAAATACGGGATCGACATTTCGGTGGCCACCGGCGGCACCCTGGCCCGCAAGGTAATCATCGAGAAAAGGCCCAAGCTGGTCATTGCAGTAGCCTGCGAAGGGGACCTGACCTCCGGGATCAAGGACTGTTACCCGCTGCCGGTGCTCGGAATCCTCAACGACCGCCCCTTTGGCCCGTGCTTCAATACGAGAGTCGAGGCGCAGAAGGTCGATGAAGCGCTCAGATCGGTAATGGGCATGCAGGAAGTCGCAACTTCCTGATGCCGTTTCGCCCCCTGCATGGCACCGGCCGATTTAGGATTTCTTTCTAAACGCCAGCCAAAATCACTTAGCTGCCTTTTTCGCCGTCCCGCCCGGTTATTCTGCTATAATGGAAAAAACGACCGGAGAAGAAGGTGATCATGTCTTCCATCGAAAGAAACGGAATGCATTCGTATCCACGCGAGCTTGCGGCCTTTCTGCCGGAGCACTGGGAGGATCCGGACCTTTCCGGAGAAGTCCCGTACAGGGAAGAAGACGGGCAGCCGGACCGGCTGCCGGAAAAAGAGATACTTGAACAGCTGATCTCCACCTGCTACCAGTCAAGCCTGATGCGGGAAGAAGAGCGCTCCGTAAATTTCCGCCTGATCCTGCGGGAACCGGAACGTTTTGCGCCCGAAGAAGGCCCTCCGGAAGGGTTCCACCGCCTCCTCTTCAATACGCCGCGACCCTTCAGCGAATATGAACTCCGAAGGCTGTCGCCGGCCGTCGATTTTTACCGGGCGCTGATCGGAATTCGCATCAACCCGGCCGAAGGATTGCAGATCTGGGGCATGGTCTATTCCGGTCCGCGATGGATCCACTCCATATTCGGCGGCAGGAAGGTCTCCAGGCCTTTGCCCCCTTCCCTTGTCATCCACGTGATCGGACCGGGCCGCATTACCGTTTACCGCGGATCAGTCACGGTTGCTTCCCTGCATGGCGGACAGATAAATGCTCCTTCGATGGACGTCTTCAATGCCAGCTGGATCGCGGAAACTTTTGCCGACGCCCGCAATGATTTTATCGAAACACATCGAAACTCCCGTACCCGTGCCGTGCGCCCCTGGGCAAAGCTGGAAGACAACTTCATCAGGACCCTCGCCAAACAGGTGGTGAAAAGAATCATCAATACCATCCGCAACTCCCGCCATGGAGGTACAATTGTCTACCTGCCGCCGGATCAGGCCGAAGAACTCTGCTGCTCGAACCATTATTACATGACCGTAAAGTACCAGTTCGCCGACGAGGAACCGCGGGTGCGTTTTCGCACGCTCATGGTGAAAATCATGAATACCTTTGCCGAAATTGCCGCAGACGGAGAATACCCGGAAAAGATGGTCGGCTGGAATGATTATGTAAATACGAGCAACGAAGACATAGCCCACCTGGACGAATCCATTTTCGAGTTCGCCCACCTGGTGGCAGGGCTTGCTGCCATCGACGGCGCCGTAATCATGACCAAGCGCCACGAGGTCCTGGGCTTCGGCGCCGTTATTTCGGGCGATATCGACCAGGTCGAAATGGTTGCCAAGGCCCTGGACATCGAAGGTGACGTGACGGTTCAGGTCCGGAGCGAAGAAGTGGGCACCAGGCACCGCGCCGCCTATCGTCTTTGCCACGAGTTGCACGATGCCCTGGCAATCGTAATCTCCCAGGACGGAGCGGTCAGGGCGGTAAAATGGCACAAGGGGCAGGTTACGTACTGGGACCAGGTGCCGAGCGGGGTTCTCGGGTATTGACTCCGTGTGGAAGAAAATGAACAATCGGTTAACTCACAAATAATCTTATTGACAGTTTTCAATCATTGGTACCGGATAAGGTCTTGACACTCATAGAAAACAAGAAAGAACCTTATGTAACAGGGCTTAAGGGGATAAATGGGATAAAACCCAAGACTTTAAAACTTAACAATTGACTGAATTCAACCTGAATTTACTTTGGATTTTGCTTTTATCCCCTGCATCCCTTTCATCCCTGTAAATACGGTTTTGCCTGGTAATAATTTCAAAGGAGGGTTGAATGTCGATTCAATTCCGTCTGATCTTTGCCATTCTGCTGCTGCCGCTGCTGTATGGCTGCACTTTTTTCAACGTCAATATCATACCTCCGGTCAAGCCCCTGGAAGAAAAGGTCGTCGAGGG
>DASRZQ010000166.1:0-3299 GCA_035686205.1 Geobacteraceae bacterium
TATCACCAAATAAAAACCGCCGGTCAGTGAATGCTTGACCGGCGGCTTGAAATCATTTCCGAATTCCATCAACACCAAACTGCAAACTCATCCGTCTTTTCAAATTACACAAAGCCGACCGTTTTTACAACGGATTTCACATAACGTCATTCCCACGAACGCGGGAATCCAGGAATTTATGTATTCCGAGCCGCGCTTTCCTGGTCCGCAATGCGACTTTTGATTGCAAATCGGCATCGATGCGGATTTACAATTCATGGTCTTACGGTACCATTGCACTTAATTCACTTCAAAACAAAGGACTGTTGTGGTATCAGGTGGGAGCACGGGATGCGTGGCAACAAATGAGAGACACGGCTTTCGCGTCGACATTTCCCCAATAACGTAATTGCCGGATTTCACCGGGCAACGTGAGACATGCGAGGAGGAAAGTATGAAAAAGACACTGCTGATTACTGTATTTCTCTTGATCGGCGCCGCTGCCGCACAGGCCGCCGGGACGGCTCCCAACAAGGAGCTCGAAGAACTGTACTCGATTTACAGTGAGAATAAGAACATCACCGATGCCTGTTACGAACTGAGCGTGGCGAAGGTGCTGACGGGCGCCATGAGGGAGGGAATCGTCAGCGGCGCCGCCGACCGGAGAAAGGGAACGGCCTGCGCGCTGGGGATCACGGCGGCCGAGGCGGGCATCAGAGTGACCGACGCCGCGTCGCTGAAGAAACTTCAGGATTACTTCAGGAGCAGGATCAAGTGCGCCGAAGCCGAGGTGGACCTGCGCAACGCGAAAACCGCCCTGGAACTGTATTACATCGACAAGGGCAAATATCCCGCAACCCTGGACGAAATCCTCGGCCCGTACGTCGCCTCGTTCAAGTCTAAAATGGACTACCGGCTGGAAAACAAACGCAGATATGTCGTCTCCGCCACCAATGAGGGGTGTGACAAAACACTCTCCATTTCCTCGGACTCCCCGGATATCAGCGGCGCGGGGAAGGACGGTCCGAAGGACCGGAAGTAGAATAGTCGGGCAATTCCGCGCAGGCAAAGGCATGAAGACGTCACGGATTCAGGCTCAATTTGTGCGATTTTTCTCTCTGAAAATCCCTGCGGATATGAATGCACACGCTTTGCTTCCGGCATGCCCCTTTGCATAGTGCATACTTTGCTTCACCGGAATGTTATTGAGACGATCGAGACCGTTTTTGTACAGGTAACTGGTACCCTGGTAGAAGGCCAGTGCATCCTGGAAAAGCATTTCCTGTCGCGGGATTTCCGTTGTATTGTCATCCCTGGGATCGCAGCGGTAAAAAGATACCTCCTTTTTCGGGGAGAGCACCACAAGCTTGTCCTCTTCCAAAAGACCGAGCTTTTCGTATGTGGAAATAAAAGCCCGCGCAGGTCCGGCATCCGAGTCCAGTATGTCCCGTCCAATAAAGCGGCTCGGGTAGCTGAAATTGAGAAGACCGAGAACGGTCGGCGCCACGTCTATCTGGCTTGCGAGCGTCGCCACCCTTGCCGGCTTTATGTGAGAGGGAGAGTAGATGATGAGCGGAATACGGTAGTTGTGAATCGGGAGGGCGATTTTCCGGGCGCTACCGGCGCAATGGTCCGCCACGAAAACGAACACGGTCCGGTTGAACCATGGCTGTTTACGCGCCTCGGCCACAAGCCTTCCGATGGAGTAATCCGCATACATCACGCCGCCTTCCCGCCCTGTGCCCGAAGGGACCGGAATTCTCCCGGCCGGATAGGTAAACGGCCGATGGTTTGAAGTTGTCATCACTATGCTGAAAAAGGGTTTGTGCAGAACATATGATTTGTTCGCCTCCCGGATTACCTTTCTGAACAGGTCCTCGTCGCAGACCCCCCAGGCGTTGTCAAACGTCATCTCATCCCTGCCGAAATCGGTCTTGTCCACAATGCCGAAACCATTGTGGGAGAAGAAATAATTCATGTTGTCAAAATAGCCGCGTCCGCCGTAAATGAACTTGTTATCGTATCCTTTGAGTTTCATGATCCCTCCCCAGGAGAAAAGACCCTCATTATTGGGACGTTTCACAAGGGAGCAGCCTGGAAGTGGCGGGATGGAGAGGGTGACCGCCTCAAGTCCACGGACGGTTCTTGTCCCGGTGGCAAAGAAATTGGTGAACAGCATCGACTCCTTTGCAATTCTGTCGATATTTGGGGTAAGTCCCCGGCTGTTGCCGAACACTCCAAGAAACTCCGCGCTCAGGCTCTCTTCGACGATAACGATGACATTCAGCCTCTGCTCGGTTCCTTCAGCCTGAACGAACCTGCTGATGTCCCGTCCGTCGTCCGCAAGAAATTTCTCGTCCTCGTCCTTAATGTCATCTCTTAGTCTGCCCAGCACTTGCTTCGTGTCACGAGTGACATAGAACGTGTCATAATCCAGCTCATTGTTCCGAAAAGCCGCCACAAGGTTGTAAATTCCATTTCCTGCCAACTCATCGGCATAATTGTTTGGCGAAATGGAGGTCCAGGAAAGGTCCACCCAAAGGTATGCCATTACCGGCAACAGGGAGAATATCCCTCCCAGCATCAACCTCTGCCTGAATGTTGTCGTGGTCTGGCAGGCCTGGTCAACATATTTCCTGATGCAAAGAAAGAGGAGGATATTCACCACGAGCAGGGAACTGAAGATCCAGCGAACAGGATACGACTCGATGATGTTCCGTATAACCTCCGTAGTGTAAACGAGATAGTCGATTGCGATAAAGTTGTAACGGGTGCCGAATTCGTCGAAAAAGACATATTCTGCAACTGCATTGAACATAAGGAGATAGGTGCATATGAAGATGCCTGCCCGGGCGAGCGGCCTGCACCTGTACACCCTGTCGGGCACCAGTATGGCATACAGGGCCAGAGGGATCGCAAAATAGGAGAAAGTCACGCTATCGAAAAAGAAACCGACCGCGAATATCTTTGTCAGCAATAAGGGAGACGGATCGAGATTGTGAAAGGCTTTCACGAGGAGGACGCTACGCGTCACAAAAGAAAATGCCATAAACACAAGGAACAGGAGGTACAGCAGACCTGCTCTGCCTTTAAACTTCATGGGGAACTCCTTCTCTTACATAAATTGTCTTCTGGTATTCGTCTGCCCGAAAAAAGCATCGTCACGGAGCTTACAGAGGGGACGAAAAAGAGCCGGAGGAGAGGTACTTCGTCGGGTAACCGGCGGGATGAGATGGTCTTCGAACTGGAGCTAAACTGCCGTGCGTACCTATTGTAATCCTGGAGCGGCCGCGGACTTTATTTCTGCGGTGGAATCATAT
>DASRZQ010000167.1:0-20379 GCA_035686205.1 Geobacteraceae bacterium
TTTATACCCTTAGAAAATTCGGTTCCGACGGGTTTCTCGGCTCGGTGATCGCCCTCTCTCTTATCAGGGAACTCGGTCCGGTCCTGACCGCGATCATGATAACGGCCAGGGCGGGTTCGGCAATGACTGCAGAGATGGGTATTCTTCGCATATCGGAGCAGATAGACGCTTTGTACACAATGAGAATTGACCCGCTTCGCTATCTTGTCAGCCCGCGAATAGCCGCATCAATCATAAGTTTTCCGCTGTTGACGGCATTATTTGATCTTATTGGAATACTGGGCGGATACTTAACCGGAGTCGCTCTGCTTGGTGTGAATAAAGGCGCCTATTTTTCAAAGATTTATACCAACGTTGATATTAGCGACATCCGGGGCGGGTTTATCAAATCAGTGGTTTTTGCGGTACTGGTTTCAACCATTTGCTGTTATGAGGGATACTTCACGCACCGGCGCTCCGAAAGTCATGGGGCAAAAAGTGTGAGTGTTTCCACTACGTCGGCTGTTGTTCTTTCGTGCATCCTGATTCTTGTAGCAGACTACGCAATTACTTCTTTACTCATGTAGGACTATACCATGAAAACACCTTTGATAGAATTTAGGAATGTCACAAAGCGGTTTGGCGAGAATATTGTTCTTAACCAAGTTAATTTGAAAATTTATGAAAACGAGATTACGACAATCATCGGCAAAAGCGGGACCGGGAAAAGCGTTCTCCTGAAGCATGTAATAGGTCTTATGATTCCCGATGAAGGAACAATACTTTTCAGGGGGAAGCCGATTAAGGTCATGAAAATTGGAGAATGGGACGAAAGTAAGTCGCAGATCAGCTATATGTTCCAGAATAATGCTCTCTTTGATTCCATGACTGTTTTTGAAAATATTGCGCTTCCACTCAGACAAACGACTAACCTGAAGAAAAAAGACGTCGAAATGAAAGTCATGTCTAGAATCGAACAGATGGATCTTGCCGACGTCGTCCACGAATATCCATCCGAGCTGTCCGGCGGAATGCAGAAGAGGGTGGCGCTGGCCCGTGCTCTTATAACAGACCCGGCTATCGTGCTTTTTGACGAGCCTACCACCGGGCAGGATCCTGTCAGGAAGAACGTCATCCTCAGCATGATCGCCCACTACAGAAAACAGTTCGGCTTTACCGCCGTTCTCATAAGTCACGATATTCCCGATATTTTTTTCATATCTGACCGCATCCTAATGCTCTGGGAAGGAAAAATAGACTTCCAGGGGTCCCATGAAGAAATAACGAGGCTCAATCATCCAATAGTGCGCGAGTTCAAGGAAAGTATCGCCTGCCTCAGCCAGGAGCTCAATGGGGATATTTCAAGGGAAATGCTTAATTTACGGTATAACCTGACTTCTGATCTAATAAAGGGAGGCTGTTTGAAATGAAGAAATATTCAATGGAAACGATAGTGGGAATCTTTGTTGTTATCGGCATCTTATGCGTCGGATATATGACCGTAAGACTCGGCAAAGTCTCATTTTTAAAGGATGAATATTACAGCCTTTATGCCGGCTTTAGTTCCGTGTCGGGACTTCGGGCTGACAGCCCTGTCGAGATTAACGGTATTGAAGTCGGAAGGGTGAAGCGGTTAGCCATGGATCAGGAGAAGCAGAAAGCCAAGGTTGAATTGAGCATCCGAAACGGGGTCAAAGTCTACGATGACGCCATTGCTTCCATCAAGACATCCGGTCTTATCGGCGACAAGTTTGTCAAAATTGATCCCGGCGGCAGCGGAGAACTTCTAAAGTCCGGGGGAACAATTCTTGAGACGAACTCGCCTCTGGATTTTGAAGATCTCATTGGCAAGTATGTGTTCGGAGATGTTACGAAGGGCGATAAAAAGAAGCTGAAATAAATCTTTTATGGAAAATCTGATTCTGGATGATTGTGTGACTAGTCACATAATCCCTAGTTAGGCGTTATTCAGAGGTATTGCTATGGACAAGAAGAATGAAATGCATGAATGTGCTGTCTGCGGTAACAGTTTTCCTGTTCGAAGTCTTATTCCAGGAGGAACCGTGCGCGATATCATTTCAGAGGAAATCCTCCGCGATCATCCCGACTGGTCTTCCAATAGTTATATCTGTCGAGCAGATTTAGCGAAATACCAAACAAATTATGTTCGCTCCCTGCTTCAGTCTGAGACGGGCGAGCTTACCAGCCTTGAACGGGAGGTTTTGGATAGTATTCGTGACCATGAACTCCTCTCGAAGGACGTAGACTCGGATTTTGAGCAGTCGTGGTCATTCGGTGAGAGATTGGCGGACCGGATCGCGGCATTTGGTGGAAGTTGGATTTTTATCATATGTTTCGGCGTTTTCCTTGCTCTATGGATTGGGATTAACTCGGTCGGGTTGGTCGTGCGCCCTCCGGATCCCTATCCCTTTATCTTCTTGAACCTGGTTCTATCTTGCCTGGCTGCGATTCAGGCACCGATAATCATGATGAGCCAGAACCGGCGGGAGGCAAAGGACCGGCTACGTTCACAAAATGACTACCAGGTGAATCTGAAAGCGGAACTCGAAATCCGGCATCTTCATGAAAAGATCGACCATCTACAGTCGCGCCAGTGGGATCGCCTTGCCCAGATACAGGAGATTCAACTCGATATGCTATCAGAGATCGGAAAGATGCCACCCTTACCAGCCATTTTTGAGGGCCAACTATAGGTTCTTCTGGGTTGACAACTGTATAATAGCATCCGCTGATAATTGAAAGTGTAGCGACAATGTAATTGCCATCACTAGGTGGACAAAGCTAAGGCCAGTCCAAAAGGTGATCCTTGAATTTGTTCGGGAAGGGGTATGTACAATAGTCCTTTTAAACAAGGGAAAGGGTATCAGAATGAGAATGAATAACATCCTCCTCGTCGATGATAATGAAAATTATTTAGATCTTCTAAGCATTTTTCTCGAATCTAAAGGGTTTGACGTCACGATTACAGCAAATGCTGCTAAGGCGTTAGAAATTCTGGATAAAGCAAGATTTCGCATGATAATTACCGACTTCCACATGCAAGGTATTAACGGTATTAAGTTGGCGATGAAAGTGAGACGACAGTATCCTGATATCCATATCGTCATGATTACCGGCGATGACTCTCCAGATATAGTTGAGGCGGCTGTAAATGCCGGCGTATCTCACATTTTATTTAAACCGGTAAATTTAACAGATCTGTTGGAAATTACCCAGTCATCTTTAAGCTTTGAGCAAGGGGTAGGAGATGTTTGCGTTATTTAAGAAAATATTTCTCAACAGTTCTACGGATGACCACCCTGAGACCCTTATCAAAGCTGCGATTGAGCACGCAGCAGATGGTACTGACCCTTGGATACGTGCAGTTACGACCATAAAGAGAAAACTGTGGCCTGCAAGGCTAGAAATTAAGAGAGCAACAGGCTGCGAGGAGGGAGATCTCAAAGGGCCTCAGCCCCCGCGGGAACCCGGCCGCAGTGAGGAGTTATTTATGAGAAGCTTGTTTTTGCTGATGCTGATAATAGCTCTGAGCCCCACCGTTTTCTGCTCCTGTGCCGTGACAGGAGTTCTCCCCGGCCCTCAGGCGCCGGTCAAGGAAAAGCGGGCGCTCGGCATCCCGGCGGTGCTGGTGGGGAAAGACTGGCAGGTGATCGAGAAGGCCCCCGATCTGACCGATGAGCGGGGGCGCCTGCCCTTCCAGACCGAGCAGTCGGTACAGCCTGAGGGGACCAAGCCGACCTCCCCCTCGGAGCGCCAGAAGATCGAGACCCGGCGCTAGGCCTCTGCCGGGAGGGCGCCACCGTCCGCGCCTACGTCTTTTACCAGTCGTACTTTTACGGCAGCGGTGGTCATAATTGTTGAAGCCGCTCCTGCGAATCACTGGTAAGGCGTTGAATTCCGTGACGTAACTTCTGGAAATCGGCGGGAGTGCGTGAGCTAAAAAATTCTGGAAAAAAGGAGCATACCTATGGCACGAGTAACTTCGGATTCGAAGAAAAATGGGCAAAGCCCTGCCGAGATCCAACAGGCAATTCTCAATCACCTCCACTACACCCAGGCAAAGCCACTGCCCTTTGCCACTCTTAACGATTGGTATATGGCAACAGCTCATGCCGTTCGCGATCAGATGGTTAATAACTGGCTCACGTCGTTCTATGACCTGATCTCTTTGGCCAAAGAAAAGCTTAAAGTCGTCAGTTACCTGTCCTCGGAATTCCTCATGGGTCCGCATCTGGGAAAGAACCTGGTAAACCTGGACCTTGCGGCTCCAGTCCGCGCGGCGCTGGCTGCGTTGGGACAAAGCCTGGAGGAAATACTCCAGCAAGAGGCTGAGCCGGGGCTCGGAAACGGCGGACTCGGTCGTCTTGCCGCCTGTTATCTTGAATCCCTTGCTACACTGCGAATTCCTGCCGTCGGTTACGGTATCCGCTACGAATTCGGAATCTTTGACCAGGAGATCCGGAGTGGATGGCAGGTCGAAAAAGCCGACAATTGGCTCAAGTGCGGCAACCCCTGGGAGGTCCGTCGCCCTGATATCACCTATGAAGTCAAATTCGGCGGGAAGACGGAGTATGTTCACGATCCGGAGGGACGGCTGTCGGTTCGCTGGATTCCCGACAAGGTCGTCATGGGGGTGGCCTATGATACTCCAGTTGCCGGCTACCATTCCGGAGGAGTCTCGGTGCTTCGTCTCTGGAAATCGGAGGCGGTTGCATCGTTCGATTTCCAGGCCTTTAATGTCGGGGACTATTACAAAGCCGTCGATGAAAAGGTACTCTCCGAAACGATCAGCAAGGTGCTATACCCGAACGATGAGCCGGAAGTCGGGAAACTTCTTCGCCTTTGCCAGCAATACTTCTTTGTTTCATGCTCGTTGCAGGACATGATCTGGTTCCACTTCTCATGGGGTAGGGAGATCAGGACTTTCCCCGAAACCTTTGCCATCCAGATCAATGATACCCATCCCTCCCTCGGGATCGCCGAACTGATGAGGCTGCTGGTGGATGAGCATAAGCTGGAATGGGACGAGGCCTGGGAGATAACCCGGAAGTGTTTTGCCTACACGAACCACACACTGCTGTCGGAAGCGCTGGAAAAGTGGCCCCTGCCTCTCTTCTCCTCCGTCCTCCCTCGTATTGTCGAAATCATCTACGAGATAAATAGGCGGTTTCTGGACGAGGTGCGTATGACGTTCCCGGAAGACGACGCGCGAATCGCCCGGCTGTCGTTAATAGATGAGAGTGGTGACAAGTATGTGCGGATGGCGCACCTGGCATGTGTAGGCAGCCACGCCATCAACGGGGTTGCCAAACTCCATACGGAGCTTCTGAAAACGACGGTGCTTCGTGATTTCCACGAACTCTTCCCGGAAAGATTCCATAACGTCACCAACGGCGTCACCCCCCGCCGCTGGTTGGCGTTGAGCAATCCGGGCCTGGCAGAGCTGATCTCGTCGAAGCTGGGCGGCGGATGGCTCTGCAACCTGGAAACGGAGCTTGTCAGGCTCCAACCGTTTGCCTGGGATACCGCCTTTCAACGGAACTGGCGGAAGGTGAAGCAGGCAAACAAAGAGGCCATGGCAAAGGTCATCCGGGAGCGGACCGGCATCGAGGTCGATCCCTCAAGCCTTTTCGACGTGCAGGTAAAGCGTATCCACGAGTACAAGCGCCAGCACCTCAACGTGCTTCATATCATCACCCTCTACAACCGGATCAAGCGGAACCCGCAATTAGACATCACGCCCAGGACCTTCATCTTCGGCGGCAAGGCGGCGCCCGGCTACTTCATGGCCAAGCTGATCATTAAGCTCATAACTTCAGTGGCGGAAGTGGTAAACGCAGATCCCGATGTAGCCGGGCGCCTCAAGGTGGTTTTTTTCCCCGATTTCAACGTTACCAACGGCCAGTTGATCTACCCGGCTGCCGACCTCTCCGAGCAGATATCCATGGCGGGGAAAGAGGCCTCGGGCACCGGCAACATGAAGCTCTCTCTCAACGGCGCCCTTACGATCGGCACCCTCGACGGCGCAAACGTGGAAATCCGCGAGGAGGTCGGAGAAGAAAACTTCTTCCTCTTTGGTCTTACCTCCGGAGAAGCGCACGAACTGAAGGCGGGAGGATACCACCCTTACTCCTTCTATGAGGAAAACGACTCGCTCAAGGAGGCCATAGACCTGATCGCCGCCGGCAGGTTCTCCGAGGGGGACGGCATGTTATTCCGCCCCCTTGTTGATCACCTCCTTCAGCGCGACGAGTACCTGCTGCTGGCTGATTACCAGTCGTACATCGACTGCCAGGACCGTGTGGGCGCCGCCTACCGGGACAAGAAAAAGTGGACGGCGATGTCCATACTGAACGTGGCCCGGATGGGGAAATTCTCGTCGGACCGCTCCATCAGGGAGTACTGTGAAAAGATTTGGAAAACAGCGGCAATCAAAGACCTACAGTAACAATGCAAACCGGGGATGATAAAGTCCATAGCGGCCACATGTTCGCTGGTAGCGCGCTGCCGCTCAAAAAAACCTGAATAATGCCGTGAACGTACTGTGACGCTTCAAGGAGTGCGAAATTTCGCCTGATGACTACATATGACTATGACCTGCCAAGGCATATGAGTGCAACAATGGATGAACGGATACGAATTATGACAGCCAGGGAGCAAGGAAAACAGCTTCATGAGATGATGGGGAACATAGCCCACGAGTGGCGGCAGCCTCTAAATTTAATTTCGCTACTCATACAGGATTTTAAGGAATCCTACGATGAGGGTAAATTCACTAAAGAATATCTGGATGACTCAATTAGTAAAGTTATGGATGTTATTCAGTATATGTCTCAAACTATACAAGATTTTAGTAATTTCTTTACCCCAGGGAAAGCAAAAACTTTATTTTCAGTCCGTGATTCGATTAATAGAACAGTTTCTTTCCTGAACCCTGCCTTAAAGCGAAGCAACATACTAGTACAAGTGGATGTACCGGATGATTTTCTATTGAACGGGTATCCGAATGAGTATTCCCATGTTCTTTTAAACATTATTAAGAATGCGAAAGATATACTTACTGAAAGGAATACCACCGAACCAAGGATTATCATAAGAGCATTCCAGGAGGCGGAGAAGGTTGTTGTTTCAATAACAGATAACGCCGGGGGAATCCCGGAGAATATAATTGATAAGATATTTGACCGCTATTTCACTACCAAGAGCAAGGAAAACGGAATCGGCATTGGTTTGGATATGTCAAAAATAATCATCGAGGAGAAAATGGGAGGGAAATTAAGCGCAAGAAACATAAAAGACGGAGCCGAATTCAGGATTGAGATTTAAGGTTTGAATCTCTACTCATGTGTGTAAATCAGCAATGGCTGACAAAAGGAGAGAGAAATGGGAATTGCTGACGTTGCCAAAAAGATTGTGATTGAGACATCGTGGCCCTGGTTTAAAAAATACATTTGGCCGACCATACAGGTGCAAATGGCTGAGCTTGCGTCGTACTATGTCGAGAAAACGAAAAAAGAGATAAAACACTGGGCCAATGAGAAGGTAAGTAAAATAGAACAAGAGGCTCAGCAAAAAGCACAAGAGGCTCAAGGCAAAGCCGACGCGGCCGTCAATGACGCTGAGGCTGAAAAGCATAGGGCTGTTGCGCAAGTTTGGCGAGAAGTTGCAGCGCAACTGAAAAGAGACAGCGCGGAAATCAAGCAAAAACTTGAAGCAATTGAAGCCGAAGTTAAATTCGAATCAGCAACAATGGCTATTGATATGGACATTAAGGTTGATACTACAACAGAAAAACCTGTTTTGCGGATTGGGGAAAAGGTGCAAGAACTACCACCGTTGACAAAATTGTTCCTCCGCGGAACTGAAGAAGTAATTAGTGAATCACAACACCGCAGTCGAAATAGATAAGCCCCGGCCCAGGCGCATCACCATGGGGAAGTTGAGGAAGCAAAATCATTGGCGGCAAAGCTATGAGCCGTTATCGGCCTTTATATTTAGATGCGGATGAATATACGGCTGGGTATTCGCAGAAAGCGTAAGCATGTTCAAATTGATCCCAAATTGGTCACAAAAGGAAATTTAGAGATGCCGATACGAGTGCTTTGCAGAGATAAATCCCGCGGTTATATTGAAGCTTCCAATCTTGACGACATGATAAAGAGGGGCATAGTAGTTGCTTTTTTTCGGCCGGGCTCAAATGAATGGGTAGACGTCAAAAATAACCCCATACGGAAAAAAGCGGACATTGGATACAATGGGGTTGAAAGAAGGTCGAATACAAAAACAACCACTTAAAGATATAACCGGGAATTTTAGATGGCGAAAATGCGGAAAAGCGATAATAGCGGTCATTCCGTCCGGCCTGGGAGAAGCCACCCGCTCGGGGCAACGATTTGCCGCGACGGCGTGAACTTCAGCGTGTATTCCAAAAGCTGCACTTCAATGGAACTCCTCCTTTTCGAAGGCGCCGACGCGGCGCAGCCGTCAAGCGTCATCATGCTGGATCCGTCAAGGAACAAAACATATCACTACTGGCATTGCTTCGTCCCCGGCCTGAAGTCCGGGCAGATCTACGGCTTTCGCGCCCACGGCCCTTTTGACCCCGCGCGCGGATTCAGATTTGACTCCGACAAGGTACTCCTTGACCCGTACGGCAAGACCGTGGCGGTGCCCGAGGGCTACAGCAGAAAGGCAGCGACGAGGGCGGGAGAGAACACGGCCACCTCCATGAAGAGCGTTGTCTGCGATCCCGGCGACTACGACTGGGAGGGTGACGCCCCCCTGAAAGTGCCCTTTGCCAGGACGGTCATTTACGAAATGCACGTCGGCGGCTTTACCCGCCACCCGAATTCCGGTGTTTGCCCCGAAAAACGAGGCACATACGCTGGCCTTGTCGAAAAAATCGCGTACCTGAAAGACCTCGGCATTACCGCAGTCGAACTGATGCCGGTTTTTCAGTTCGACCGGCAGGCCGCGCCCGAAGGCCTGACGAATTACTGGGGATACAGTCCCATATCGTTCTTCGCCCCACACCACGCATACAGCTCGAGAAAGGACCCGCTGGGCGTCCTTGACGAGTTCCGCGACATGGTCAAGGCCCTCCATCGTGAAGGTATCGAGGTGATCCTCGACGTCGTTTTTAATCACACCGCCGAGGGGAACCAAGACGGGCCGACCCTGTGCCACAAGGGCCTGGAAAACGGCGTCTACTATATTCTCAACGAAGACGGCGCATCGTACGCAAATTACACCGGCACCGGCAACACCATGAACGCAAACAACCCGATTGTCAGGAGGATGATCCTCGACAGCCTCCACTACTGGGTCGAGCAGATGCACGTGGACGGCTTCCGTTTTGACCTGGCGTCGATCCTGGCTCGCGACGAATCCGGATGCCCGATGAAGAATCCGCCGATTCTATGGGACATCGACTCTGACCCGGTCCTGTCAGGCGTAAAGCTGATCGCCGAGGCATGGGACGCGGCGGGTCTCTACCAGGTGGGAAGCTTCATCGGCGACAGCTGGAGAGAGTGGAACGGCAGGTTCCGGGATGACGTGAGAAGATTTTTCCGCGGCGACAATGGTACCGTTCAGCTTTTTGCATCCAGGCTCCTCGGAAGCCCTGATATATATGGGCATAAGGAGCGGGATCCGGAGCAGAGCGTCCATTTCATCAGTTGCCATGACGGGTTCACCCTCAACGACCTGGTATCATACAACAGCAAGCATAACGAGGCCAACGGCGAGGATAACCGGGACGGGAGCGACTGCAACTTCAGCTGGAACTGCGGAACCGAAGGGCCGTCAGGTGACCCGGAAATTGAGAGGCTGAGAAACCGGCAGGTTAAAAATTTCCTGGCGGTAACCCTGATAACGCTGGGGGCTCCCATGCTGCTGATGGGCGACGAGGCGCGCCGCACGCAGCAGGGCAACAATAACGCCTACTGCCAGGACAACGAGATTGGCTGGTTCGACTGGAGCCTGCCCGAAAGGCACGGCGACATCTTTCGCTTCTGCAGCCAGATGATTCGCAACAGGATACGGCGGGAAGCCCTTTCCGGAGGTCTGAGCCTCAGCCTCAACCAGCTACTGGGCAGGGCACATTTAGAGTGGCATGGGACCAGGCTTCATCAGCCCGACTGGAGCGACGACTCCCATAGCATTGCGGTTACTGTACGGAGCCTTGACGAACAGCTCATGTTTCACATGATTTTCAATGCGTACCGGGAACCCCTCGAATTCCGGATTCCACCCGTGTCCGGCGGCCCGGCATTTGCCTGGCGCCGTCTGATGGACACATCGCTGGAGCCGCCCGATGATACTGAGTACCTAAAAGACGCTAAACTAATTCAGGGCGACAGCTACATGGTGCAGCCCCGCTCGACTGTTGTGCTCGTTACCAGGCTCTCCGGGACTCCGGCGGTTTCGACTCCCGAAGAATTCCTATAAAAAGGAGAAATTTCATGCCAGTTGCCGATTACAAGACCTATTGCAGGATGCTTGACCGGGCGAGGGAAAACCGCTTTGCCTACCCCGCCATCAATGTTACTTCACTGACCACTGCAAATGCGGTGCTCAAGGGGCTTGCCGAAAGCCGGAGCGACGGAATAATCCAGGTTTCTACGGGAGGGGGCGCATTTGCTTCGGGTTCATCGGTAAAGGACATGGCCCTCGGCGCAATCTCGATAGCCGAGCATGTGCACCGGGTCGCCGACCGCTATCCGGTGTACGTGGCGCTCCACACCGACCACTGCCAGGCCGACAAGCTTGACAACTTTGTGCTGCCTCTCGTGGCCGAGACCGAACGGCGGCGGGCCGCGGGCCTGCCGAATCTTTTCAACAGCCACATGTTCGACGGCAGTGCGCTTCCGCTCAAGGAAAATCTCGATATCGCCGTCACCCTTCTTGAGAGGTTTCGGAAAAGTGAATTGATTCTTGAGATAGAGACCGGTGTAGTCGGGGGAGAAGAAGACGGCATGAAGGCCGAGGCGTCGGCCAAGCTCTACACGACTCCTGAGGACACCTTGGAGGTCGCGCGCCGCCTGAACGTGATTGAAGGCGCCCGATACCTCCTGGCGGCGACCTTTGGGAACGTTCACGGTGTCTACAAGCCGGGACACGTCAAGCTGAAGCCTTCGATACTCAACGACTGCCAGGAAGCGGTGGTAAACGCTTACGGGGAGAAGGCGCGTTTCGATCTCGTTTTCCACGGCGGCTCCGGATCATCGCCCGCCGAGATCAGCGAGGCGATCTGCTACGGCGTGGTCAAGATGAATATCGATACCGACACGCAATACGCATTCACCAGGGCAATTACCGACCACATGCTGAAAAAGTACGACGGGGTCCTGAAAATCGACGGGGAAGTAGGTGACAAGAAGGCATACGACCCGCGCACATACCTTGCGCTGGGCGAGGCCTCCATGGCTGAACGAGCGAAGAAGGCTGTTGCCGACTTGGGCGGGACCGGGTCGACACTTTTTGCATCTTGACTGCAAAAACAGAATACACCGCGCAAAAGTCAAAACCAAAAAAACGTAATTAACAGGGATAAAGGGGATTCAGGGGATAAGGGCAAAAACTAAAATCTATATTGGGTAGAAGCGAAGCACTAATCATTTCATGGTTTTGATTTTATCCCGTTCATCCCCTTCATCCCTGTAAAAATGCTTTACTGATTTTCAAATATCCGAATATTCAAGGAAGGAGAAGGACCATGATGGAAACCAATCCTGAATTCACGATATCCAGGCTGGGGGAATGCCGGATTCCCTCGCCTATGAGCGGGATACGGTTTGTCGGCGAAGACGACCATGTCCTCTATAATTCCTATTCCGCGGAAATCCGCGCGTGCCTGTCCGAAGGGAAGGAGCCGCCCTGCATGGAACTGGCCGGGCCAAGGGAGAGGATATTTTTCGATCCGGCGAAACTCAAGTGCGGAATCGTTACCTGCGGAGGCATCTGCCCTGGTCTCAACGAGGTAATCAGATCCCTGGTAATGAGCCTTTTCTTCCATTATGGCGTGAAAACGGTATTCGGGTTTCCGTACGGGTATGAAGGGCTTACTTACAGACACGGCCACACGCCGCTTGAGCTGACGCCGCGCAACGTCAACCAGATCCACGGCGTGGGAGGCAGCATCCTCGGTTCGTCGCGGGGGCCACAGGATGTGTCCGAAATGGTGGATACCCTCGACCACATGAACATCGGTATCCTGTTCGTAATCGGCGGCGACGGTACCCTCAAGGGGGGCGGGGCCATCGCCGAGGAGATTGGACGGAGAGGACTCAAGATCTCGGTGATCGGTATTCCGAAAACCATCGATAACGACATATCCTTTATCGAGCAGTCTTTCGGCTTCGAGACGGCGGTCTCCGAGGCGGCCCGCGTAACGAATTCGGCCCACAACGAGGCTACGGGAGCGCGAAACGGAATCGGCCTGGTGAAACTGATGGGCAGAGATTCCGGTTTCATCGCCGCTTTTTCCGTTCTGGCCGACAACAACGTCAACTTCTGTCTCGTCCCGGAAGTCCCCTTTTCCCTCGAAGGTTTCCTGTCAGCCCTCAGGGACAGGCTCACGCTCCGGGGACACGCGGTTATCGTGGTGGCTGAAGGCGCGGGCCAGGACCTGTGCCGTCATGGCGACGAGCGGGACGCATCGGGCAACATACGTTTCGGAGACATCGGCGTTTTCATGAAGGACCAGATAACCGCTCACTTCAAGGATACAGGGCTGCCGGTTAATCTGAAATACTTCGACCCCAGTTACACGATCAGGAGTGTCCCTGCTTCACCCCATGACTCCGCTTTCTGCCTCCTCCTGGGCCACAATGCGGTGCATGCCGGGATGACCGGGCGGACCAACATGGTGACGGGGTTCTGGAAAGGCGAATTTACCCATGTTCCCATTTCACTTGCCGTATCGACGAGGAAAAGGATCGATCCGGCGGGATGGCTCTGGAGCAGCGTGCTCGCTTCGACCGGGCAGCCGCGGGACATGCGGTGAGGGCGTTCCTTCTGAAAAATAAGCAATTCCATTTATATTATCTGCACACTGAAAAGGAGATCACAGTATGGCAACAAAAATTGCAATAAACGGGTTTGGACGGATAGGGAGGCTCGTGCTCGCCGCAATGGCGGAACAAAGGCTGATTGGAAGGGAGTTTGATGTCGTCGCTATCGTGGATACGAGCACAGATGCGAGCTACTTTGTCTATCAGTTGAAGTACGACTCCATTCACGGCCGGTTTCCCGGGTCCCTTGCCACGGAGAGGAGTTCTTCGTCCGCAGACCAGGACATTCTCGTCGTCGATGGCCACAGGATCAGATGTATAGCGGCGACCAAGACTCCTGATCAACTCCCCTGGCGGGAACTGGGCGTCGAGTTCGTGATCGAGTCAACGGGGCTGTTTACCGAGGCGGAGAAGGCGGGCTTGCATCTCGAGGCCGGCGCCAGGAAGGTGATTATCACGGCGCCGGCGAAGGGGGGTGTTAAGACATTCGTGATGGGTGTTAACGAAGGGGAGTATGATCCGGAGCAGCACCATGTGGTTTCCAACGCCTCCTGCACGACGAACTGCCTCGCGCCCATCGTCCGCGTGATTCTTAAGGAAGGGATCGGCATCAACAAAGGGGGTATGACAACGATCCACTCCTACACCGCCACTCAGAAGCTTGTGGATGGCCCTTCCCGAAAAACCTGGCGGGAGGGAAGGGCGGCAGCCGTGAACATCATTCCTTCCAGTACCGGCGCGGCAAAAGCCCTGCACGAGGTGATTCCTGAGGTGAAAGGAAAACTGGTGGGGATGGCTTTCCGGGTTCCCACCCCTGACGTTTCCGTTATCGATTTCACGTTTCAGTCAGTGCGGTCGAGCACCATCGAGGAAATCGACGCCCTGATGAAAAAAGCTTCGGAGTCGTATCTGAAGGGGATACTGGAGTACACCGACGAAGAGATCGTCTCCTCTGATCTTATCCATTCCCGCAGTTCTTCCATCTACGACTCCGTCACGACCATGCAGAATAACTTCAAGGGGGAGCAGACCGGGTTCAAGATCATCGCCTGGTACGACAACGAGTGGGGTTATTCAAACCGCGTGGTTGATCTTGCCAGATACATGGTGTCCAGGGAAATCTAAACTGAACCGACGATAGAGAGCAACGATGTGGAGGTTATATGACCCTTTCACCGAACAAAACCAAGATCGTCTGCACCATCGGCCCGGCGTCGGATTCAGCTGACATCATGGAACGGATGCTGCTGGCCGGCATGAACGTCGCCAGGCTGAATTTTTCCCATGGCGACTTTTCCGGCCACGAACGGGTGATCCGGAACCTGAGGGTCGCGGCGCGTTCGACCGGGCGCCGCCTTGCGATCATGGCCGATCTTCCCGGCCCGAAGATGCGAATCGGACTGCTGGAAAACGAGCCCGTCGAACTCACGCCCGGCGACCGCTTTACCCTGACAGCCGAAGAAATAACCGGTAATGTCGAACGCGTTTCCGTCACTTTTTCCAAGCTTCCGCGGGTCGTCAGCCCGGGAACTACCCTGTACGTCAATGACGGCCTTATCCAGCTGGAGGTGGAGAAAGTCAAAGGAAACGATGTCCGGTGCCGCGTGGTGGTGGGGGGTGAATTACGGTCAAGGAAGGGCCTCAACCTTCCGGGCATCGACCTCGGCATCAGCGCTTTTACCGACCATGACCGAAATTGCATGAAATTTGCCCTGGACAACGGGGTTGATGCGATCAGCCAGTCATTCGTGAACAGCGCGGACGACATCAGGGAGGTGCGTGAAGCCGCGGACGAGCAAGGATATCAGCCGTTTGTCATCGCCAAGATAGAGCGTTCCAACGCACTTGACCACCTGGAAGAGATCGTCGATGCGGCCGACGGGATAATGATCGCGCGCGGCGACCTTGGTGTCGAGGTCCCCATTGAACAAATCCCCGTCGTGCAGAAGCGTTTGATGCGCCTGGCCAACATGCGCGTAAAACCTGTGATCACGGCGACGCAGATGCTGGAATCCATGACCCAGAACCGCCGCCCGACAAGGGCGGAAGCCACCGACGTTGCAAATGCCATCCTTGACGGTACTGACTGCGTCATGCTGTCCAGCGAGTCGGCAATGGGAAGCTATCCGGTCGAAGCGGTGGAAATGCTGGCGAAGATTGCCGCCGCGATAGAACCCCAACGCCCGGCAATCGCGGTCAGGGATGTGTTCAGTGAGGTCGACCTGAAGGGGAAGGTACTCCCCATGCACCTTATCGCCCTTGGCGTCGAGGCGGGTTTCGAATATGCGACCCCGGCCGCGGTATTCGTGCCGACGCGAAGCGGGGCCACGGCCAGGAGGATAGCAGTGTTCCGGCTTCCGGTGCCGGTTGTCGCGGTAAGTTCCCAGGAAGCGACCTGCCAGAGGCTGCAGTTCTCTTCCGGAGTCTGCCCGGTGCACGAGACCTATCATCCCGAGGACTGGTCCGCCTATGTTAAAAAATGGGTTTCGGATCACGGCTTGTCGGGGGATATGGTGATCCTTGCGGAGGGTCCGTCAACTAAACACCCCGAGGCGAATCATCGGATGGAGGTTATAGATCTGGGGCGATGACAGGAGAGGCAGGGCTAAGATTCGCGTTCTGTCTTTGGACAGGCAGTTCCTTCCCCGAATTACGAGGAAGAGATAAGGGAGGGAAATATGGCGGAGGTCAGACGAGTAAACCCGCAGGAGGTGCGGCACAAGGTGCAGGCAGGGGAGGCGCTTTTCGTCTGCGTCTACGACAACAAGGAGCTTTGCGGCCGGATGCGGCTGCAAGGGGCCATGACCCTCGGCGAGTTGAACTCCCGGCTTGCCGAAATTGGGAAGGAACAGGAGATCATATTTTACTGCAAATGACCCGAGGAGCATACGTCTGCCGGTCGGGCAGCGGAGTTTGCGGAGAGAGGCTATTCGAATGTTGCGGCACTGAAGGGAGGAGTGGAGGCTTGGAAAGACGCAGGATACAAGTAAAGATACGGTGAAAAGGCTAATCTCGGCTTTAGAGGCTCATATCCAGGAGCAGTGCATGAATACAGATGAAAATAAATCCAGGGGCTGGCGCTCACTAATTCTTCAGGGTGTGTAGCCTGTCAAGGCGGAACAGATTCCTGCCGATGTCATGGCAGGCCTTACGCTGGCGGCCCTGGCGATCCCCGAGGTTATGGGCTATACCAAGATAGCCGGCACGCCGGTGATCACGGGCCTCTATACCATTCTCATTCCGATGGCCCTGTTCGCCCTTTTCGGTTCCTCACGCCATCTGGTGGTTGGCGCCGATTCGGCGACGGCTGCCATTCTCGCCGCCAGTCTGGTCGGTGTGGCAGCCACGGGCTCCGATAAGTACGTCGCACTGGCCGGGGTCCTCGCCTTGATTGCTGCCGGCTTCCTCATCCTGGCAAGCGTTCTGAGGCTCGGCTTCATGGCGGACTTCCTGTCTCGCACTGTGCTGATCGGTTTCCTGAGCGGCGTCGGGGTCCAGGTCGCGCTGGGCGAGATTGCCGGCATGCTGGGTCTGAAGGGCGGCGGGCACGGGACGTTTCAGAAGGTATTGAACGACATTCAGCAGATCGGGGACGTCAACTATTATGCGCTTGCCACTTCGCTCAGTGTCCTGGTTCTGATGGTCGGATCAAAGAAAATATCGAGAAAAATTCCGGGGGCTTTAATCGCGGTTACCGGTGCGATTATCACCAGCTGGGCGCTGCGTCTCAATACACACATGCAAGTCCTCGGAACGGTCCCAAGCGGTCTGCCGCACATGGCTTTGCCCGACATCCAGTGGAACTGGAATCTTGTCCAAAATCTTGCGCCAACGGCGTTCGCCATGTTCATAGTCATCCTGGCACAGAGCGCGGCCACATCGCGTGCCTACGCGGCGCGCTATAACGAACGCTTCAGCGAAAACACCGACCTTGTCGGTCTGGCGCTCGCAAACATCAGCGCAGCCCTGTCCGGAACCTTTGTAGTCAACGGCAGCCCGACCAAAACGCAGATGGTCGACAGTGCCGGTGGACGAACCCAGCTGTCGCATCTGGTTACGACGGCTATCGTGCTCATGGTCCTGCTGTTTCTCACCGCGCCGCTGGCCTATATGCCTGAAGCGGTCCTGTCAGCGATCGTGTTCCTGATCGGTATCGATCTCATCGATATCAAGGGAATGCGGAGCGTATACAGGCAGAGGCGCTCGGAATTCTGGGTGGCGCTGATTACCGTAATGATGGTAGTGTTCGTCGGGGTCGAACAAGGCATCCTGCTTGCCATCGTGCTCTCGCTTATAGACCATACCCGGCGCGGCTATCGGCCGAAAAACGTTGTGCTCGTGCCGGGAAAGTCGGGCGTCTTGCACGCGCAGCCGGTAACAACACGTGCCCAGGCTTTACCCGGGCTGCTTATCTACAGGTTCACACACAGTATGTACTATTCGAATTCCCTTCAGCTGTCGGAAGAGATCACTGCTCTCGTCAACCGCGCTCAGCCACCGTTGCGCTGGTTATGCATTGACGCTTCCGCGGTGGATGATGTGGACTATTCCGCGGCTGAGACGCTGCGTTCTATTTTCGCGATATTGAAGGAAAAAGAAATACGCCTCGTTGTTGCACAGGTACTCGAGGACGTCAGGGAGCAATGTCGCTACTATTTTCTCATGTTGTTCGGTGAAAATGCTCTTTACGACACGCTGGATCAAGTGATTAAGGCCTATCAACAGCAATTAAGTGAGAAGACCGGTCCTTAGGAAATGGAAGCGCCTTCAACAATCTTCAATACCCTGGTCGCAAACCCTGCCGCTGATATATCAGTGCTGTAGCAAATGATGACAGAAGCCGCGGCACGGCTGATACGAATACTCGTAACGGTTTCCACTGACCTCAAAAGCGCGTGCAAACGATTCGCATAAGCCTCGTCCGTCTTCACACGCGGAACACCCAGTCGGATGCGCCCTCGGGTCTGGTGGAGGACCCTGACGACAGTTGCCGGTCCCATTGTCTGTCCAGGGTTCGGGGATACTGCGGCATAAACTCCTATGAGCCTTGCTTTTCTGCGCTCCCCGACAGCAACGCTGAACCCTTCCTTGCTTTCCAGGTATGCGAGCAGGTCTACAAGGAGATTCTGCAAAACAGCCAATCGTTCATGTCCCTCCAGAGACTCTGCCCGATCAGCCCGATCAATCGCGTCAAGGGTGCAGCGGACTGCCCGGCTCTGGTACAACCGGGTGCGTTTACTCTGTTTATCACTAATATCCCCCTCGAATTGATATAGCGGGATTGACTCGAATACGGGATGAACGGCTGTGACATCCCCTAAGTGCCGAAGTACAGCCGTTCCCAAAGAAATCCTTTCGTCCAGGCTGAAGCGGAAGGCATCCCCTGAGAACTCACTTCGATTTTCGCAGGCTTCGCTAATTCTCCTGACCAGTTCTATTACTCGAGGGTCCCTCGTGTAAGGGCCGTACCGAAAAGTGCATGCGCCCCACCCGAAAAACTGACTCAAACAGTGAAGAAATTCAATCGCGGCCGGGGAGGCAAATTCATGCAGATCCGGATATTCTTTCTTATAAGAAGCGAGTTCGTCTTCCTCAAGAATCCTGTAAAGTTTCGACTGCAACTCTTCGGCGACTGCGATAAAGGCGTTCACGTATAATGCAGCCTCGTGGTCGCGCTTGAGTTGCCTTTCCTTTTGCTGCTCCTCACTCCATGTCCACACGGACCAAACTGCTGCTGCCAATGCTGACAAGATGGAAAGAATTAGCGTCGGATTCATGATAATCCCTCGTTTGACCAACTCCCTTCTTTTTTATTATAGCATGCGGGCCGACGGATGTATTTCTTGCTTTGCATTTACGCACAAGGACCGGCCTCAGGACGTCACTATAGCGTTCAGGACCACACCCAGCACCGTCGAATAGAAGAAGAAGGAGATCACGCTGTGGATGAGGACCAGCCGCCGCAAATTGTTGGAGGTGATATTTACGTCGCTCGTCGCATAGGTCAAGCCAATGGTAAACGCAACGTATAAAGAGTCCAGATAATCGGGAGAGTCAGTTCCGGGAAAGGAGAACCCACCACGTTTTCCTCCGGGAAAAGGCCTGCCCTGTTCGTCTGACTCATCGTAATAAATTCGGGCGTATTGCTGTCCAAAGGCAGTGTGCAGGAGAACCCACGAAAGCACGACGAGCAGGTGTTGCGGACTGGGATCGTCTTTTGAAACGCGACGCTGGGTCATGGCAGCGTCAGCCATGAAAATGATCAGCCCAAGGAAAGCCAAATAACTGCCCGTAGCAAAAATCCAGCCGGCAAGAACGGCAAATTCCGCACCCCAACCGAGCAGCTTCCAGCAGGTAATCCCCGCCACTATTCCGAGCGGGAAACACAACAATGACCGCTGCCGGTCTCTCAGACGCCACACGTAATGACTGAATGTATTCCTCATCTTGCTGTTTCGCCCTCTCCGGAAAACAATGATTGAATCGTGGCATCCATCTGGCCGCTGAGTTTACTCTCAATCCATAAGCATGAAAGCCGTATTGAGAGGAATGCCGGGGCCCATCGCCGCCTAGAAAAACGACCAAGGCAAGAAACAAAACTCCAACACATGTCCAGATTTCCTTTTTATAAGACATTTGAAACACTCTGTTATGCCCTTTTTGCCGTATCGGTAAAACAGGCAAGGCACAGTTGTAAAAGCAATTATTTGGAAGCCGCTGATTGTATTAGAATTTACAATGATAATATTATAATATGATTATAGCATACCGTCGGCGGATGAGTTTACGGATGCTTTCATGCTTTTTGTCCTCCGAATTCGGATTTTAAAGTACTTTAGAATTATGATATTTACATCGAAATCGTGATAACTGCCTTCACAGTGAAAGAATTTATTGCAATGATGGGTGGTATAATTAGATCGATAGTGGTGAACAGTTGTAATCTTGGACGAACTGTGGTGATCTGCTTGATTTCAGTTTAGTTTAGGACTCCGGATAAGCTCTTGAGGTTTTTTTATCACATTGTCTGTAAACTCAAGCATAGTGTAGGACAATTCAATGAACGGTAATGTAAAAAACGCCCCCAAGTCGCCCGCGCTATTGATCCTGGCTAGCTTTATCATTGTGATAGCAGGGATGAAGGCGGCCAGCTCTATGCTGGTTCCTTTTTTTCTGTCAGTGTTCATTTCCATCATTTGCGCTCCACCAATGTTCTGGTTGCAACGCAAGGGCGTGCCGAAAGTCCTTGCACTTGTTCTTATTCTGGTGGGCGTCCTGTTTCTAGGATTACTCTTTGGTGCGTTAATAGGTCCTTCACTGCATCATTTCTTAAGCTCCCTTCCTGGCTATCAAGAGCGATTATCAA